>JAZRAU010000033.1:0-30672 GCA_045634705.1 Eubacteriales bacterium | reverse complement strand
CCCTTGCCGTGCTGGCATACCTCGTCCCCCCTACTGCGCGCTTTGCGCTCGGCGTTCTTTGCTTCCTCGTCCTTTTTCTCCTCGTCTTTACCCTCACGCCGCCCCTTTTCCGTACCGTTCTTCGGTGGGCGTCGCTTGGCTGGGAGCGCCGCATTCAAAAAAGAGGGCGCCTTGTGGCCCCCTCGCTCTATTATGCTCTCAAGAATACCGAGGCCGTGCCGCTCCTGCAAAACTCAGCGCGCCTTGTAGCCTTGCTTCTGAGCGTCCTTATCCTGACCTGCTACGTGCTCGCCAGCGCCTTCGGATTTCTCGGTACCCTGCGGGGTCTCTTTTGCGGAGAGTATACCGTATCGGGCGGGACCGAGCGCTGCTATGAGCGCGTCGCCGCCTGTGAGAGCGTCGGGCGGGTCAACAGGATCTACCTCTCCACCGTTGCCGTTTCGGGGGCACGGACCTGCACCGCCCTGGCGGCCGATGACAATAGCGCCTTCTCGGAGGAGCTGAACCTGACCCGCTTGCCCGAGGGGAACGAGGTCGTCATTTCCCGAGAGCTCGCTCGTGAGCTCTCGATCGACGAGGGGGACACCGTAGAGATCCGGGTGGGCGAGCGCTCGCTCTCACTCACAGTGGCCGCCGTGGCGCACATCGGCACGCTGATGCTCGTCTTCGATTGCACCCATCACGGCATCGCCTATAATATGCTCCTGGTCGCAGGGGAGGACGGCGCCTCGCCCGAGCTGCTTCGTCAGGAGCTTGCCGCCGCCACCTCCGCGGAGCTTGCGGGGGTGCTACCCACGGAGGATCTCTTTGCCCTCCGCACCGAAATGGTGGAGATCTACGTCGCCGCCGCCGTGGCGCTTCTTGTGGCATCCCTTGTGTTTTCGGTGGTCGGTCTCCTCGACAACCTCGTACAGAGCTACCGCTCCCGCCGCGAGGAATTCTCGCTCTACACTGCCTCGGGAATGTCGGCGCGTACCGTCCGCCGCATGAAGGGCGCGGAGGTTGGCATCACCTTCCTCGTTGCCGTTCTCGTCAGTGTCCTCGCCACGGCCGTCGGCGCCTGCCTGATGCAATACACCCTGTCTTTGATGCACGACGTGCTCCTCAATTTCCAAAGGCTATGACAAAAAGCAACGGCCACACCAAGCCGTTGCTTTTTTATACGGGAAAAGGCGTTGACCATCGACCAAGGCCCTCCCCGCTTCGTTCTTCGGCTGCGGCGTCCTTCTCCTGGCCGTCATACAATATCACTAAAGAGAGCGATGCGAAAAAACAATCCTTCTGCCGTTGAACGCGACACGCGATTTGCACCGCAAAGATCAAAAGAAAGGCGGGGGATTGCTCGCACAAAGCGCGAGCTCACCCGCGCCCTGCGCCTGGTGAGCAAGCTCCCCGATCTTAGGGCGGGGTGATAGGCGCTTTGCGCCTTTTGCCTCGCTTTGCCGCTTACGAGCAAGCTCGACGCGCTCTGCGGCGGGCAATCGAACCCCGCGCCTTCGGCGCAGGGGTTCGCGGCTATGCTCCGCCAGAGAACGAAAAAAGCACCTCAAAAGAGGTGCCAAATCACGGCGGAGCCGTGTATATCATCGCACGCGGCGCGTGCGTATATCATCAACACGGAGTGTTGTATATCATCATTGCGAAAGAGGATACAGCCTACGGCTGATGATATGCACCTTTGGTGATGATATACACGCTAAAGCGTGATGAGATACCATTGCTTTCGCAATGGATAAAAAAATCTCGTTCTTCGGAACGAGATTTTTTGGTGGAGCATAGGGGATTCGAACCCCTGACCTCAACACTGCCAGTGTTGCGCGCTCCCAACTGCGCTAATGCCCCAAATATGAAGTTAAGAAGAATGGTGGGCCATCAAGGGCTCGAACCTTGGACCAACCGGTTATGAGCCGGTAGCTCTAACCAACTGAGCTAATGGCCCGTTAGTGTGCTTACATATTATAGCACCGAGGTTCCGCAATGTCAAGAGGAAACGCAAAAAAAATTGAAATATTTTCGGGGAGCGGAAAAGCGGCGCTCGCGGGGGTGAAAGGGCGCCGAGCGACGGGGTGTCGCTCGGCGTTAGGTCATTTCTTTTTTGCGGGGGCCTTGACGGCCTTTTTTGCGGGAGTTTTGGCGGTGCTCTTTTTTCTCGGCGCCGGTTTCTTTGCGGCAACTGCGGTCTTTTTGACGGCTGCGGCCTTTTTGACGGTGCGCTCCGCGGCCGCCTTCGGGGACTTTTTCATGGCGGCAATGGCCTTAGCCACGGAGACGGTGGGAGAGAAGGCCTCGCCCTCGGCGGCCCCGTTCAGTTGCACGGAGATGTCGGAGCCGGCGAGCGAGAAGGAGGGGCCAAACACATCGCCCCCATCGTAGGGCAGGGGATCCAAGCCGTCAAAGCGCGAATATTCGACCTCGGGCGGTGCCTCGCCACGGCCGAGGCGGAGCGTCGGCTCATAGCAGGTGCGGACACGGGCGGCGATCGTCTCACGGTCGAGCTGATTGCGGAGCAGCCCCCCAAGGAGCTTACCGCGCGGCATGAACCCGATGACGTCGACAAGATAGTTCAGCATGCGGCGCCCTGGCTGCTCGGAGAGGATCACGGTCGGTGACGGCTCATCGTAATAGAAGCGCAGCCGACGGGCCGAGGCCAGCTCGGGAAAGAGGACCTCAACCTTTAAGATCGGCACGCCGTCGGTATCATCGCAGAACTCGGCCCGCGTACGCACGAGAAAGACCTCGCCGCGCACCGTAAGCGTCGTTTCGCGGTAGTCCTCAAAGCCGACGGGCAGGGAATAGCATTCGTCTCCCTCGCATACGTTAAGAAAGCGCTCCTTTCCGCACCGCGAGAAGGAGAGCGAGGTGATGCCGGCGTTCAGGTTGTTCTGCATCAGCATCACAAAGAGGGGCAGAAGGCCAAAGTTGTTGCGCTCGGCAAGAAGCGGCGCGGCAGTCAGGCGGTCCCAGAGAGCCGCGGGCGTGCGCCCGTCACCAAGGGGCACATCAGGGGCCTGCGCGCGCGTCCACGCCCGCCCCGCAAAGAAGCGCGCCTCATGCTCACAAAGGCGGTAAAGCGCCGCCTCATTGTGCGGCTTCGGCTCCTTGCCAAAGGGCAGGGAAAAGGCATCCTTGAAAAGAGAGAACATCGGGCCGTTCTGGAACAGCTCACAGTTCGCGGAGTTGGTGACAAGCACGATGCGGTTCGTGGGCGAGATCCACACGTTCTGCCCCAGCATACCGTTGCAGAGCAGGCTCTTGCCGTCCCGCGCCACCCAGATGTGATAGCCGTAATGATAATCGCCGATCGCCTCGGGCGTTTTGGCATGCGGCTTGGCCATCTCAAAGATCCACTCACGGGGAACGATGCGGCGCTTCTTGTAGGCGCCGTTATGGAGGATCATCTCCCCAAGCTTTAAGCTGTCCTCGGCCGAGAGGTACAGCCCCCAGCCGCCCTTGGTGTGCCCGCGCGGGCAGGACTCCCAAAACACGTCACGGATCCCGAGAGGGGCAAAGAGACGCTCGTTTGCAAATTCCGCCAGTGTCTTTCCCGTGAGCGTTTCGACGATTACCGAGAGCATATACGAGTTCATGCTGTTGTAGGAGAAGCGCGTGCCCGGGGTAAAGACCACCGACGACTCAAAATAGGAGCGCACCCAGTCCTCCTCGGTGACAGAGCCAAGCTCACCGAACATCACGCCCGTCGTCATCGAGAGCAGGTGGCGCACCGTAATGGCCTTCATACGCGAGGAGAGAATGGCGGGGCGCCCCTCGGTGAGGATCTTATGGATCGGCGTGTCGACGGTCAGCTTGCCCTCGCCCACAAGGATGCCAATGGAAAGCCCCGTGACGGTCTTGCAGAGCGAGTGGGTCTGGTGGCGGATGTCGTAATCGTAGCCCGGGGCGGCGGCGAGACAGAACACCTTGCCGTCACGCGCCACGGCCAGTGTGTGAAGATTGGCCGAGCGCTCCCCCTCCAAAGCCGTCAGGAATTCATCGACATAAGTCGAATCGATCCCCACGTCCTCGGGCGCCACAGGCGAAAGCGCGCGGGGCGACCTTGGGGGAATGCAGGTTTTTGAAGGCAGGTAGGGGATCTGGTGCGCCCCTGTGGCGTTGCGGAGAAACAGGCGGTAAAGGAGCGTCAGCGCTCGGCCCTGCATACGGATATCCATGGGATCCCCTCTCTTTCTTTGGTGGCTTCTACCTTCAGTATATCACAAATTCCGGAAAATTCAATCTCCTAACTGTGAATTTTTGAGAGAGGAAAACCTTTGCCAAACGTTAACCGTACGTTTTTTTGTCTTCCTCTTTACAAATTAAAAATTTTATGATATAATTCGTTTGATATTTTTGCCCAAACGACCACAGAGTCGGTCATTACGAACGAAGGGAGGCGGTCCGCGGGACATGAAAAAATCAAGCAAATGGAACCTTGTTGCCTGTGCTTTTGCCTTTGGCCTGATGCTGGTCTATCTGTTCAGCGCGGGTGAGGTCTCCGAGATCTTCGGCGCGTTTTTGCGCATGAACCCCTGGTATCTTGTTATCGCGCTCCTTCTTATGGTGATCTATTGGGTCATGGAAGCGTGGGCGATCCAGATCGTTATGAACAAGCTCTGCCCCAGCCAGCGGTTCCGTAACACCTGCCTGACCACCATGGTGGGGCAGTATTACAACTGCATTACCCCCTTTGCCAGCGGCGGCCAGCCGATGCAGGCGTATTACATGAGCCGTTACGGCGTGCCCGCCTCAGCCTCGATCTCGATTTTGATGTCGCGCCTTATTCTTTACCACGTGGCCGAGACGCTCTATTGCCTTCTCGTTCTCGTCCTCCGCTTCGACTTCTTTACCGAGGACCTCGCTCCCCTTATGGTGCTGGCGATCGTGGGCTTTGTCGTTTGCTCGGCCTTCATCGTGTTTCTCCTGCTCGTTTCCTTCTGTAAGGACTTCACGATGCGGATCGTTCGCCGTGTTATCTTCTTCCTCGGGAAGCTCCGTATCATCAAAAATCCTCAGAAATCCTGCGATTCGATTGAGGATTCCATGAACGCCTCCTTCAACAACATGAAGTTCATTGTGAAGGAGCCGGTGATGATCGTCAAGGTCATCCTCGTCACGCTCGTGCAGCTGACCGCCTACTTTGCCATTTCCTTTGTCATCTTCCGCGGCTTTGGTGAGACGGGAAGCGATTTTCTGACCGTCATCTCCTGCCAAGCGTTTGTCTATATGATCTCGGCCTTTATGCCGATGCCGGGCGCCATGGGCGCCTCCGAGGGAAGCTACGTCGGCTATTTCTCCCACGTGTATGCGGACGCCACCCTCGTTCCCGCTTCCACCTTTATCTGGCGCTTCCTCACCTTCTATTTGCCGATTGTGATCGGCATCGTTCTTACGATGATCCTGCAGAAGCGCTACAAGGTCCGCTCCCCGGAATAAGGGCGGCAATTTTCGGCGTAAACCGTCGCTCGCTCCCATTCGACGTACAACAATGCGCCTTCAGGTCGCGATCGACAATCCCGCTCGAAAATTCCACGCCCCTTTAAGCCGCCCAAAGAGGGCTTGTGTATGCCACAATAGAAAAAAGGAGAGCTTCGGCTCTCCTTTTTTCTATGGCTTCTTTGCTTCCTTCTTCTCGTCCTTGACGGGGTCCTTGTAGCTTTTTCCCTCGCGCGGATCCCCGATGATCATTTCGGTGCGGGCGCGGTTGGGCACGGGCGGATCGGGAACGGCGGGAGTGGCGGGCGCGCTTGTGCCGCCGTCTCTTTTCTTTGGCATAGTATCACCTCACGGACAGTATGCCCGAAGCATTCATAAAGTATTCTTTACACCGATGTAAAAACGGAGAAGGGAGCAAGAAAAAAGCCGAAGAAGCGGTGCTTCTTCGGCTTTTTTTAGCGTTCGACTTCCTCCATAATGAAGGCCTCAAGGACGTCGCCCTCCTTGATGTCGTTATACTTTTTAAGGCTGATGCCGCACTCGTAGCCCGAGGCGACCTCGCGCACGTCGTCCTTAAAGCGGCGGAGCGAGTCGATCTCGTCCTCGGCGATGACGGTGCCGTCACGCACGATGCGGATCTTGGAGGCACGGGTGATCTTGCCGTCAAGCACGTAGGAGCCGGCAATGGTGCCAACGCTCGAAACGTGAATGATCTGACGCACCTCGGCGTGGCCGAGCAGGTTCTCGCGGAACTTGGGAGCCAGCATGCCCTTCATGGCCGCCTCGATCTCCTCGATGCACTCGTAGATGATGCGGTAGGTGCGGATATCCACGCCGTCACGCATGGCGGAATCCAGCGCCGTGCGGTCGGGGCGGACGTTGAAGCCGACGATGATCGCGTCACTCGCGCGGGCCAGCATCACGTCGCCCTCGGTGATACCGCCGACGGCGGTATGGATGACGGCCACCTTAACCTCCTCGTTTGAGAGCTTGAGGAGCGAGGCCTTGACCGCCTCGGCCGAGCCGGCCACGTCGGCCTTGATGATGATGTTGAGGTTCTTGACGCCCTCGCCGATGCGGGCAAAGAGATCGTCAAGGTTCATGCGGGCGCTCTGGCGGAAGGATTCCTCCTTGGCCGCGCTCTTGCGCTGCTCGGAGAGCTGGCGGGCCATTTTCTCGTCTTCAACGGCGTTGAACTCGTCGCCCGCCTCGGGGATCTCGGAAAGGCCGATGATCTCAACGGGCACGCCGGGGCCTGCCGTCTTGACCGTCTGTCCCTTATCGTTGACCATGGCGCGCACACGGCCAACGGCGGTGCCCGCAATGACGATATCCGAGGCGTTTAGCGTACCGTTCTGCACAAGGACGGTGGCCACAGGGCCGCGGCCGTGGTCGAGGCGCGACTCAATGACGATACCCTTGGCGCGGCGGTTGGGATTGGCCTTCAGCTCCTTGACCTCGGCCACCAGCAGGACGTTCTCAAGGAGCGTGTCGATGCCCATGCCCGTGAGCGCACTGACGGGAACGCACATCACATCGCCCCCCCACTCCTCGGGCACCAGGTCGTACTTGGTCAGCTCCTGCATGACCTGATCGGGGTTGGCCTGAGGCTTATCCATTTTGTTGATCGCCACAATGATGTCGATGCCTGCGGCCTTGGCGTGGTTGATCGCCTCCACGGTCTGGGGCATGATGCCGTCATCGGCGGCAACCACCAGGATCGCAATGTCGGTGGCCTGCGCGCCTCTGGCACGCATGGCGGTAAAGGCCTCGTGGCCGGGGGTGTCGAGGAAGGTGATCGGCTCGCCGTCTACCGTGACCTGATACGCGCCGATCGCCTGCGTGATGCCGCCGGCTTCGCCGCTGGTCACGCTTGTGTGGCGGATCGCGTCAAGGAGGGAGGTCTTACCGTGGTCAACGTGGCCCATAACGCAAACGACGGGCGTACGCTTGACAAGGCTCTCGGGCGCGTCCTCGGCTTCTTTGAAGAGGCGATCCTCGATCGTGATGACCACCTCGCGCGTGGCGATGGCGCCAAGCTCATCGGCAATGAGGTAGGCGGTGTCGTAGTCGATCGTCTGGTTGACCGAGGCCATAACGCCCATCATCATCAGGCGCTTGATAACCTCGCCGCTCGTCTTTTTGAGGCGCGAGGCCAGCTCGCCGACCGTGATCTCGTCGGGAATGGTGATCTCCAGCTGCTTTTTCTTGGCGCGCTCAAACTGCTGCTTGCGGAGCTTTTCCTGCGCGAGGCGCTCCTTCTCTCGGTTCTGCTTGCTGCCCGCGTTTCGGTTGTCCTGCTTTTTGAGCTTCTGGCGCTCCTGATGCAGATCCGACACGCGCGAGGAGTATTTATCCAGCTTATCGTCGTACTTGGAAAGATCGACCGACGAGGTGCGCGTGTCCACCACGCGGGTACGCGGCGCCGTTGCGGTGTAGTCGGCGGCGGTCGTCACCGAGAAGCCACCCTCGGTGTGGAGGGGTGCGGGTGCGGCAGGACGGTCACGGCGGTCGTTCTTCTCCTGCGGCTTCTTCGGCTCCTGCTTCTTCGGCTCAGCAAAGGGCGAGCGCCCCTCAAGACGGCTGAAGCGGTCCAC
This sequence comes from Eubacteriales bacterium, assembly GCA_045634705.1. Lineage (GTDB taxonomy): Bacteria > Bacillota > Clostridia > Oscillospirales > CAG-272 > UBA1740. The sequence goes on along the minus strand of JAZRAU010000033.1, from coordinate 22,645 downwards.
GGGGGCCTGCTTTTGGGCTCCTGTGTGGAAGGTGCGGGGCTTTTCGGGCGCCGCGGGCTTTTCGGGCGCCTGGACGGGGGCTTCGGCGGCCTTCGGCTCTTCCTTGACGGGGGCCACCTCGGGACGGGCGCAGACAATGCGTGCCTTGCCCGAAAGGTAATCGTCAAGATTATCGATCTGATTGGCTTCGGTCAACGCCCAAAGGAAGAGCGAGAACTCGCCCTCATTCAGCGTGGCACCGCTTTTCTTTTCGAGCCCATGGGCCTTCAGTAGGTCAAGAACGTCCTTTCCCTTCTGGGCAAAGTCCTTTGTGACCTGTGAAAGCTTGATAGTCTTTTCTGCCATAATTATTCCACTCCGTTCCCAACGGCTGTGGGAGCGTCCTTTCCTGACGATTTTAAGAGCTCACCCGCTATGCCCGCGTCCATAACGGCCAGAGCCGCCACGGGGCCGCCCTTACCGACGGCGTGGGCCAGCGCTTCCCCGGTGTAGGGAACGCAAAGCAGGGGAACCTTATAGAAGTTGCATTTGGTTTGCATTTTTTTGGCCGAGCCAGCCGAGGCATCAGCGGCCAAAAGCACAAGGGCGGGAGCCTTGCCTGAGCGTAGGGAAAGGCCGACAAGCGGCGCCCCTATCACCACGCGCCCTGCGCGGCGGCAGAGCCCCAAAAGGCCCAAAAAGCGGTCGGGCCTTGCGTTATCACTCACGGGCCAGCTCTCCTTCCATGGAGGCATAGACCTCCGGGGGGATCGCCACCTCCAGCGCCTGCTCGATGCGGCGGCTTTTCTGCGCGCGCCGGAGGCACTCGGCACTCTTGCAAAGGTAAGCGCCTCGCCCTGCCGCCTTTCCCGTGCGGTCAAGCGAGATCACGCCCTCAGGGGAGCGCACCACGCGGATAAGCGTGGGCTTTGGGAAATGCTCGCCGCAGCCGGTGCAGCGGCGCGTGGGGATCTTTTTGACGGTGGCCATACGGTACCCCCTTGTATCCTTCGGCTTACGCCTTGATATCGATCTTAAGGCCGGTGAGGCGGGCCGCCAGCTTTGCGTTCTGGCCTTCCTTGCCGATCGCCAGCGACAGCTGCTCGGGCGCCACGCGGACGCGGCAGGTGCGCTCGCCCTCCACCTCGACCGAGAGGACCTTGGCCGGCGAGAGCGCCTCGGCTACGTACACGGCGGGGTCGTCGCTGTAATGCACAACGTCGATCTTCTCGCCCGAAAGCTCGGCAAGGATCGGGGCAATACGCATACCGCCCTTACCGATGCAGGCACCGACGGGATCCACGTTCGGGTCGTTGCTGAACACCGCGACCTTGCTGCGGGAGCCCGCCTCGCGCGATACACTCTTGACCTCAACAACGCCCGAGGCGCACTCGGGGATCTCAAGCTCAAAGAGACGGCGCAGAAGCGAGGGGTGCGAGCGCGAGATCGAGACCAGCGGCCCACGAACCTCGCCCGAGTGGATCTCGGTCAGCACGACCTTCACGCGGTCGCCGACCTCGTAGGTCTCGCCGGGGATCTGCTCGGCCACGGGCAGGGTGGCAAAGCCCGTGCCCATGGAGAGAATGACGTTGCCGTTTTCGGGATCGATCTTATCGACCGTGGCGGTGATGACCGACTCCTTCTTGCTTTCGTACTCACGCACCATGTTGCTGCGCTCGGCCTCGCGGATGCCTTGAATGATCATCTGACGTGCGGTGGCGGCGGACAGGCGGCGGAAGGTCTTGGGGTTCATCTCCATTTCGATGATAGCCCCGACCTTGGTCGAGCGGCCCTTGGCCTTCTTCTCGGCCTTGGCGGTGAGCGCCTGCTCCTGCGTCATCTCACAGGTAGGGTCTGTCACCTCCTCAACAATGGTCATAAGGCGAATGACCTTGAGGTCCTTCTTCACGGGGTCAAGCACGATGCGTACATTGGCGCTGGCACCCACCTCACGGCGGAAGGCACCCGTCAGCGCGGCCTCCACCTTCTCAAGGACGTACTCCTTGGCAATGCCCCTTTCCTTTTCCAGAGCGTCGAGAGCGTTGAAAAATTCAGTATTCATGGTTCCTTGGCTGACAGTGTCAGCATCCTTTCTTCGGGATGACCCCTATTAATCAAAGTAAACGGTTCTTGCGCGGGAAACGGCGCTCCTCGGGAAGCGGCGCTCGCCGTCCAGCTCAAGATGCTCACCGTCAAAGGCCGTGAGCGTGCCGCGCACCGCCTTCTGCCCGTCGACGGCGGCAAAAAAGCGCAGCTCCACGCGCTCCCCGACCGATGCCGAAAGGTGCGCCTCGGTACGGAGCACGCGTTCCACTCCGGGCGAGGACACGTTCAGGATGTACGCCCCCTCAATGGGGTCGGCCTCGTCAAGAATGGGATCGATGGCGCGGTGAACGCGCTCACAGTCGTCGATCGTGATGCCCGCCGGGGAGTCGATCGTCACCGTCAGGTGCCAGTCGGCGCCCTCCTTGGCGTACTCCACGTCCCACAGCGTGTACCCCAGCTCCTCCACGGTAGAGGAGAGAAGCGCGGCCACCGCTTCGGCAACGTTTTGCTTTTTCATACTGCCTCCGTTTCAAAAAGTAAGAGTGGGTAGCACCCACTCTCACATCCTATCATACTGCGTATAGTATAGCAGAAGTTTCTATGAAATACAATACCTTTTCTAAAAAAAGTGAAAAATTTTTCCTCAGCCGCAGAGCGCCGTGCCGATGACGGTGGCAAACTGCGCGCGCTCGGGGATGATAAAATTCACGCCGAAGATCGAGGAAAGCGTGGGGAAAAGGCGTGCGGCGTACGGCGTGACGGCCAAATTGCCCGTCAGCACGATGTCGGAAACACCGCGGCCGCGCGCGGCAAAGATCGCCACCATGCCGATCGTCTCGTACACCATATTGAAAAGACCGAGCGCAAGGTCGGGCTTTGTGGCCATATCGCTGAGCTTGCCGAAGTTTGAGGCCGTCAGCTCGGCGGGCATGGTCTCAATGGGTGCCGCCTTGGCAAAATCGCTGATCCGCAGATCCACGTTTTTGAGGTCGCCCTCCTCGGCAAGAAGTCCCAAATGCTCCACCGTCTCGATCCCCAGCATTCGCTTGGCAAGGCCGGTGAGAGTGCCGCCACCAACGCCCGTGCCGCCAAGGTACTCCATTTCGCGCCCCTTTTCGGCATAGACAACGGCCGTGCCCGTGCCCATACTGACGGTGATGGCGCGTTCAAGGCCCGAAAGGTAGAGGCCGCCAAGCCCCGTGCCGCGGAACTCCCGTACGCCCTCGCACGGCAGGTCGTAGATCGGCTTGGTGAGGAAGGAGGCTCCCACCCCCGTGGTCATCACCTTTTCAATGGCCGAGAGGGGCAGACCGTTCTCGTCCAGGAATTTACCGAAGGCACCGTACATGGAGGTCAGGGGATCGGCCGCCGAGACCAAAAGGGGAGACAGCAGCCGGCGTTCGTCCCCCTGCTTCTCAAAGCCCACGATTTTTGTGGTGCTCCCTCCGATATCGATACCAATGACAACGCCCATGACGTCCCCTCCTCGGTTTTTTCTTTATTTTACCACAAGGCAAGGAAAAAAGCAAGAAAAACGAATAAAAAAGCCTTGGCGTGGGCATTCTTTAGACAAACCCCATGTGGGCGTAAAGCGAAAGGAAGAATACCCATGAGCGACATGAACAACCAGAAGAACAACAATCAGCAGAACAATCAGAACAACCAGCAGAACAACCAACAGAACAACAACAACCAGCAGAACAACAACCAGAACAACCAGAACAACAACCAGAACAACCAGAACAACAATCAGAAGAACAGCAACCAGCAGAACCAGCAGAGCCAGAAGAACTCCAAGGAGCAGTACTAAGGCCCGCGCCCTCACGGGCGTGAGACCTTGCTGACCGACAAAAAGGGCAGAAAACGCTATGCGTCTCTGCCCTTTTTATTTTTTGCAAAGTATTGTTTTCAAATTATGGGGGCCTCATGCGTTCTCGCATCCCAAAACGGTGAGGATGTCACCCTCCACGGTGAAATGCACGTCAAGAGAGGAGAAGCGCATGGAAAAGACACGCCCCGGCTCGTCGCGGTAGGCAGGGCGCGGGTCCTCGGCGAGACAGTCAAACAGTACACCGAGCTTCTCGCCGTCCAGCGGGATGGCCACCCCCTCGGCCACCCTGACCGTAAGGCGGTGGGAAAGCCCCGCCTCGGCAAAGCCGACGGTCGCCTCGGGGTGTGCGTCCGAAAAGGGGAGATACGGCTTGATGTCAAAGATCGGGGTACCGTCCACAAGGTCGGCGCCCGCCACGTGCAGGACCGTGCCCTCGCTCGGTGTTGCCTCCACCGCAACAAGGCGCACCGAGGAAAGCCCTACGGGGTTCGGGCGGAAGGGAGAGCGGCTGGCAAATACCCCCACGCGGCGGTTGCCGCCAAGGCGCGGCGGCCGCACGGTCGGCGACCACCCCTCGCGGTGCGCGAGCGAGAAGTCAAAAAGCAGCCACAGATGCGAAAAGCCCTCGATGCCGCGCAGGGCCTCGGGGTTGCGGTATTCGGGCAAAAAGACGATAACGCCACGCGCCTCCGCCACCCGACCGCTTTGGCGCGGTACGCCAAACTTATCGGGGAAATCGGTGCGGATCGTGGCAATGGGGTGAAACAGCACTCCCTCGGACATAAGGCAGTCTCCTTTTGATGCTCTTTTTTGATTATACCACAAATGTTCTCAAAAAGCGAGTGGAATTTGCGTGCGCCCTTTCGCGCCTTTCCTCTTGCAGAAATTGCCAACACGTGCTACAATAAAGATAAAGAACAAAAACGTGAGGTGCCAGATGATCTTCACACCCGAGTTTTCCGAGAGCGCCCTGCCGCTCAGCGAGTATCCCCGTCCGCAATTCCGCCGCGAGAGCTACCTTTCCCTGAACGGCGAGTGGGAGTACGCCTTCCTCGCCGAGGAGCGCCTGCCTGAGGTGTACGACGGCAGGATCCTTGTGCCCTATTCCCCCGAAAGCCCTGCCTCGGGCGTTTTGCGTACCCTGCGCCCCGAGGAAACGTTGGCCTACCGCCGTGTCTTTACCCTGCCCGATGGCTTTTTCCGCGGCCGTCTTTTGTTGCAATTCGGTGCTGTGGACCAGAGGTGCCGTGTGTTCCTGAACGGGCGCGAGGTAGGACACCACGAGGGCGGCTACACCCCCTTTGAGGTCGACCTCACCGAGGCACTCTCGGACGGCGAGAACACCCTCTGCCTTTTGGTGAGGGACGATGCCTCCTCCCCCGTCTACGGCCGCGGCAAGCAGCGCTACCGCCACGGCGGCATCTGGTACACCCCCCAGTCGGGCATTTGGCAGTCGGTGTGGCTGGAAAGCACGCCGAAGGAGGCCCTCACCTCGGTCCGTCTTTGCCCTTCGGCCGAGGATATGACCCTCACCGTCACCCCCCTCGCCACCGCCGCGGGGGATGTGACCGTCAAAGCCCTTGACGGCGACACCGTCATTGCCTGCGGCACGGTTCCCGCAGGGGAAGCCCTTACCCTGGACGTTTCGGCCTGCACGCCGTGGACAACGGCCGCCCCACACCTTTACCGCCTCACCCTCACCATGGGCGAGGATACCGTCGAAAGCTACTTCGGCGTCCGCTCCTACGGCAAAACCGAGGTTGGCGGTAAACAATACTTTGCCGAAAACGGCGCTCCGATCTTTTACAACGGCCTCCTCGATCAGGGATATTGGCCAAAGGGGCTGTACACACCGCCCTCGGCCCGCGCGATGTATGAGGAGCTTTCCCGTGTGAAGGCGCGCGGCTTCAATATGCTGAGAAAGCACTGCAAGGTGGAGCCCGCCCTCTGGTACTACTACTGTGATATCCTGGGCATTGCCGTCTTTCAGGATATGATGAACGGCGGCGAGCGTGAGCGCCCCTGGCGCTTGGTCCTTGCCCCCTTCCTGAACCTTGGCCTTAACGATGAAAACTATGCCTCTATGGGCCGCGGCGACCCCGCCTCCCGCGCCTTTTGGCTGAAGGAGGCCGAGGCCGTGCAGGATGCGCTGTACAACTGTGTGTCGCTCTGTCTTTACACCGTCTTTAACGAGGCGTGGGGGCAGTTTGACGCCGTCCGTAACACCGCCCACCTCCGCAGCCGCGACCCCTCGCGCCTTTACGATCATGCCAGCGGCTGGCAGGACAAGGGCGCCGGCGACCTTTGCAGCCGCCACATCTACTTCCGCCCCGCCCGCCCGAGGAATGACGGCAAGCGGATCCTTGCGCTGACCGAGTTTGGCGGTTATTCCTACGCCATGGATGGACACGTTTTTACCGATAAGACCTTCGGCTACCGCCGCTATCGCACGCCTGAGGCGCTCGGTGAGGCGTACGCCCGTCTCTTTCGCCGTGAGGTGATCCCCGCCATTCTCTGTGAGGGACTCGGCTGCACCGTCTACACTCAGCTCACCGACGTCGAGGACGAGCAAAACGGCATCGATACCTACGACCGCGTCGAAAAGCTCTCCGCGGAGCTCCTTCTTCGCCTGAACGCCGAGGTGTATGCCGCCTTCCGTCAGCACCTATCGCTTTGAATGGTCAAAAAGTCGCCTGCCTTGTGTCCTTACGGGCACAAAGCAGGCGGCTTTCTTTTCTGTTCTCAATAATTTTCCTTGCGGACCTCAAAGTAGCTCTTCGGGTGAGCGCACACGGGGCAGACCTCGGGGGCCTTCTTGCCCATGACCAAGTGACCGCAGTTGCGGCACTCCCACATGGTCTCCTCGGCCTTCTCAAACACCTTCTGCATCTCGACGTTCGAGAGCAGGGCGCGGTAGCGCTCCTCGTGCGATTTCTCAATGGCGGCCACGGCGCGGAACTTCCACGCAAGCGCGGTGAAGCCCTCCTCCTCGGCCTCCTTCGCAAAGGTGTCGTACATATCGGTCCACTCGTAGTTCTCGCCCTCGGCGGCGGCCAGAAGGTTTTCGGCGGTCGTGCCGATGCCGCCAAGCTCACGGAACCACATCTTGGCGTGCTCCTTCTCGTTGTTGGCGGTCGCCTCAAAGATCGCGGCGATCTGCTCGTAGCCCTCCTTCTTTGCGACCGAGGCAAAGTAGGTGTACTTGTTTCTCGCCTGGCTCTCCCCCGCAAACGCGGCGGCAAGGTTCTTTTCGGTCTTGGTGCCCGCAAGCTCTTTTGCCATGTTAGTTTCCTCCGTATATTATAAATTGAAATTAGGGATCGTTTTTCAGCCCTCGGCCGCAAGGCAAGCGGCACAGCGCCCCCCCACGATCAGGACCAGCCCCTCCACACAAAAGCCCGCGGGGGCAGGGCGGTGAGAGTGATCGTCCAGGGGAACGTCACCAAAGGCGCCGCAGGTGCGGCAGTAAAAATGCCCGTGGTCGGCCACCGTGCCGTCAAAGCGGTCGGGCCCACCGGGAACGGGCAGGCGCAGGATCTCGCCGTCATCGGCAAGAACCGAAAGATTGCGGTACACCGTACCAAAGCCGATCCTCGGGCGAATGGCGCGGGCGCGCTCAAACACCGTCTCTGCCGTCGGGTGATCGTGACAGCCGCCAAGGATCGTGCGGATCAGCTTGCGCTGGGGAGTATCCCGTCTTGCACACTCGTGTCCCATAGTCGTCCTCCTTTTGGATTTCTTCATTAACCATTATACGGTATTCCCGCCTCGGCGTCTGTGACCAAGTCACATTAATGAGAACTTTTATCAATTGTGACATCATCACAGAAAAAGGGCGATCCTTTGGGGTATACTGTAAGCGTAAAAGGGCAAGGCCCTAAAGAAAAGGAGATGCACTATGAAACCTATTGTCGTCAATTCGGATAATTTTAATGCAGAGGTGCGGCAATCGCCCGTGCCCGTTCTTGTGGATTTTTACGCCGATTGGTGCGGCCCCTGCCGCCTGCTGGCTCCCACGGTCGAGGAGATCGCCGAGGGGGCTGAGGGCTTTAAGGTCGCCAAGATCAACGTGGACAAGGCTCCCGAGCTTTGCGAGGAGTTCCGCGTGATGAGCATTCCCACGGTCATCGTGTTCCGCGGCGGAGAGGCCGCCGCCCGTGCCGTCGGTGTCCGTCCGAAGGAGGCGCTTCTCGCCTTACTTGGCTGACCGGTGCGAGAGGGCGCGCAGGTCATCGGGGCGGAGAAGCTTCACGCCGCCGCGCAGGACCTCAAGGAGACCGTCGGCCGCCAGCGCCTTCAACCGGCGCGAGACCGCCTCACGGGCCGAGCCCGTGTACCGGGCGATCTCCTCCTGCGTGCGGTAGACCGTATCACCGCCGTGGCGGTCCACCTCCCCCACAAGGAAGGCGGCAAGGCGCGCGTCCAGCGAGTGAAAGAGGATCCCGCGGAAGGCGCCCATAACGTCGGAAAAGCGGAGCATTGCCGCGCGGAGCATATAGCTCTCCACCTCGGGACGGCGGCGGCACAGCTCGGCAAAGGAGTGGGGGGAGAGGATCACGGCCTCGGTGCGGCTCTCGGCCTCCATGGTCAGATCAAAGGTGAGGGCATCCACAAGGCAAGGGGCGGACAGGGGGCAAAAATCGCCCGCCGACAGGCGGTAAAGCGTGACCTCGCGCCCCTCCTCCGAAAGCATGTACGCGCGGATGCGGCCGCGGAGAAGAAGCAGGGGGCCCGTGCAGCGCCCCTCTCCCGTGTGGATCAGCTCCGATGCCTCAAAGGTCAGGGTGCGCGCTCCGTCGGCAAGCAGCGTGCGCTCGTCCTCGGTGAGCGCCCCGTAAAAGGGAAATGCGCTCGAAAAATGGGAGCTTTCGTTCATACGAGGCTGCCTCCTTTTAGGAATTGCTATCAATAGTATATCACATTCTCTGCCCGATCGCAAGGGCACGAGTGAAAAAACGGAGCTTTTATGAAAAAAGTTATTATCATTGGCCGCGGCCCTGCAGGGATCTCGGCGTCTCTCTATACCGCCAGGGCGGGGTACGACACACTGGTGATCGCCAAGGACGGCGGCGCCCTTGACCGCGCCGAGCGTGTGGAAAATTATTATGGGGTTCCCCCCATTTCGGGAAAGGAGCTGGGGGAGGGCGCTCGCCGTAACGCTGAGGCGCTCGGTGTCGCTTTCCTTGATGCTGAGGTCACGTCTCTTGAATTTGACGGCGTTTTCTACAAAATCAAGGCAGGAGGTAAAGAATACTTGTCAGACGGCCTGATCATCGCCACGGGCGCCGAGAGAAAGCTGCCTCCCATTTTTGGGGCGTCGGACTATCTTGGCAGCGGCGTCAGTCTTTGCGCGGTGTGCGATTCCTTCGCCGCGCGCGGCCGCCGTGCGGCGGTGATCGGCGCGGGCGACTATGCCATAGAGGAGGCGGCGGTGCTTCTCGGCGTCGGGGGGAGCGTTGTCCTCTGTACGGACGGCGCGCCGCCGCCCACAGAGCTTCCTGCGGGCCTTTCGGTTCGGCGGGAGCCCATTGCCGCCATTGTCGGGGAGGACGGCCTTGTGACGGGTGTCACCTTCCGCGAGGGGGAGCCTTTGGCCGCCGACATCGTTTTTCTGGCGGTGGGAACGGCGGGTGGCAGCACCCTTGCTCTGCGCCTCGGTCTCCCGACCGAGGGAGGGCGCATCGTCACCGGAGAGGACGGCAGGACCGCCCTGCCGCGCCTCTATGCGGCGGGAGACGTAACGGGCCCGCCGTGGCAGATCTCCACCGCCGTGGGGGAGGGTGCCCGGGCGGGCATGGCGCTTTCGCTGGAATTGCGGAAGTAAAAAGGTGCGCCTTCGGGCAAAGAGAAAAGCGGCACCGCGGTGCCGCTTTCAGATGATAAGATAGACCGCCGCCGCAAGGAGCGCGGCAAAGAGGGTCGAAATGAGGTTGACGGCGCTGTTGCCGATGAGGGAGCAGCCCCCCATGCGCTCGGCCGCGGCCCCACAGTGGCGCCGTTTTTCGGTGGTGGCGCCGCACACGGGGCAGCGGTATTTTCCTTGAACCAGCGAGCCGAGCAGGCTATCAAACAGCATACCGAGGAAGGCCGCGCCCGCGGCGACCGCCGCGCCCACAGGGCCGATCGCCGAAAAGGAGCAGAGAAGAAAGCCAAGGCCCGCGGAAAAGAGCGAGAGTAGCGTGCCAAGGGCGCTCACCCCGCCCGACTGTCCGCGCGGAACGCGACGGAGGCGGCAGATATCAAAGGGATCGTTGCGGGACAGCGTGCCAAGGTCGCTTGCCACGGTATCAGCAAAAAACTCGGTGATCGCGGCGTAATAGCCGACCAGCATGGCAGGGTGGGGAAGGAGCGCGTATACCGCAAGGCAAAGGGCTCCGATGAGGCCGTTGCACGCTACCTGTGCGATGCCGCGCGCTCCACCCGCGTGGCGGCTTTTTTTGCGCTTGGCAAAGGCGTGGATGGCGGCGCAAAGGCCAAAAACAACCACAATGTACGCCGCCGCGTGAAAGCCGCCAAAGGCAAGAATCGCCACCAGCATCGCCGCCGCCAGAAGCGCCGCGGGGAGGGTCAGCACACGGCCGACCGTGGCCAAAAGGGCGATGACGGCCCCGGCGCCAAGGCCGATGAGCGCGCGCGTCAGCATGCCGAAAGAAGCGCCACCAGCGCTCCGACGCCAAGAACGATCGCGGGGTTGTCGTAATTGCCCGTGAAAAGCTCAAGGATTGCGGCCGCCGCTGCGGCGGTCACAAGGAGCCACGGCGCGAGTGCGAGGGGCGGGAAGATGAGCCCGAGGAGCGCCATACCCGCCGCCGCAAAGAGAAAGCAGATAAGTGTCCCCTCCCACGATTTTCCGAAAAGGAGAGGGTGCCGGCGCCGAAGATGCGAGGTAAGGAGTGAGGCAAAGCCGTCGCCGAAGGCAAGGCAAAGCACGGCCGCGCCCTCCGCCGTAAGGTAGGGCGGATAGAGCAAGGCCACGGCGTTCGAGAGGGTGATCGCGAGGGCGTAATAGAAAATGCCATAGGGGTTTTTCGGATTGACCATAGAGGGGATGAGGCGGTACCGCGCCACAAGGAAGAGACCCACCGTCACCAGCGAGGGCACCAGCAAAAGCCCAAGCACGTCCTCACGGAAAAAGTGGTACTGAATGATAAAAACAAAGCCGATAAGGATGTGCGTCAGCTTACGCGTGATGTCGGCACTCACGTGCAGATAGCGGTGGAGAAGAAAAGAAAGTCCCACCACAAAAAGAATATAGCCGCATTCGGCAAGGTATCCCAAGGTCACACGCTCCTTTCCTCGTAAAGGATAAAAAATCCTGCACTCAAGTGCAGGATTTTTTGGTGCCGGTGGCGGGGGTCGAACCCGCACGGTATCGCTACCAACGGATTTTGAGTCCGCCTCGTCTGCCAATTCCAACACACCGGCGCAACGAGTACAGTATAGCACACCCCTGCGCGAAAATCAAGTATCCTGCAAAAAAACTTGAAATAAGTGGCGCCGGGGAATTGATATTCGCCGCCGATTGCGGTATAATAGAAATGATTGGAAGGGGGCATAGCCCCCTCCCAAGGCATGAAGAAAAATCCGGAGACCTTGGAGGGCGTATGGAAAACGAAACCAAAAGCAAAAAGGGCGGGATCTCGGTTGAGACCGAGCACATCTTCCCCATCATCAAAAAATGGCTCTACTCCGAGAGGGAGATCTTTCTCCGTGAGCTGGTCTCCAACGCCGTGGACGCCGTCACCAAGCACCGCCGCCTTGTCTCGCTGTCCCGTGCCGAGGAGAGCGCCGTGCCTTACGCCGTCCGTGTCCGTGTGGATGCCGAGGCAGGCACCCTCACCGTGTCGGACAACGGCATCGGCATGAGTGAGGAGGAGGTCGAGCGCTACATCTGCCGTATGGCCCTTTCGGGCGCCCTGGAGTTCATTGAAAAATACGAGGGCGAGGGAGAGGGCGCGGGCGCCGGCATCATCGGCCACTTCGGCCTTGGCTTCTATTCGGCCTTTATGGTGGCCGACAGCGTGGAGCTTGTCACGCGTTCCCACACGGGCGCTGCCGCCGTGCGCTGGGTATGCAGTGAGGCGGGCGATTACGAGATCCTCCCCGCCGAGCGCGAGAGCCGCGGTACCGACGTCATTCTTCACCTCTCGGAGGAAGGGGCCGAGTATCTGAAGCCCGCCCGTCTTCGCGAGATCCTTTTGCGCTACTGCGCCTTTATGCCTGCCCCGATTTACCTTGATGACGCCGCCGCCAAGGACGGAGAGACCCCCGTCAACGATACCGCCCCCCTCTGGCAGCGCGCCGCCGCCGACTGCTCGGACGACGACTACCGTGAGTTTTACAGCCGCGTCTTCTCCGATGCGCGCGAGCCGCTCTTTCATATGCACCTCGCCGCCGACTATCCCTTGAATTTCAAGGGTGTCCTCTTTTTCCCGAAGCTCTCGCGCGGCTACGAGAGCCTTGAGGGGCAGATCAAGCTCTACTATAACCAGGTCTTTGTGGCCGATAACATCCGTGAGGTGATCCCCGAGTATCTTCTGATGCTCCGCGGTGTCATCGACTGCCCCGAGCTGCCCCTGAACGTGTCGCGCAGCTATCTCCAGGACAGCGCGTACGTCAAAAAGGTGGCGGCCTACATCGTCAAAAAGGTGGCGGATAAGCTCACCTCTCTCCTCGCCTCCGACCGCGAGGCGTACGAGGCGATGTGGAGCGAGATCTCGGCCTTTGTGGCCTACGCCGCGATCAGCGACAAAAAGTTTTACGACCGCGCCGCCGCCGCCATTCTCCTGCCAATGGCCGACGGGAGTCGCAAGACGGTGGATGAGGCCCTGGCCCTCGCCGCCGAGGAGGGGCACGAGAACGTCCTGTATTACGCCACCGATCGCGACCGCCAGGCGTCGCTCATCGAGACCTTCAAGAGTCGCGGCCTCTCGGTCGCCGTCGCCTCCGAGATGATCGACGTGCGCCTCTTTGAGGTGCTGGAGACCTACCGTGAGGGTGTGAAGTGCCGCCGCATCGACGCCTCCACCGAGGCCCTCCGTGAAGAGGGCGATGCGGGAGATACCGCCCGCGCCGCCGCCCTCTTTGAGGGCGTCACTGCCGAGGGGCTGACCCTCACCGTGACCTGTGAGCACCTCGGTGCCGCGGCCGCCCCCGCCATTCTCACAGCCGATGAGGAGGCCGTCCGTATGCGTGACGTGATGCGTATGCTCGCGCCCGATGCACCCTCCGCCCCCGTGGCCGCCACCCTCGCCCTGAACCTCGATGCCCCCGTGACCGCGCGCCTTTTGTCGGGCGGTTATGGTGAGGAGGAGAGCGCCGTGGCCCGCCACCTCCTTTCGCTTTCGCTCCTTACCCACCGTCCCCTCCGCGCCGAGGAGATGAGTGCCCTCCTTGCCGAGAGCTACCGTCTCCTCGGAAAGCTGCCGTGACGGCAAGCGTCGGGCGTTCGGCCGCCGTCCTTGACAACCTCGCCGAAAACGCCGCGGCCGCCGCCCGCCTGACCGAAAAGCGGCTCGGCCACCTTGCCGAGCTTGCCGAGACGGTGATCGGCGACCTCACAGCCGCTGGCGAGGTTGGCTCGCCGCGCGCCCTGCTCTCGGCGGCCTCCTCGGTGCTGTCGGCGCTGCTCCCCCTCGCCGCCCCGTCCGCCGACTGTCCCAAACGCCACAGGCAGGCGCTCTCGGCCGCCCTCGTTTCGCTCGGTGACACCGACCGCGCCCACCTCGCGCTTGCCGTTCTTGCGGAAACAGAGCGCGTCCTCGGCCGCTCTCTGACCACAGAGGATTTTGCGGACGGCACCGTGCCCCCCTCGGGAAGCGGGCGCCTTGTTTACGTCAAAAACCCACACACCGACCGCGCCCTTTTGCGCTTTTCGGCCCTTCTCGGCGCCTCCACCGTCACCGACCGCGCGGGCTTCCGTGAGATCGTGGACGATGTGCAGGGCGGCCACGCCGATTACGCCGTCCTCCCTCTCCGCTCGGGTGGAATCCCCCTCGGCTCGGTCAGCGCCATGCTCGAGGAGCACGGCCTTCACGTCCTTGCCACCACAACGCTGGATGCGGACGGCGGCGAGGTTGCTTTCGGCCTCCTTGGCCGTCGGTCGGTCCGCCTCGGCCCTCCCACGCATTTTCTTTTTACCTCGGCGCTTTCGGGCGTTGGCCTTTCGGGGCTTCTTACGGCGGCGGCCGCCCTGCCTGTTTTTGTCGAACGCTGCGATCCCTTGCCCACGCCCCGCGGGGAAGGGCCGCTCTACCGCCTCTCGGTCAAGGGAGACGAAGCGGCGCTTGTCCCCTTTCTCGTCTATCTTTCGCTCTTCGTGCCGGGCTACATCGGCCACGGCTTTTACTTTGAACTTTCATGAAAGGAATTCTCCTATGAAAACACTGTCCTATCGCACCCGCGGCGTCTGTGCGGGCCGCATCGACGTTGCCGTGGACGGCAACGTCATTCATGAGGTGAAGTTTTACGGCGGCTGCGGCGGCAACACCCAGGGGGTAGCCTCGCTTGTGCGCGGCCTTACGGTCGAGGAGGCGATCGTGCGCCTGCGCGGCATCCGCTGCGGCATGAAGCCCACCTCCTGCCCCGACCAGCTGGCCACGGCGCTTGAGGCGTGCATGGCGCTCTCCTCCGAGGAGGATGCCTGATGGATTACGTACGTGAGTATGAGCGCTGGCTGACCTCGCCCATCCTTTCGGAGGCCGAGCGCGACGAGGTGCGCGCGGTTGCCTCGGAGGAGGAAAAGGAGCTGGCCTTTGGCCGCACACTGGAATTCGGCACGGCGGGCCTTCGCTCCTCCATGGCTATGGGCCCCGGCCGTATGAACGTCTATACCGTGGCGCACGCCACGCGCGGCATCGCCAAGATGATCCGCGATGAGGGCGGAGCCGACCGCGGCTGTGTCATTGCCTATGACAGCCGCCATAAGTCCGATCTTTTTGCCCGTGTGGCCGCCGAGGTTCTGGCCGCCGACGGCATCCGCGTCTATCTCTTTGACGGCTTCCGTCCCACGCCCGAGCTGTCCTTTGCGGTACGTCACCTTGGCTGTGCGGCGGGCATCAATGTCACAGCCTCCCACAACCCACGCGAGTACAACGGCTATAAGGCTTACGCCGAGGACGGCTGCCAGCTCTCGCCCGAGGCCGCCGCAGGGGTGGCCGCCACCATGGCGTCGCTCGATATTCTGGATGCCGTCCCCCGCCTCTCTCTTGACGCGGCGGTGGCAAGCGGCATGGTGACGATGCTCGGTGAGGACTTTGACGAGGAATACCTTGCCGCCGTTTCGGCAACGCTCGTCGACCGCGACCTCCTCCGCCGCGCGGGGGAGACGCTCTCGATCGTCTATACTCCTCTGCACGGAGCCGGTCGGCGCCTTGTGCCCGAGGTCCTTGCGCGCGCGGGCCTTCGTCACGTCTACCCCGTGCCCGAGCAGATGATCCCCGACGGCGATTTCCCGACCGTCGTAAAGCCGAACCCCGAGTACGCCGAGGTCTTTACCCTCGGGATCGCCCTCGCCGAGAGGGTGGGGAGCGATATCGTCATCGCCACCGACCCCGACTCCGACCGCGTGGGCGTTGTCACGCGCACTCGGGAGGGGGGCTTTGTTACAATCAGCGGCAACCGGATGGGCGCTCTTCTCCTTGACTATATCATCGGCGCGCGCCGCCGCCTTGGCACTCTGCCGACCGATGCCTACGCCATTAAGAGCATCGTCTCGACCGACCTTGTCACACGCATCTGTGAGGCGAACGGCGTCCGCCTTTATGACGTTCTCACGGGCTTCAAGTATATCGGCGAGGTCATCAAGGACCGCGAGGCCACGGGCAACGAAAAGTCGCTTCTCCTCGGCTTTGAGGAGAGCTACGGCTATCTCCCCGGCACCTACGCTCGCGACAAGGATGCCGTCTCGGCCTCGCTCCTCATTGCCGAGATGACCGCCTATTACGAGGAGCGCGGCATGACGCTCCACGATGCCCTTACAGAGCTTGATGAGCGCTACGGCATCTTCCGCGAAAAGACCACCGAGATCTATATGGAGGGGCTTTACGGCCTTGACCGTCAGCGCCGCGTTATGGAGACGCTCCGTGAGGCGCCGCCCACAAGCCTCGGCGGCCGCCGTGTCGTCTCAATCGGCGATTACCGTAAAGGTTACTTTACAAACGTCGATACGGGTGAGCGCACCGAAATCCCCCAGCCCGAGAGCAACGTCCTCTATTTCATCACCGAGGATGACGATAAGGTGGTGATCCGCCCCTCGGGCACCGAGCCGAAGATCAAGCTCTATTTCCTTGTCCACGCCGAAAGCGAAGCGGCGGCCGAGGAAAAGATCGCTGCCTTTACCGAGGACACTGCCGCCTTTTCTCACGTATGACTTTCAAAAAACGAGGAAACAACCGTGACTGACAAGCAAAAGCATATCCGAAATTTTTCGATCATCGCACACATTG
Organism: Eubacteriales bacterium; assembly: GCA_045634705.1. Classification (GTDB taxonomy): domain Bacteria; phylum Bacillota; class Clostridia; order Oscillospirales; family CAG-272; genus UBA1740. The sequence goes on along the minus strand of JAZRAU010000033.1, from coordinate 6,343 downwards.
ACCACGGCAAGTCGACCCTGGCCGATCGCATCCTGGAGGCGACCCGCGCCGTCGATAGCCACAGCATCGATGAGCAGATGCTCGACAATATGGACCTTGAGCGCGAGCGCGGCATCACCATTAAGGCGCGCACCGTCTCACTCTCCTACCGTGCTGAGGACGGAGAGGAGTATTATTACAACCTCATCGATACCCCCGGCCACGTTGACTTCGGCTACGAGGTCTCGCGCTCCTTGAAGGCATGCGAGGGCGCCATACTTGTGGTGGATGCCACGCAGGGCGTGGAGGCACAGACCCTCGCCAACGCCTACCTTGCGATCGATAATGACCTTGAGATCCTGCCCGTCATCAATAAGATCGACCTTCCCTCGGCCGATGTCCCCCGCGTCCGTGAGGAGATCGAGGAGATCATCGGCGTGCCTGCCGAGGACTCGCCCGCCGTCTCGGCCAAGACGGGAGAGAACATCCGTGACGTCCTTGAGCGCCTCATCACCGACATCCCCGCGCCCGAGGGTGATCCCGAGGCTCCCCTCAAATGCCTGGTGTTTGACTCCTACTACGACAGCTACCTTGGCGTTGTGGTCTACGTGCGTGTCTTTGACGGCACGCTCCGTGCGGGCGACCGCATCCGCATCATGTCGACGGGCGCCGTCTATGACGTTGTCTCGGTCGGCACGCCCGGCGCCTTTGCTATGAACGATACGGGTGTCCTTTCGGCGGGCGAGGTCGGTTACATCACCGCCAGCATGAAAACGGTGGGTGATACCCGCATCGGCGATACCATTACGCACGCCGAGGGCGGCGTTACCGAGCCGCTTCCCGGCTTTCGCCCCGCCCGTCCTATGGTCTATGCGGGCATCTACCCCGCGGACGGCGCCCGCTACGGCGACCTGCGCGATGCCCTTGAAAAGCTCCGTCTGAACGATGCCGCCCTCTCCTATGAGCCTGAGACCTCGGTGGCCCTTGGCTTCGGCTACCGTTGCGGCTTCCTCGGTCTTCTCCATATGGAGATCATTGAGGAGCGCCTTGAGCGTGAGTTCAACCTTGACCTCATCACCACAGCCCCGAGCGTTATCTACAAGATCCGTATGCGGAACGGCGAGGAGGTCATGATCGACAACCCCGCGGGCTATCCCTCGCCCGATGAGATCGATGTGGCCTATGAGCCGATCGTCCGCGCCTCGATCATTACGCCCACCGAGTACATCGGCGGTCTTATGGACCTTTGTCAGGAGCGCCGCGGCACCTACCTTGATATGAAGTACCTTGACGCCTCACGCGCCGAGCTGCATTACGATCTTCCCCTCAACGAGATCGTTTACGACTTCTTTGATGCCTTAAAGAGCCGCAGTAAGGGCTACGCCTCGCTCGATTACGATTTCCTCGAATACCGCGAGAGCCGCCTTGTGAAGCTCGACTTTCTTCTGAACGGCGAGCAGGTGGACGCCCTCTCCTTCATCGTGCACGAGGAAAAGGCGTACGGCCGCGCGCGCCGCATTGCCGAAAAGCTGAAGGACAACATTCCGCGCCAGCTGTTTGAGATCCCCATTCAGGCCGCGATCGGCTCAAAGATCATCGCGCGTGAGACGGTCAAGGCGATGCGTAAGGACGTGCTTGCCAAGTGCTACGGCGGTGACATTACCCGTAAGAAGAAGCTGCTCGAAAAGCAGAAGGAGGGTAAAAAGAAGATGCGCCGCCTCGGCTCGGTCGAGGTGTCGCCCGAGGCCTTTATGGCCGTCCTTAAGCTGGACGATGACAACTGACAAAGCGCTCGGCCTCTATATCCACCTTCCCTTTTGTCGGAGGAGGTGCGCCTATTGTGATTTCTGCTCCTACGTCGGGCGTGAGGACGAGATCCCCGCTTACGTCACGGCCCTGTGCCGTGAGCTTTGTGAGCGCGCCCGACCCGACCGAGTGGTGGATACCGTGTATCTCGGCGGCGGCACCCCCTCGCTCCTTCCCACCGCCGAGCTTGCCCGTCTCCTTGATGCCGTGGGGGCGCATTGCCGCCTCGCAAGCGGTGCCGAGATCACGTGTGAGGCCAACCCCGGCACGGCGGATTATGAAAAGTTTTCTTTACTGAAAGCGGCAGGCGTCAACCGTTTGAGCCTTGGCGTGCAGTCGCTTTCCGACCGCGCCCTCAGGGCGCTTGGCCGCATTCACACGGCAAAGGAGGCCGTGGCGGCCTATGACTCCGCCCGCCGCGCGGGCTTTCGGAACCTCAGCCTTGACCTTATGACGGGGCTGCCAGGTGAGACCCCGGCCGAGCTTTTGGAAACGCTCCGCGGTGTTCTCGCGCTGGCTCCCGAGCACATCTCGGCCTACTCGCTGATCCTCGAGGAGGGCACCCCCCTCGCCGCCTCGCCCCTTCGCCACGAGATCCCCGACGACGATGCCGCCGCCGACGCTATGGAGATGACGGCCGCCGTCCTTGAGGGGGCGGGCTCCCGCCGCTACGAGATCTCAAATTACGCGCGCGAGGGCTACGAGAGCCGCCACAATCTCCGCTATTGGCGGGGTGGGGAATACCTCGGCCTCGGTGTCGGCGCCTACTCCTACCTTGACGGCGTGCGCTTCGGCGCTCCGCGCGATCTTGACGCCTACCTTTCGGGAAAGCCGCTTCCCACGGTGGACCGCGAGACCCTGTCGCGTGATGACCTGGAACGCGAGCGCGTTTTGCTCTCTCTCCGTCTTGCCGAGGGCATCGACCTTGCCGCCTACCGCCGCGACTTCGGGCGCGACCCCCTCAGCCTCTTTGCCCCCGTCACCCGTCGCGCCCCTGACCACTTCCGCGTGACCGACACCGCTCTTGCCCTTCGGGGCCGCGGTATGCAGGTCTCAAACACTCTCATTGCCGAGTGCCTCTTGTGCCTCGATTAAGAAAAAGCAGAGAACGTTCACGTTCTCTGCTTTTTTCTTTTTTGCCGAAATCCGCAGCCCCTCAAAGATTTTTCTTCCGCACAAACCACAAGGGGATCGCGGCGAAAGCACCAACAATGGCGGCGGCCAGGAAGATCGCGTAGGTGGGGGTAAAGTCGGCGCCGTTCAGGCCCATGGCGTCAAGCCCGATGCAAAGCGAGATGATCGGCCCAACGATCATTGGGATGAGGACGGTGAAGCACATTCGCACCCCCTGAAAACGCCCCTCAAAGCCGCGCGGAATGTGGTCCTGGAACGCGGCGGAGAGCAGGCCTGTGAGCGCCAGAAGGCCGCCCATCATCAGGACACCGCCGATATACAGAATGGCGGGAGAGCCACCGATAAACTGCAAAAGGTACATCGAGAGAATGCCAAGGCAGGCCGCGACGAGGAGAGGGAAGTAGAGGTGGCGGCGTCCAAAGCGGTCGCCAAAGAGACCGCACACCCCCGTCACGGCGGCTGCCCCCACAATGATCACCGCCATGGGGATCACAAAGCCGTCACCGTAGCCAAGCGTCTTGACCACAAAATTGATAAGGTAGGAGAAAAAGGTCTGCTGGGAGATGCCCACAAGGCAGGCGGCGATAAGGCACAGGTAGGCCGCGCGGTTTTCCTTGGCGACCGACGGGCGGAAGCCGTACAGCGTGTCGGCAAGGTAGGTGCCGCTTTTTACGGGGGCCAGCCCCTTGGCATCGCGAAGGAGGAAGAGCGCCACAACGCCCGCCACTGTCGGAATGGCGCCCAGCACCAGGAAGAAGGTGAGGTTGCGCTCGGCGGTGGCGTCGTAAAGCGAGCCAAGCCCCAAAAAGATGATGACCACCGCAAAGACAGGCAGGACCGAAAGCACTCCGTTCACGCGGCCGCGGTTTTTCGGCGAGGTGACGTCTGTCACCCACGCGTTGAAGGCGGCGTCGTTCGCGGTCGAGCCGCAAAAGGTCATCACGCAGTCAAACACCACAAGGAGTGTGGCCACCACCGCCACCATAGCCCCCTCGGCGCGCATCGGAATGAGGCCAAAGGCCGTGATCGTTACGCCCCAAAGAAGATAGCCGTAGGCGATAAAGGGACGGCGCCGCCCCACGCGGTCGCAAAGACCTCCCGCAAAAATAGAGGTCAGCGTGGCCGTCAGCGCCGAGAAAATGACCATGAGCGTCGTCACAATGTAGGCAAGGTCGGCGCGCCCGGAGTTTCCGAAGATGTCCTGCGTGAGCGTCGCAAAGTACATATTCTCAACCACCCACGCCACCTGCCCCACAAGGCCGAAAAAGATGAGATTGAACCAAAGGCGCGGAGTGAGCCGCACGCTTTTCGTTTCTTCCATAATTATATAACCCCCAAAATCTCTTTCTCCTATCATCATACCACAAAGTGGAGACAAAAGCAACCACCAACGCCGAAAAGCCGCCGCTATGCCTTGCGCCTCGCGCCCCCTCTCCCGAGATTCTGCTCGGCCACGCCTCGCACTGCTTCGCAGTTCGACTTCGCTGCGCTCCGCTCAGAATGACACGGGGGAGGGGCGCCTCCAGCTCCCCTCGCCGACGCCTCCGCGCGTGACACCCCTCTTGCATTCTTTTCCCTCTTGTGCTATAATGGGGAAACAACACACCCGAGGCGCTGTGCCTCGCTTTCCATTTTGCAAGGAGAAAACCATGAAAAAGACCAACCTTAAACTACTGCTTCTCTTAACAGCCATGCTGACCGCCGCGCTCGTGCTTTCGGCGTGCGGACTTATTCCGGGACTGCAACCCGAGGACACAACTTCGGCGCACGACGCCGAGATCCGTGCGGTGTACGACTTGTACGTGGAGAATATGAACGCCACAAGCCAAACGCCCCTGACCTACGAGTTGTGGCTCTCCATGATCCGCGGTGAGGATGGCGAGGACGGAAAAACCCCCTTCATCGGTGCCAACGGCAACTGGTGGATTGGCGATGTTGACACCGGCGTCCGCGCCGCCGGCCGTGACGGTGTGGATGGTGAGAATGGCCAGGATGGTGCAGACGGGAAGGATGGCACCGATGGTACGAACGGTACGAACGGCAAGGACGGCCGCGGCGTGCTGGCTATGCAGATCATTGCGGGCGATCTTTGGGTGTTCTATACCGACGGCACCTCGGCCAATCTTGGCAGGATTGGGGAAGCGGCCACAACGACCGCCGCCATGACCACCACCCAATCGACTCCCGCCGTGACCTCGGCGCCCGTCACCACGGCACCCACGACGACGGCGCCCGTCGGTGCTACCCTCACTCCCGAGGAGCTCGCCGAGATCTACTTTGACATTGACGACGTTACTTACCAGGGCAGCCAGCTCACCGCTCAGCATGTCGGTGTCAACATGCCCTACATGCTCAAGGCTACCCTGACCTTCAAGCGCCTTGACCCCGAGAATTGTGAGGTGCTTGAGGATCTCGGTAATACTTACCCCAAAAACGTCGGTTACTATGAGGTCACTGCGACCTTTGCCTGGAGAAACGCTCTGTACGAAGAAAGGTACGCGAACACCGTACTTCCCGATCCCGAGGTCGGCTACTTCCAAATCGTTCCCGCCGATGCCTCCAAGGTCGGCAACTTCAAGGCTGTGGACGTCGAGATGTTCTCTTATCCCGGTATGGCGTTCGATCCCAGCAAGGCCACGGGGGAGTATGCCGTCACGAGCGGTAAGCTTCCCACCGGCATCAGTATTTCTTCTTTCACTGTCAAGAAGCTGAAGGACGCCACCGGTGCCGTTGTGAATCAGCCGATTGCCGACGGTATCATCCGTGAGGCCGGTACCTATGAGGTTGCCGTGAACTTCTCGCAGACCGGTGAAAACTACAAGCCCGAGTCTCTGACTCCCAAGACCTGCACCGTGTCGGTTACGCAGTGCTCTAACCAGGTTCTTAAGCATGACGGCGTTGTGCTTGACGGTGAGATCGACGCTGCTTACCTCAATAGCGCCAAGCTCGTTTCGAGAAATCAGCAGGTCCAAAAGATCGGCACGAACTACTCTTTGGTCCCCGGTGATGACGGTAGGATCGTTGACCCCATGAAGGAGATCCCGCTGATCTCCAGCTACCGTGGCGACAAGGCTGCCGCGGCCGGCAGAACCCAGTCGACGCTCAACGTTGAGGTGTACGCTCTCTGGGGCGACTACTACACCGATCCTTCGGATCCCGAGACGAAACAAGACTCGGATCCCTCCACTCCTGAGGTCGATCCTTGGATCTTCCTCGCGGTCAAGGTCACCGACACCACCGACTATTACCGCGCGGAGTGGTACACCGATTCGCCCAACCCCTGGATCAACGACTGTATCGAGGTCTTCTATAGCTTTGGCGGCTACAAGGCTCCCACGATCGAGAAGGTCAATATAAACGGCTCCCTCAGGCTGCCCGAGAAGGCCTACCCGACCTACAAGGGGCTTACCAACCACTCGGCCGG
>JAZRAU010000032.1:0-13196 GCA_045634705.1 Eubacteriales bacterium | reverse complement strand
CCATTAACTTTTACGATGTCGATAAAAAGCTTTATTTTGTCGACCTCCCCGGCTACGGCTTTGCCAAGCGTTCGGATGCCGAGCGCCGCCGCTTCAGCACCCTGACCGACGGCTACTTTGTTAAGAACGACCGTCCGGATCTTTTGCGCCTTGTCGTTCAGCTGGTGGATATCCGCATTGGCCCAACAGCCGATGACCGCACGATGATCGACTTTCTCATGCAGTGCCGTATCCCGTTCCTCATCGCCGCCTCCAAGGCAGACAAGCTCTCCAAAACGGCGATCGCTAAAGCGGCGGACGAGCTTTCCTCTATGTACTCCGACATCCCCGTCATTCCTTTTTCGTCACTCAACGGTCTTGGAAAGGAGCCCCTGCGCTCGGCAATCCTTGCTGCTGCCGAGCTTTCCTAACTATGGGTAATCTCATTCAGATCCTTTTGTCGATCCCCGCGGTCCTCATTGCGTTGACCGTTCACGAGTACGCTCACGGCTATGCCGCGTGGCGTCTTGGGGATCCCACGGCAAGGTCACTTGGCCGCCTGTCGCTCAACCCCCTGCGGCACCTCGATCCTATTGGCGCGCTTTGCATGCTTTTCTTCCGCTTTGGCTGGGCAAAGCCCGTGCCGATCAACACGCGCTACTTCAAAAAGCCGCGCCGCGACATGGCGATCACGGCCTTTTGCGGCCCTCTTGCCAACTTTTTGCTTTCTTTTTTGGGCGCCTTTCTGTATTTGACTTTTGCCGCCCTGTTTTCGCGGCTTCTCTCCCCCACCACCGCGCAGTTTTCCCTTCTTTTGATGCAGTACACTCTGGACTTTCTCTATATTTTCCATTTTGTCAACCTCACGCTGGGGCTTTTTAATTGCCTGCCCGTGCCGCCCCTTGACGGCTCTCGCTTCTTGCTCGTATTCCTGCCGCCGAGGGCCTACTTCTCCGTTATGCGTTATGAACGGTATATCTCTCTCGGCCTGATTCTCTGCCTTGCCTTCGGCCTCTTTGACGGCTGGCTGGGCCTTGGTGCCGAGGGCATTTCCCATCTCTTTTTCTCGCTACTCACTCCGATTTTCTCATGAGGTAAACTATGGACGAGATCATCTTCCGCCTTGACCAGTTTGAGGGGCCTATGGACCTCCTACTCGAGATCATACGGAAAAACAAGTACAAGATCACCGACATTCCTATTGCCGAGATCTGCGATCAGTATCTCGAATATATGGATGCGGCCGAGCGCATGGACCTCAACCTAACAAGCGAGTTCATCGTTATGGCCAGCGAGCTTTTGCTTATCAAGAGCATCATTCTCCTTCCCCGCGCCGCGGAGGAGGTGCAGATCAAGAAGCAGGAGCTGGAAAACGCTCTCCAGATCTATCAGCACGCCAAGGCGGCCGCCCTGGATATGCAAAAGCTGTACGCCGATTATTCGGGCCGCTTTGCCAAGGAGACCGACGAGATCCCCCCTGAAAAGGGCTTCCCCCTCGGCCTCGATCCCGCCCTTCTCGCCAAGGCCATGCAATCCATGCTAAACCGCATGCGCGAGTCCGAGGCAAGAACCACGGAAAAGCTCATCACTCCGCTGGTCAACCGTAAGACCGTTTCGGTGGAAAAGCGCATTGAGCACGTGGTACAAAAGCTGGAGCTACGCGGCGAGGCTACCATGTTCACCCTGCTCTCCGACTGCGAGGACCGCGCCGAGCTGATCGCCACCTTCCTCGGTATCCTTGAGCTGATCAAGATCCACCGCATCACGCTCCTTGAAACGCCGGAGGACGAGCTGGCGCCCCCCAACGGACAGGACGACGGTCTTTCTCTCCGCTTCATTATGAATCCCGACTATATTCCCGACGAAAATACAGAAAGTGAGTTTGACCATGACGAAAGCGATGACGGAGCTTCCAATGCCTGACACCGAGGAGCTCACCCCCACGGCCAACACCGCTGAGGCTGAGCCCGAGACCGTGGAAGCGCCCCCCGCCCCCGACGAGAGCTTTGACCTTGACGAGGCGATCGAGGCGATCCTTTTTGCAGCGGGCCACGCCGTTACCTATGCGCAGCTTGGCAATCTTTTTGAGATCCCCGTCCTTGAAATGAAGGCCCGTATTCTCGAATACGCCCACCGCTACAACCGCACGCGCCTTTCCCGCGGAGTGATCCTTCTGACCTACGATGAGTCCTGCCAGCTTTGCACCAAGCCCTCTTACCTCCCATATATCCGCGCCGCGCTCGGCATTCGCAAAAACGGCAATCTCTCGGCCTCGTCGATCGAGACGCTGGCCATTATCGCCTATAACCAGCCCGTCACGCGCTCGTACATCGATCAGGTGCGCAAGGTGGAAAGCTCTTATGCCGTCAACAACCTCCTTGACCGCGGCCTCATCGAAAGCAAGGGGCGGCTCGATGCCCCCGGTCGCCCGATGCTGTTCGGTACCACGCCCGATTTTCTCCGTTGCTTTGGCCTTTCCTCACTGGCCGATCTGCCCGATATTCACGGAGACGAGGCTACCGAGGTGCTGCTTCGTATGGGCCGCCAGATGATGATCGACAGCGAGCCCGACGAAAATCAATTGACCATTGACACGGTGATGGAGGAGGCCGAGGCCGCCTCGGAAGACAACGGATAGCCCCCCAAAAAACAAAGAGGAAAGGAGTGCTTGCGTGAAGGCCCTTGTCATCGTCGGTGTCATTCTTGTCCCCCTTCTCCTGTTGCTTTTTGCGAGTGTCCGCGTCTCCCTTCTCTATGACGGGAGGATCCGCGTTCGGCTTTCCTATCTTTTTTTGAAGTTTTCGCTCTACCCCGCAAAGCCCAGACGGAAAGGGACAAAAAAGAAAAAACGACCTAAAAAACCGTCCGTAGCCACCGCCCATAAGGGGGGAGGCAAGCCTAAGAAAGAAAAACGCCCCCTCACATTTTCCGACATCCGTCTCCTTTTGCGCCTCTTTCGCACCGTGCTGGGCACCGTCCTTGACCGTGCCTCCCGTCACGTCAGGATCACGGTACAGCGCCTCCGCATCACGGTCGGCGGTGAGTCTGATGCCGCCAAGGCGGCCATAGAATACGGCGTTATTTCACAATCTCTTTCCTATTTTATTGCTTTTTTAGAGAACTCAGGATTTTTACGCTCACGCGGCGTGCGCGACGTTGACGTTGCGGTCAATTTCCTCGAAAAGGACCACTCGCTTGAGGCCAGCATCGACGTTCATTCCCCCCTCATCTTCCTGATCCCGCTTCTCTTCTCCACCCTTATGTCCGCAATCACGGCGCGCAATCAATGGGTGCGGCAACACACCAAGAGATCCACCAAAGAAAATACAACTACCGAAAAGGAGCCAAGCCATGGCTGACAACAAATTCAGCGACATCATCAACGCCTCCTTGCAAAAGGTAAAGGAATTTGCCAATTCCGAAACCGTGATCGGTGAGCCCATCTCGGTCGGCGGCACCACGATCATTCCCGTCTCCCGCATCACCATGGGCTTTGCCTCGGGCGGTGTGGATTACGCCGGCAAAAAACAGCGTGAGGCCGCGCCTAACCGCGCCAATAACTTTGGCGGTGGCGGTGGCACGGGTGTCAACATCACCCCCATTGCCTTTCTTGTGATCTCCGAAAGCGGCACCACCGAGCTTTTGCCCATTACAGGCTATGACGAGGGCAGCTCTGTCGAAAAGATCGCCTCACTGATTGAGCGTTCGCCCGACATCCTCTCCCGTCTGCGCGACGTTTTCACTAAGAAAAAGGACAAGTCCTCCGAGATCCGCGTGGAGGACGAGGCTGAGGGAAGCGACGAGGAAAAATAAGCTTTTTTCTCATAAATTCACAGTATTCTCACGCCGTTTTTCAAGCATATTAAAAGAAGAAAAAACAACGTGAGGTCGATGCTGTGAAGCTACGCAAGCTCCCCCTTTTCCTTTTCTTATGTCTACTCCTTTGCGCTCCCCTGCCCTCGGCCGCGGCCGAGCCGCCTGAGGCCATATCCGCCGAGTGTGCCGTGCTTACCGATGCCGCTACAGGGCGCATTCTCTTTGCAAAAAACGCCGATAAGCGCCATCCCATGGCCAGCACCACAAAGATCATGACGGCCCTTGTGGCGCTTGAAAAATGTCCCCTCGATACCGTGGTGACGGTCCATCCCGGGGCCGTGGGCGTAGAGGGCTCCTCAGTTTATCTGAAGGCCGGTAGCCGCTACACCATGGAGGCGCTCCTGCACGCGCTTCTTTTGCAAAGCGCCAATGACGCCGCCGAGGCGATTGCCTACGCGGTCGCGGGCAGTGTCCCCGCCTTTGTTGACCTGATGAACGAGAAGGCGGCCGCCCTCGGTCTTTCCGACACCCACTTTGATAACCCCCACGGCCTTGACGGTGACACGCACTACACCACCGCCGCCGAGCTGGCCGCGATCACTCGCGCCGCCTTGGAGCTTCCCGAGTTTCAAAGGATCGTCGCTACGCGCCGCCACGTCTTTGCCACGGTGGAGGGTGAGGAAGCGCGCACGCTCATCAATCACAATAAGCTCCTTCTCCTTTACGACGGCGCTGTTGGCGTTAAGACAGGCTTCACCAAGCGGTGCGGTCGCTGTCTTGTCAGCGCCGCCTCGCGTGACGGGCTGACACTCATAGCCGTTACCCTCGATGCCCCTTCGGATTGGCACGACCATACGGCCATGCTGGATTACGGCTACAGCATGCTGGAGAGCCGCCTTGTGGCCGAGCCTTTTTCCCTTGCGCTCACCGTTCCCGTATTTGGGAAGGATGCCACCGTACGCGTCACCAACAGTGAGGAAATCCGCATAACGCTCGATAAGTCGGCCACCTCGCCAACGCCCGTGTACGAGCTGTTCCCCGCGCCTCCCCTCCCTGTAACAAAAGGAGCGCTGGCGGGCTACGTCCGCTATACCTCAAGAGACGGTCAAACCGTCACCTCTCCCCTCATCTACGCCGAAAGTATTGATTAGATAAAGGACTGCCAAAAGGCACTACGACCATGAACGAAAAGAATCTTATAAGACTTCAAAAGTATTTCACCGATTGCAACGTGATGTCGCGCCGTGCGGCGGAGGCCGCCATACTTGCGGGCGATGTCAGCGTAAACGGCCACCCCGCCGTCCTCGGACAGAAGATCCTGCCGGGGCGCGACCTTGTGGTCTATTGCGGTAAGCCCATTGTGGCGCAAAAAAACCGCGAGCATACGTATATCGTCCTCAATAAGCCGCGTGGTTACGTCACCACCTCCTCTGATCCTGAGGGGCGCCGCTGCGTCCTGGATCTGCTCCCCGAGGAATGTGGCCGCGTGTACCCCGTCGGGCGTTTGGATATGACCTCGGAGGGGATTCTCCTTTTGACCGACGACGGTGACCTTGCCAACAAGCTCACCCACCCGGGGCACGACGTTCCCAAGGTCTATCGTGTTAAGGTCGCGGAGGCCGTCACGATCGAGCAGTTAGAAAAGCTCCGTTCCCCCCTCACGATTGACGGCTACGTTATTGAGCCCGTCGCCACCGAGGTCAGCGACGTTACCGAAAGCGGCACCGTCCTAAAAATGACGCTTTACGAGGGCAGAAACCGCCAGATCCGCAAAATGTGCGCCGCCGTCGGCCTCACCGTCAAGCGTCTCTCGCGCGTGTCGATCGGTAAGCTAAAGCTGAACGGCCTCGCCGTCGGCGCTTGGCGTTACCTTGACGAAAAAGAGGTAGACTACCTCAAAAGAAGCGCTGAAAAAAAGCGCCCAAAGCAATGAAAAATGCCACCCGCGCAGGGTGGCGTTGAGGAGAATATGGCGCAAAGCACCATGTCACTCCGCCTTGCCGCCGTTCAGCAAGCTACCGTTGCTCCTCGGCGGGTGATTGAACCCCGCGCCTTACGGCGCAGGGGTCGCCTGAGACACCATAGAAAAAGCCACCCGCGTAGGGTGGCTTTTTCTATGGTGGACCCGAGGGGAATCGAACCCCTGTCCGAAAACCTCTTGACATAACTTTCTTCGCGGACAGTCGGTTATTTGAATTCCCTCCGCACGGCGTCAGCCGACAGACTCCGCACAGAGGTAGCCCTTTTGTGCATGATCGGTTCAAGGGCGAAAGGCCGATGCACGTTTACCACTGATTTGACGCCCCCGACAGGTCGTGGTCCTCCTGCCGCGGACGGGCGGCTAAAGAGCCGCGGCACTGCAATTAAGCAGCCAGAGCAACAGTTCTGTTGTCGTTTATTGTTTAAGGTTGAGCAGTTTTACGGGATTACTCAGCCCGCCGCGCTTATCATGCCTCAAAATCCCCGTCGAAACCTTTACGGGCCCATGGAAAACAAAAACGTTACTCTCTTACCTTTTCCTTCATTGCACGCTCCATTTCGCGCCTCGCATCACGCCCCGCGATGTCCTCCCGCTTATCGTAGTTGTGCTTACCCTTGCAAAGCCCAACCTCCATTTTCACGTGTGAGCCGGAAAAATAGAGCGAAAGAGGGATCAAAGTGTATCCGTCACGCGACACAAGCCCAAAGAGCTTTAAGATCTCCCGTTTGTGCATCAGGAGCTTTTTGTCACGCAAGGGATCGCGGTTAAAGATGTTCCCCTTTTCATAAGGGGAAATGTGCATACCGCAGGCGAAGATCTCGCCGTCCTTGACCGTACAGTAGGAATCCTTGAGATTGACCGTACCGGCGCGAAGAGATTTGACCTCTGTGCCAAAAAGTGCGATCCCTGCCTCATAGGTCTCAATGACAAAGTAATCGTGCCTTGCCTTGCGATTGTAGGCGATCTCCTTCTTTTCTGCCATACGGCCACCTCCCTTCCCGAAATGTTGCTCATACAGTATAACACAAGTAACTCCTTTTTGCAAGTAGAAAAACGGCGTTTTTGCAAATTCGCAAAAACGCCCATTTCTTATTCCTTTCGGTAAATGTGGCAGATTTCCGAAAAATACAGCGTGTGATACCCCCCCTGCCGATCCCATACAAGGTGATCCTTGTTGAAAAATCCGTCCTCGGAAAGACGTGCTGAATAGCTCTTTCTTGCGGTAATGATGAGCCGCGCCTCGGCCGCCGCTGTGATGCCGTCGGGCGTGGTCATGGGGGTAAGCCCCGCCCTTTCCCACTTATCGCCCTCTTTCCCCGAGTGAGTGCCGCAATAGGCAAGCGCCCCTGCATACTCCTCCGAAAAAGCGCAAAGCGAAACGGCGCTCCCCTCCTCGGCAAAGGAAAAGGTATAGCGCTCGGGGCGGATGCCGTAAAAGACCACGGGAACGCCCCAAAAGCAGCCGATGCCGCCCCAGCCGACCGTCATAGCGTTGGCCCTACCATCAGGCCCCTCGGCCGTCAGCAATAGCTTTTCCCTGCCAAAGACCGAGACGGGGCAATGGCAAAACTCCTCGGGCGATACCGTTCTAAACTCCATGCAGTCCTCACTTTCTGCGGTGACCGAATACCCCCTCAAGAAGCTCCAGCGCCTTGAATTTGATGACATAGCCGCCCTCGTTCCCCGTGATCACATTATATTCCTCAGGGGAGAGTCCCACGGCCAGCGCATCGTCCTTTGGCACCTCATCGGTGGCCATATCGAGGCACAGTGGAGGGAACAGGACACACCACCAATTTTGCCCCTCACCGCGGTCGATGACCACACGGAGAGAACGGTAGGTCCCCGAAGGAAAGGTGTACTCGCCATAGCACCTCTCCGGGTATTCCTCATCGCCATAAGTTACCTTAACAGTATATGCGTAGCCGGCCTCCCTGACCACTTCCGTAGCGCAAGCCTCGATCTCGGAGCAAAGGGCCAGCACCCGTTCCTCGGCCGTTTTTACATCAGCCGCCTCTCCCAGCTCTGCCGAATACCGCCGCAAAAGCTCGTCACGCACCCGAAGCTTCAATTCCTGATCCTCCTCGCTGTCCGAGGCCGCGATCACGTGCAGGCGGATCACACTCTCATAGATCTGCTCCTCACCGCTGATCGGCAACGCCGCAACGATCAGGGCAGAGGCCAGGAGAGCAAATACATACCATAACGTTCTTTTCATAATCGCTCCTTTCTTGTGGTGCGATTATACCCCATGGGACGCCCTTTTATACACTGCGTTCGGGAATAAAAAATCCCCCCTCGGTAGGGGGGATCCTTTATCAGCGAATGCCGTACTTTTCAATGATATAATCCATATCCTTGTCGCCGCGGCCCGAAAGGTTGATAAGAATGGAGCCATGGCTCATGGTCTTGGCCAGCTTCATAGCATAAGCCACCGCATGCGAGCTTTCAATGGCGGGGATAATGCCCTCAAGGCGCGAGAGCTTGAAGAAGGCATCAACCGTCTCCTCATCGTCTACCACATCATACTTCACGCGGCCAAGATCGTGCAGGAAGGCGTGCTCGGGGCCCGAGGACGGATAGTCAAGGCCGCTGGCCACCGAATACACGGGGGCGGGCTCACCGTTCTCATCCTTCAGCATAATGCTGTTGAAGCCGTGCATAATGCCCTCCGTGCCGTATTTCAGGCTGGCGGCATGGTCGCCAAGGGCAGGGCCGCGGCCGAGAGGCTCAACACCGTAAATGTCCACGGGGTCGTTCAAGAAGCCAGAAAAGATGCCCATAGCGTTCGAGCCTCCGCCAACGCAGGCCACAACGGCATCGGGCAGCTCACCCGTCATGGAGAGGAACTGCTCTCTCGCCTCAATGCCCACAACGCTCTGGAAATCGCGCACCATCATCGGAAAGGGGTGGGGGCCGAGCACCGAGCCGATGCAGTAAATGGAATCCTTATATTCTCTGGCGTAGGCATCAAAGGCCGCGTCAACGGCCTCCTTCAGGGTCTGCAGCCCCTCCTTGACCTCAACAACGTTAGCGCCGAGGATCTTCATTCTCGCGACATTGGGCGCCTGCTTGGCAATATCCACCGAGCCCATGTAAATATCGCACTCAAGGCCAAAGTAGGCCGCTGCCGTAGCCAACGCCACGCCGTGCTGACCTGCGCCCGTCTCGGCGATTACCTTTTTCTTGCCCATATACTTGGCAAGCAGAGCCTCACCCATGCAGTGGTTCAGCTTATGCGCTCCCGTGTGGTTGAGGTCCTCTCTCTTCACGTACAGCTGAACGTTGCCAAGAGTCGAGGAGAGGCGTTCGAGGTAGGAAACGGGGGTCGGTCGGCCCTGAAATTCACGGCGGATCTTACGCAGCTCCGCAATGAATTTAGAGGACTTGCAGATCGTAAAATACGCCTCCGTGATCTCGGCCATAGCCTGTTTCAGATTGTCGGGGATATACGATCCGCCGTACTTTCCGAAATACCCGTTTGCATCCGGATAATTTTTGAGATAAGTGTCAAAATCAATCTCGTTGAATTTCATGTCCTCTTCTCCGTATCTTTGAAAATTCATATTAGATATAAAAACAAAAAACGCCCCGACAGAACATCTGTCAAGGACGAATAATCGCTTATCCGCGGTGCCACCTTGCTTCACGGTCAACCCGTGCCCTTTGGATACCAGCATATCCACGGCCACTTACGCGTGCCAAACGTCACAGAATACTCGGCATAGCCTTTGACTGTGCCCTCCGCGGTCCATTTGCTGACGGGTGTCATACCTGCATTCCAGCGCCGCAGGCTCTCTGTGATGTCCTTTGTCAACGTTATCTCCGCATCAACGGTTTACGGTATGAGTATAGCACTCCTTTTACGGTTTGTCAATAGATTTTTTCAAAAAACTCGACCGTTGTCCGCCCAAGGCGCGGCCGCTATTGACAAATATGAGAAAATGAAATACAATATAAGAAAAAAAAGGGGGGTACGCGATATGTCCGGAAAAAAGGATAGAATTACCGAAAAAATGCCACTCGCCACGGGTGTTTTGACGGCATTTTTTGCCCTTATCTATCTCTGCTTTCTCTTTTTGAGCCTCCTTAACTCGATTGCGCTGGTTCTGCGTGTGCTTTTCCTCTCGGCCATTCCCTTTGCCGTGGTTTCGCTGGGCCGAGCGCTGATCCCCTCACCGCGCCCAAATAGCCAGGATGCCTCGCCCCACAGAGCGCTCCACTCCTTCCCCAGCCGCCACGCCTTTTCCGCCTTCTTCATTGCGATGATTGCCTTCCTGTTCTCCACTGCCGTTGCCTACCTCCTCTTGCCCTTGGCCATTCTTCTCGCCACCCTTCGCGTCCTTACGGGGGAGCATCACCCGCGTGATGTGATCGCGGGAGCCTTCATAGGTGTCCTTTCAGGCATATTTTTCTTAGTGCTGATATAAAAAAGAGCCGCCCGCAGGCGGTTCTTTTTGTTGTCAAACGAAAACCACGCGATAGTCGCTTGGCTTTCTTCATCCGAAAAGCGGGGGGCAAGCTCAAAGAGCTGCCCCCCCGTAGCATCACGCCGCGGCAAAGGAATTACGCGCGGAAGCCCTCGTAAAGGAGCGCCAGATGCTTGCCGATATGCGCGTGAAGCATATCGGAATATACATTTTCATTGTCTCTCCAGAACTTGTAGAGACGGTCCTTAAAGCGATAGCTGCCGTCCTCGTTCTTTACGGTCAGAATAAATCCGTAAGTGATGTGGATCAGCTGACGGGCATCGTTCTGAGTAAAGAGAGCGGGAAGCTCGGCATCGGAAAGAGTGGAAAGCGCAGGGATCTTGTTGAGATCCGTGGTCACATGGTAGAACTTCTTGGCCTCGGCAAACATCTCGAGGGCATACTCATGGATCTCACGGTACATCGCAGGATCGGCCGTAGCAACGGCACGCATGGCCTCCAGCCAGTTGGTGCCCGCCGTCTTAACGTGGAAGTTGCCCTCGGTGTACTTACCGATGAGAGCAAAGGTCGAGAACTTATCGGAGCCAGAGTGAATGCTGAGCTTATAGCCGAAGTGACGGGCGATCGCCGCGTGGGTCTTCAGCTCACGCTCAAACTGAACAAGATCACCGATGTAGTCAACGCCCTTCTGGAACTCACCGCAGAAGCGGGGAGCCACGGTAGCGGGATCCACGCCGTTAAGGATGAGCTCGTTGGCAACAAAGTAGTGCTGGAGGGGCGAGGTGGGCGTGGCGGTCTCGTCGATCGAGATCTCGAAATCGGCGCGGGCGCCACCTTCCTTGAAGTACTTGTTGTAAATGCCGGTAGCAAATTGGATCGCCTCACCGTAGATCAGCTGGCAGCGGCGGAGCTCGTCCTCGTCAAAGACAAGTTTCTCGCCCTCAATAACGATCTCCTTACCAATGTAACGGGCAGCAAGATCGGCAGGGAGCGCACACTCGGCAGCAAGCTCGGCGGGGGTCAGCTTCTCAACGCCACCGCGGATATGCTCGCTGCAGTCCAGGGTGATCATGGTAAAGCCAAGGCTAAGAGCGTACTCGATCTCCTCGGCCTTCTTGAGGTGGTCTCCGTCCGCGCCAAAGCCGTCCTTGTAGCCATCACGAAAAACGTAATAGGTGGCGCTGTCCAGCACATCCTCATAGGTGCGCTCGGTAAGGTTAAGCTCACGGATCGACTGCTGAGCAAGGATCGGATATGCATCGTACTCCTTGAAAACGCGGAGATGACCGGGAGTGGCAATACCAAGACGGTCGCCAACGCCAAAGGTTCTCATCTTTTTAAGGACGGGCATCGGCGCCGTGAAGGGGAACATCGCGCGCAGAGCATCCGCGTTCTTGTGGGTCTTGGGGGCAACAACATAGGAGCAGGAGTCGCAGGTGACAAGCTCACCCTCAAATTTCTCCGCTGCAGCGCCCGTAGCAACGAGAAGGTCGGCCTCCTCGCCACGCACCATAAACACGTAGTCATTACCGATAGCATTGACCGAGTCAGCATAGACGTCAAACGCCTTAGCCTTATCAAGGGCGGGAAGGCCGCCGATGAATTCACAGAGTTTCTTCATGATTGTCTCCTAAATAATTTATTTTGTTTTTTAATAAAATCACAAACAATACGATAGGATCAAGCGTTGGTCAGAACCCTGGCCGAGGAAATCTCGTTTTTGCCAAGTTTTGTTGTCATCGCCAGTGCTTTTTCCATGGGAAGTGCCTGAATCTCCCCTGCGCTCTCCACAATGACCGAGGCGGCAGAGCCGAGGAGAAGCTCCGCCACGGCACGCTCACCCATACGCATGGCCGTGGAGCGGTCACGCACGGTGGGAACACCGCCGCGCTGAATGTAACCAAGCATTGAATAGGTGGGTTTTACGCCGATAGCCGCCTCCACCGTAGCGGGAAGCTCGGAAAGCCCTTCCACCCCTTCAGCCGCAATGATGACGAAATCACGCTTACCGCGGGCCTTCCACGTGCGGAGAGGAACGGCAACCTGGGCTTCAAAGTCTGGGGTCTCTTCGGGCAAGAGAACGGCTTCCGCACCCGTGGCTAGGGCGGTGTGGTAGGCAATATAACCGGCATGGCGCCCCATAACCTCAATGATGCTGCATCTTTCGTGCGAATACGCGGTATCACGGATCCTGTCGATGGCCTCCATAGCCGTATTCATAGCTGTGTCAAAGCCAATGGTATAATCGGTACAGCCAATGTCGTTATCGATTGTTCCGGGAATGCCCACAACAAGCAATCCCTCGCGAGAAAGATCAAGAGCACCGCGGAAGGAGCCGTCACCGCCCACAACAACAAGGGCATCAAGGCCAAGCTCCTTGGCGTTTTCTGCGGCTTTTCTTACCCCCGCAGGTGTTTGAAACTCTGGGCACCGTGCTGTGCGGAGAAAGGTACCGCCTTTGGTGAGAATACCGTCTACATCACGGTGGGTCAGTTCAGCCACCTCTTTGTTGAGGAGGCCGCGATAGCCGCCGTAGATACCGGTAACGGCAATGCCGTGATGAAGTGCGGCCGAAACCACACCGCAAACAGCGGCGTTCATACCGGGAGCGTCACCGCCCGATGTCAGAACGCCGATCTTATGGATCGTGGGAGCCATATTTTCACCTCTTTCCAAGGAAAACATCTATATCTATTTTATCTTTTTTCCCTTTATATGTCAAGACATTTGGCAATTTCTTTCCAAGAAAAAAAGAAAAGCGTCGGCTCCGTCATGGGGGTTCTCCCCCCTTCCCCAAAACAAAAAAGGCCCGCCGGAAGGGCGGGAAAGAAAAAAGCCGAGGAAGGAGTGGCACATGCGCATTGAAAACCGAATAAGGGGGGAGTACCGTAACGGACTCAAACATACGAACTGCTTAGCAGTTCAAGCGATCGGTCAATTAGTATCGTTCAGCTGAACACATTACTGTGCTTACACCTACGACCTATCAA
>JAZRAU010000031.1:0-24192 GCA_045634705.1 Eubacteriales bacterium | reverse complement strand
CAAAAAGCTGATCCTCACGGCCTCGGGAGGTCCCTTCCGCGGCTACACACGGGAGCGCCTCGCCACCGTCACACGCGATGAGGCCCTGGCCCACCCCACGTGGCAAATGGGTGCCAAGATCACGGTGGACTCGGCCACGATGATGAATAAGGGCTTTGAGGTCATTGAGGCCGTCCGCCTCTTTGACGTTCCGCCCGAGCGGATCGAGGTCGTGGTGCACCCTGAGAGTATAATTCACTCGGCGGTGGAATATATTGATAATACTGTGGTGGCCGAGATGTCGGTGCCCGATATGCGCGCCTGCGTGCAATACGCCCTCACGTACCCCGAGCGGTGCGTGGGCAAAACCCCCGCCCTTGACCTTGCCGCCCTCGGCGGGCTGACCTTCGCCCGTCCCGATCCTGTGGCCTTCCCCCTCCTGCCCCTCGCTTATGAGGCGGTAAGGCGCGGCGGCACGGCCCCGGCGGCCCTGAATGCGGCGGACGAGGTGGCTGTCGCGGCCTTCCTTGACGGTACCATTGCCTTCGGGGCGATCGCCGACGTGGTAGCGGAAACGCTTGCCGCCGTGGCTACTCCTGCGGAGGATCTCGCCTCGATCCTTGAGGCCGACCGCACGGCGCGAAGCGTGGCGACCGCGCTCATCACCAAATACGCTGCGAGGTAATCCATGAACTTCCTTTATATCCTGCTTGCGGTCCTCGCCTTTGGGGTGATGATCTTCATTCACGAGTGCGGCCATTTCCTGACGGCTCGCCTTTTCGGCGTTACCGTCAAGGAGTTTTCCATGGGAATGGGGCCGTGCCTTGTGTCCTACACATCAAAAAAGACAGGTATTGTTTACAAAATTTGCGCCCTACCGATCGGCGGCTACGTCAGCATGGAGGGGGAGGACGAGGAGTCCTCGGACCCCAATGCGCTTGGTAAAAAGCCCGCGTGGCAGCGCCTTATCATTATGGCCACGGGCGGTGTCACCAACCTCGTTTTCGGCTTTCTTGTGATGCTCCTTTGCGTGTCGCTTGTGGCGGGCTCCTCCCTGACCACCCCCACCGTTGCCTCCTTTCCCGAGCTTTCCGAGGGGCGCGTGGCCCCCAGCTATACGGCGGGGCTCCGTGAGGGAGACCGCATCGTGTCGGTGGACGGCCGCCGTGTCCGCATCGGCGCGGAGCTTGACTACGAGATCATGCGGCGCGGCATTTCCCCCGTCACCCTTGTGGTCGAGCGGGACGGCGAGCGCCTGATCTTCGATAATTTCACCTTTCCCACCTTCGAGGAGGAGGGCCAAACGCTCGGCGGCCGCGATTTCTACCTCGCGACCGAAAAGGGGAGCGTCGGCGCCGTGCTTCGCCACACCTTCTATCGCTCGACTATGACGGTGCGTATGGTGTGGGAGTCGATCTTTGACCTTGTGACGGGGCGCTTTGGCCTTGAAGCGATTTCAGGACCCGTGGGCGTGACCAGCGCTATGGTGGAGACCGCCAAAACAGGGGTTGAGAATTTTCTTTACCTTGTGGCTGTTATCAGCCTGAACCTCGGCGTTGTCAACCTCTTTCCGCTACCCGCCCTGGACGGCGGCCGCATTCTTCTCTTGCTTGTGTCTGCGGTGATCCGCCGCCCGATTCCCGAAAAGGTGGAGGGGGCGATCCACCTTGTGGGGCTTCTTCTTCTTTTCGGCCTTATGATCTTCATTACGGGAAAGGACATCGTGCAGTTGTTTCTCAGGTGACGTGATATGACAGAATTGCTTTCGCGCAGAGAAAGCCGCCGCGTTACGGCGGGCGGCCTTGCGATCGGCGGCGGTGCCGCCGTTTCGGTGCAGTCAATGACCAATACCGATCCCCACGATTTTGCCGCTTGCCTCAAGCAGGTGAGGGCGCTGTGTGAGGCGGGCTGCGACCTTGTGCGCCTGACCGTGCCGGATGCGGCGGCGGCGGGCGTGTTTGCCTATTTGCATGGGGCGGGCATTACCGTGCCGCTTTGTGCCGATATCCACTTTGACTATAAGCTGGCGCTGGCCGCTCTCGCGGCGGGCGCCGATAAGATCCGCTTGAACCCCGGTAACATCGGTGGCCGCGACCGCGTGCGCGCCGTGGCCGAGGCATGCGGTGAGCGTGGGATCCCGATCCGCATCGGCGTGAATTCGGGCTCTCTTGAGCGGGCGCTTCTTGAAAAGCACGGCGCCCCCACGGCCGAGGCTCTGGCCGAAAGCGCCCTCTACCACGCCTCTCTCCTTGAAGATTGCGGCTTTTACGACATCGTTCTCTCGGTCAAGGCGTCGTCGGTCCCGGCGATGATCGCCGCCAATCGCCTTCTCGCGGCAAGGACAAGCTATCCGCTTCACCTCGGTGTCACCGAGGCCGGCGGCGAGCGTGCAGGCACAGTGAAAAGCGCCGTCGGCATCGGTACTCTCCTTGCCGAGGGCATCGGTGATACGATTCGCGTCTCGCTGACGGCCGACCCCGTCCGTGAGGTGGCCGCCGCCCGCGAGATCCTGGATGCGCTCGCGCTCTCGGCAAGGCCGCGGTTGCGCATCGTCTCCTGTCCGACCTGCGGTAGGACAGGCATCGATCTTTGCGCGCTTACCGAGGAATTCGAGCGCGCGGCAGAGAGGGAAGGGCTGCTCTCTCTCCCCCTGACCGTGGCGCTTATGGGCTGTGTCGTCAACGGCCCCGGTGAGGCCCGTGAGGCTGACCTTGGCATTGCGGGCGGGCGCGGCGAGGCCGTCCTCTTTGAGAAGGGCGAGATCGTTGCGAGACTCCCCGAGGAGGGCATCGTTCCGGCGCTCATCGACCGCCTGAAATCCCACCTCTGACCCATTCGAGTACAACTCTAACGAGGAAACGTCTATGACCGAACAGGAAATCTACAAAAGCACGATCGGTGAGCGGTATCACCCCGCCGAGGATGTGCGCCGCCTTGTGCTGGACAGCGGCCGTGGGCACTCTCTGCGCTTTGCCACGCACACTCCGCCGCGGCTTGAACTGAATATCACCTTTGAAAGACGCCAGGACGCTTCGCTCCTTTATGAGATCGAGGATGACCTTTGCCGCCTTTGCGAGGCGCATTCCTTCCGCATTTTTCCGCACTATCCGCCGAGCGAATTCTCGGTCTCGGTGATGAGCGAGATCTTTGCCGAGGCGGCCAAGATCGGTGCGGTGGCCAACGGCTTCTTTTACGAGGCCACGTCAACCGATGACGGTGAGACGGTCACGGTCGAGATCCCCTTTTTGCAAAGCGGCGTGGATCTTGTGGCTAAAACGGGCGCCCTTCTTTCGGCGATCCTTGCCAACCGCTATAATGTCCGCCGTCGTGTGGTCATCGTTCCCGCCGAGAACGCCGAGGCGCGACAGCGCGAGCGCATCGCCGCAAGAGACGCCGAGGACCGCCGCCGCATCGAGGAGCAGGCGCGCCTCAGCATGGCGGCCGAGCAGCGCCGCCGCGAGGCACTCTCCCCGACCGAAAATCCCGAATACTCCCACGCCGTCAGCCTTTCTACCGAGGAGGCAAGCGTGGAACGCACCGAGGCGAGCGTTCTCTCTGTCGGCTCGCTCCGTTTTGATATCTCCGAGCCAGAGGCGGTGCTGGGCCGTCCCTTTACGCCTGAGGCGCCGATCCCGCTGGCCAAGGCGCAAAAGAGCGAGGGGGCCGTCACCGTGCTTGGCGAGGTCTTTTCCACCGAGCTGCGCGAGAGCCGCTCAGGCGAGCGCATCACGGTGCAGATCGGTATCACCGACGGCACCTCGTCGATCTATCTCCGCCGCGGCTTTGATGCCGAGGCCGCCGCTTGGGCCAAGGGCGTTTCGGCCGGTGACGTTCTGGCCGTACGCGGCAAGATTTACCGCGAGCAGTACCTGAACAACGAGCCCGCCTGCGCCCCCACAGCCATTGTGAAGATCAAAAAGCTCCACCGCACGGACGATGAGCCCGAAAAACGCGTGGAGCTGCACCTACATACCAATATGTCCACCATGGACGCCCTCACCACCCCTGAGGAGATCGTGCTCTCGGCCAAGCGCTGGGGCCACACCGCCATTGGCATCACCGACCACGGCACCGTGCAGGCCTTCCCCGAGATCATGGCGGTCAAGGAAAAGAAATACCCCGAGCTGAAGGTGCTGTACGGCACCGAGGCCTACTTTGTCAACGACACCGTCGCCGCGCTCTACGGCAGCCACGACGGTCCGCTGACGGGGGAGACGGTGGTCTTTGACATCGAGACCACGGGCCTTTCGGTCGCTACCTGCCGCATCACCGAGATCGGTGCCGTCCGCATCCGTGACGGTAAGGTCACAGAGACCTTCCATACCCTCGTGAACCCCGAGATGCCGATCCCCCCTATTGTCGTCGAGAAAACCCACATTACCGATGAAATGGTGAAGGATGCACCCAAGATCCCCGAGGCTTTGCAAAGTTTTCTTGACTTTATCGGCGATGCGCCCCTCGTGGCGCACAACGCGAACTTTGATGTCGGCTTTATCCGCGCGGCGGCCGAGGAATGTGGGTATCCCTTCAAAAGCCCTTACCTTGACACCCTCTCGCTCTCGCGCTACCTGAACCCGAAGCTCCCGAAGCACACCCTCGATGCCGTTGCCAAGCATTATGGCCTCGGTGACTTTAACCACCACCGCGCCTCGGACGATGCCGAGATGCTGGCACGCATCTACTTCTGTATGCTGGAGCAGCTGTCGGAGGAGGGCATCCATACCTTTGCCGAGGTGACGGCCGCGATGAGCGATTCGTCCGATCCGCGCCGCCTGCGCCCCTACCATATGATCCTTTATGCCGCGAACGCCGTTGGCCTCAAAAACCTCTATAAGCTGGTCTCCTACGGCTACCTGCATTGCTTCCAGCGCTTTCCGCGCATCCCCAAAAGCGTGCTTGATAAGCACCGTGAGGGGCTCATCGTCGGCTCGGCGTGTGAGGCCGGTGAGCTCTTTTGCGCCCTGCTTGATAATCGCTCCGAGGACGACATCCGCGCGATTGTCGAATACTACGATTATCTCGAAATTCAGCCGATCGGCAACAACCGCTTTCTGATCGCGAACGGTAAGGTGCCCGATGAGGACGCTCTCCGCAACCTCAACCGTAAGATCGTGGCGCTTGGCAAGCGCTATAACCGTCCTGTGGTCGCCACGTGCGACGCGCACTTCCTCAACAAGGAGGATGAGATCTACCGTAAGATCCTTCTTGCGGGCATGAAGTTCCAGGATGCCGACCGCGATATCGGTCTCTATCTCCGTACCACGCGCGAGATGCTCGATGAGTTCTCTTACCTTGGCGAGGCCACAGCGCGCGAGGTGGTCATCACCAACACACAAAGGATCGCCGATAGGATCGAGGACCTGCGCCCGATCCCCAAGGGCAACTATCCGCCGCACATGGAGGGCGCCGAGGAGGAGCTGCAAAAGCTCTGCTGGGACCGCGCCCACGAGTGGTATGGCGATCCGCTTCCCGAGCTTGTCCACAACCGTCTTGATAAGGAGCTGACCTCGATCATCAAAAACGGCTTTGCCGTTCTCTATATGATCGCGCAGAAGCTTGTGTGGTACAGCGAGAGCCTTGGCTACCTTGTCGGCTCGCGCGGCTCGGTCGGCTCGTCCTTTGTTGCCAGCATGGCGGGTATCTCGGAGGTCAATCCTCTGCCGCCCCATTACCGCTGCCCCTCCTGCCGCTATTCCGAGTTTATTGAGGACGGCTCGGTCGGCTCGGGCTTTGACCTGCCCGACAAGACCTGCCCGAAGTGCGGCACCCCCCTCATTGCCGACGGCCACGACATTCCCTTTGAGACCTTCCTTGGCTTCTACGGCGACAAATCCCCCGATATCGACCTCAACTTTTCGGGGGACGTCCAGGGGCGCGTTCATAAGTTCACCGAGGAGCTGTTTGGCGAGGGCAACGTTTACCGCGCGGGCACCGTCGGTACACTGGCGAGCAAGACCGCCTTCGGCTACATTATGAAGTACCTTGAGGAGCGCAAGATCTCGCTCCCCCGTGCCGAGATCGATGCCATGGTCGCGCGTTGCGTGGGTATCAAGAAAACGACGGGCCAGCACCCCGGCGGCATCATCGTTATCCCCCGTGACCGTGAGGTCTATGACTTCACGCCGATCCAGCATCCCGCCGACGATCCAAACTCGGATATCATCACCACCCACTTCCAGTTCTCGTATCTCCACGATACGATCCTGAAGCTTGACGAGCTTGGCCACGATATGCCGACCAAGTATAAGATGCTTGAGCGCTACACGAACACGAGCGTCCTTGACGTCAAGATGAACGACCCCGCCGTCTATAAGCTCTTCACCTCTATGGAGCCGCTCGGTGTCAGTGGGGAAGCGGTCGGCTGTCAGGTCGGCACGCTGGGCCTTCCCGAAATGGGCACGCGCTTTATCCAGCAGGTGCTGGTGGACGCCCAGCCCAAGAACTTTGCCGACCTTTTGCAGATCTCGGGCCTCACCCACGGCACGAACGTCTGGCTCGGCAACGCGCAGGACCTCATCAAGGAGGGGATCTGCGATATTTCCGAGGTTATCGGTACGCGTGACGGCATTATGCTGTATCTTATCCGCCGCGGCCTTGAAAACGGCATCGCCTTCAAGATCATGGAGGATGTCCGTAAGGGCAAGGGGCTCAAGCCCGAGTACGAGACCGAGATGCTTGCCCACGGCGTTCCCGAGTGGTACATCGCCTCCTGTAAGAAGATCAAGTATATGTTTCCAAAGGCGCACGCCGCCGCCTACGTGATGTCGGCCATTCGCCTTGCGTGGTAT
Organism: Eubacteriales bacterium; assembly: GCA_045634705.1. Classification (GTDB taxonomy): domain Bacteria; phylum Bacillota; class Clostridia; order Oscillospirales; family CAG-272; genus UBA1740. Next base: position 17,425 of record JAZRAU010000031.1, on the reverse strand, counting down.
AAGATCTACCGCCCCATGGAGTTTTACGCGGCCTATCTCTCGGTCGCCCCCAACGGCTTTGATGCCGCCGTCGTCGGCGGCGGTGTCAGCGCGGTCTCTCGCCGCATCGATGAGATCGCGGAAAAGGCCAAGAATAAGGAGACCACCCCGAACGATGAGGCCCAGCACGCCGTGCTGCTGCTTGTCCGTGAGGCGCTCCTGCGCGGTGTCAAGTTCTTGCCCGTCGATCTCTATCGCTCGGACGCCCGCTACTTCCTGCCCGATAACGGCGGCATCCGTATGCCCTTCTCGGCGCTCGGCGGCCTCGGTGAGACCGCCGCCGCCAAGATCGTTGAGGTTCGTGAGGCGGGAGAGATCTATTCGGTGGACGAGCTGCGCCGCAAGGCGGGGCTTTCCAAAACCATTATCGAGCTGCTCCGCGAGCAGGGCGTTCTCAGAGGCCTCTCGGAGACCGAGCAGTTCTCCTTCTTTTGATCATTGCTCGAAAAAGAGAACACTCTCCCGCAAAAGCTATCCATTCTGTAAACAAAACCTGTCAATGTATGATCAGGAGAAAAAGAAGGATCAAGGGGAGAAATTCGTCCTCGCAGCCGTCGGAAAGCAGAAGAATGGCAAGGCCCAGCAGCAAAAGATCGCCCGTGTCAATGCTCTCGGGCAAAAGGCGCCGCAGGGCGAACGATAGCCCTCTGCCCTTAGCCGTATCCTCGCAGGGGGGCGGCGGTGGCGGCGGACACGGCTCCTCGCGCTGTTCTCGCCTGCCGTGGCCCACGCCGCGCTCCTCGTTGCGTTCCTCGTTGCGCTCCTCGCGCCTTTCGGGCGGCGGTGCGGGGCGATGCCGCCCCCCGTCCCCCTCACCGTGGCGCCGTCCCCCAAGGGCGGTGCCTCCATAATGCGGAGGCACCCGTCCCTCGGTCGTGTCGGAAAACTCACGGCTGTACATAACATCACCTCACTTTGTGTTGTCAAAGATCTCTAAAATGTCAAGGATCCGAACGGCGCCGTCCAGCGCGCGCCGCCGAGGTGCCGAGAGATAGGGGGAGAGCGCGGCCAGCAGCGCCGCCCGCTCACTGTGCCGCCCATGGCCATGCGCCTGCGGTAGGGCCGCCACCGGCAACGCCGCCTCGGTACTCTCCTTCGGCCCCTCGTCGGGGGCCGACTCGCTGCCCCCTGCGGCTCCGAGATTTGAAACAAGATTTTTTATCCCGGCCAGCGCCTGCGGCTGGGAGAGAAGTCCTGTGAGCAGGCCCGAAAGGTCGGGCATTTCCCCGGCCATATCAGCGCTCACCGCGGGCACGGCGCAAAATTTCCAGCGCCTCTCCCACATCCTTGTCGCCTACCCCCGCCAGCACGGTGCGTAGGCGCGCCATATCTCTCGCTGAGGGCTGGCCCTCTGGCAGGGCGATGCCGCTGGTCGCGGCTACGGCGGTGATGATCTTCCAAAGCTCACTGTCGCTCTTTCCCAAAAGGGCAGACATCTGTTTGGCATCGAATTGCATTGCTTTCACCTCGCTTATGAAATGTATTAGCAGTATATGCGCGAAAGGAGAGGGATGACATGGCACTCACAAAGCTCCTCGTAATCTCGGATACCCACGGTAGCCGCGCCGTTCTTTCCCGCGTTCTTCGCCGCCATGCCGATGCCGAGGCCGTGCTGTTCCTCGGTGACGGCCTCACGGAGATCGAGGCGGCCGCTGCTGAGGGCGGCCTTCCTCCTGTCCTTGCGGTGCGGGGCAACTGCGATGCGGCTGCCTCGCCGTATGGCTGCGTGCGCGAGGAGGAGCTGACGCTCTCGCTCGGCGGCCACCGCCTTTTGCTTCTGCACGGCCATACCGTCGGCGTTAAGTCCTCGCTCGGCGCCCTTGTCGCCACAGCCCGCCGCAAGGAGGCCGATATCGCCCTTTACGGCCACACGCATGTGGCAAACGAGACCTATCTTCCCGAGGACAGTGGCGGCCCCCTGTGGCTTCTTTGCCCCGGCAGCCTCGGCCGCCCGGCGGACGGCGCCCCTTCCTACGGGCTATTGACGCTGGATGGTGGCGGAAACGTCCTGTTCTCGGTCGGAAGGGAGGGCTGATATGCAGATCCTTCCCTCGATCGGGGCCTTCATCGGCCGGGTCAACGGACGCGACCCCAACGCCTTTCTGCGCGTTTCCCACCGTCTCGATGCCAAGGCCTTTGAGTTCCTGATGTACGAGGCCTTTTACGGCTCGATCGACACGATCCTACGGGACTTTGCCGCCACGGGCTATGCTTTTCCCGTCTTTCATGTAGAAAAGCGCATCGGTGAGCTGGTCACACTCGGTGAGTGGGCCGAGGCCGAGCGCCGTTTTCGTATTAATCTGGAGGCCGCCGCTACCCTTGGCGCCGATACGCTGGTGCTCCACCTTTGGAACGGCCCCCCATCGGACCGCGAGTTTTCAGAAAATCTTCGGGCGTACGCCGCCTTTTCGGCTATGGCTCGGGAGGCGGGGCTTCTTTTGACGGTGGAAAACGTGGTCTGCGCCGTGGCCGATCCCCTCACGCGCTTTGATGAGCTTCTCGCCGCCGATCCCGCGGTAGCCTTTACCTATGACACCAAAATGGCGGCCCACCACCGCCAGGAGATGGCGGTGTTCTCGCCGCCCTATGCCGCCCTTTTTCACCGCGATGCGGGCGGGATCCGTCATATCCACCTCAACGATTACGGCGGTACCCCGGGCGATTTCTCGGGGCTTGCCACGCTTCACCTCGGCGAAGGGCACCTCGATATCCCTGCGATCGTCGCCGCCCTCTGCCGTGAGGGCTACGAGGGGAGAATTACGCTCGAATGCGGCTGTATGCGCCCGGACGGGACGCTCATGCCCGAAAAAATGAACGCTTCGCTGAATACCGCCCGCCGCCTCTTTTCCGAGTGGCGGGAACGAAAGGAGTAAACCGTATGCCCCCACCCATGCCCCCACCGCGTCCGCAGGGGCCGCCGCGCCCCACCCGCCTTCGCGATTATCCCCAATGGATCGCCCGCATGGTGCGCTCCTTCCTCTCGCACCTTTGCTATATTGTGCGTCTTTTGTACGAGGCACAGCCGTGGCTGTTGCTTCTTATGGGGCTCTTTTGCCTTCTCGGCGGTGTTCTGCCGGTTCTCGGCGCCTGGATCACGCGCGATCTTCTCAATGCCGTGGCCGCCCTTCTTGAGGGCGGAATGGCGAAAGGCAGCTTTGCCGATTTTTTGAGGGAGGAGCTCCTCGGAAGCTTCCGCACCGTCACCTTCCTCATCGTCTTTCAGTTCATCTACCAGTTCGCCTCGCGTCTTATCTCGCGCCTGTCCACTCTCACCAACAACCTCGCGGGAGAGCTTTGTGCCAATCACATCAAGCAAAAGATCATGATGCAGGCGCGTAGCGTGGATATGTCCTCGTTCGACCGTCCCGAGTTCTATGAGAAGCTTGAGAACGCCAACCGTGAGGCAGGGATGCGCCCCCTTATGATCCTGCGCGCCACCTTTGATCTGGTGTCAGCCGCCATCAGCGCTGTGAGCTTTGTCCTCATCATCGGCTCGCTTCACCCTCTTGCGCCGCTTTTCATTGTCGTGGTGGCGCTCCCCACCGCCGTTGTCAACTGCATCTACCGCAACAAAAGCTTCTTCTATATGCGCCGCCGTTCCAAGGAACGCCGCCAAATGGAGTATTTTTCAAGCCAGCTTGTTGATAAGGATAAGGCCAAGGAGGTCCGCATTATGGGCCTCTCGGACACCTTCATCGACCGTTACCGCCACGCCTTCGGCGTCTATTTCCGTGGGATCCGCTCGCTTTCACTTCGTGAGACCTTCTGGCAGATGGCCGCTGCCCTCGTGTCGCTTTCCGGGAGCGCTTTGCTCCTTGTTTACGTCGTTTACGGCGTGGTCGGCGGCAGCGGTGAGATCGGCGACTGGTCGCTCTATTCCGGCGCACTCGGCTCGATCACCGCAGCCGTCGGCACGGTGATCGCCTCGGTAGCCTCGATCTACGAGGGGACACTCTTCATTGACAATATGATCGTCTTTATGCGGGAACGCCCCGCGATCGTGCCTTCGCTCACCCCCGCGCGTATGCCGACTGAGGGGCCGCATACTATTGAATTCTCTCATGTCAGCTTCGCCTACCCCGGTGGCCGCGGTAATGTCATTACGGACGTGAGCTTTACCCTCCGCACGGGGGAGACCATGGTGCTGGTCGGCCTTAACGGAGCAGGGAAAACCACCCTCATCAAGCTACTCACCCGCCTTTACGACCCCACCGAGGGCGTGATCCTTCTTGACGGGCACGACCTGCGCGAGTATGACGTTGCGGCTCTCTACAACCTCTTTGGCGTCATCTTTCAGGACTTTGGCCGTTACGCCGTCACCGCACGTGAGAACGTGGAATTTGGGGATATCCGCCGCACTCCCGAAGAGGGCGAGGTCGAGCGCGCTGCGGTGCGCGGCGGTGCCGATGCCTATATCCGTGAGCTTCCCGCGGGCTACGATACGCCGCTTCAGCGCTTCTTTGAGGAGGACGGTACCGAGCTTTCGGGCGGTCAGTGGCAAAAGCTGGCCATTGCCAGAGCCTTCTACAAGCGCTCGGCAATCCTGATCCTTGACGAGCCCACCGCCTCGCTCGACCCTTTGGCCGAGGCCGCTGTCTTTGACCGCTTTGCAAGCGAGGGGGATAATAAGATCACCATTCTCGTCTCGCACCGCCTCTCGGGCGCCACCTCTGCTAAGGTGATCGCCGTTCTGGAGGGTGGCCGCCTTATCGAGTGCGGCACCCATGCCGAGCTTATGGCTAAGGGCGAGCGCTATCACGAGCTGTTTTCGGTGCAGGCACGTAACTACGTGGAAAATTCCGCACCCACCCCCGAGCCCCCATCGCACCCTCCGCACTTGCGCGATAACGCCATGGACCTCGGCCCGGAAAACGAGTAACGCCTCATGCACATCTTCGTGTTTGCAAAGTAACATTTACAAAAATCCGCGTCCAGGCACAGGGGCGCGGATTTTTTCATAACAAAAAGGAGGCGCTTCGGCGTCTCCTTTTTCTCAATTTCTTTTACAGCACCTCGCCCAGCATGGCCGCGCCGATGATGCCGGCGTCATTCCCAAGCTCGGCAATGCGGACTGCGGTTTTTTTCTCGGCATCCCGCGTGAACTGCTCGCGGTCTATCTTTTTAAGGATCTCGGGTGTGAGCAGATGCTCGCCCTCGTTGCAGATGCCGCCACCCACGGACAGAACCTCGGGCTGAAAAATGTTGATGAGGTCGATGATGCCGTCGGCCAGGTCCTTGCGGTAGGCATCCACCACGCGCCTTGCAAAGGCATCACCGCGCTTCATCGCGTCAAAGGCCACTCGGGCGTTGACCTTGCCGTAGCGCTCGGTCTCCTCGGTCAGGAGGGTGTCATATTGCAGTCGGCGGCATTCCTCCAGCATTTCCTCGGTCGATCTGACAAGGCCCGTAGCGGAGCAGTAGGCCTCAAAGCAGCCGCGGCGGCCACAGTTGCAGAGGCGACCGCCCCGGCGGAGAAGCACGTGGCCAAGCTCAGCGGCGGCGCCGTTATGGCCTGTGTAGATCCTGCCGTCGAGGATGATGCCACCGCCAAGTCCCGTACCGAGGGTGATCATGACCGAGTTGCGCGTGCCCTTGGCCGCGCCGCACAAGGCCTCCGCCCAGGCGGCGGCGTTGGCATCGTTTTCGAGATAGACCGTCATCCCGGGCAACAGGGCGCGGAGCTTATCGGCGATAGGGAAGCGGTAAAAGCCGAGATTGTCCGAGCGCTCCACGGCTCCCTCGTCATAAAGGATCGTGCCGGGGCTGGCAACCCCTACCGAGGCGACCTCCCGAGGGGCGATCTCCGCCTTTTTGCAAAGCTCTTGGCAAAGGGCGGCCATATCCGCCACGATAGCATCTCCCCCGCGCTCGGGACGGGTGGGAACGCTCCCCTTAAGAGCAATGCGCCCGTCCTTATTCACAAGGCCGGCGGCAATGTTGGTTCCACCGAGATCAACTCCGATTTTGTAGCTCACGGTACCCCTCCTTACACTCAAAAAATGCTCCCTTGGCCGCGCGCCGTGCCATAGAGCACGCGCCGGTTCACTTGCGCTGTTATACTTTCCCCTTCGTCCGTTGTCAAGTTGTTGCGTCGGCTTTTTTTCATTCTGCCGCCGGTTTCTCCAAGGGGCGGCGACGGCATTTTTGGGGCACATGTCGCATTTTTGTGAAAAAAAGCAACGCGTAGAAAAAGAAAACGAAAATTTGTGCAATTTCTACAACCGTGAAAAAGACTTTAGTGGAAGAAAAAATATAAATACAATTTAATATACGAGAAGATGCACATATAAAAACGCCATGAAATAAGGGAAAAAACAGATAAATAAATTTTAAGAATTGGGAATGACAACTTCGGGCTCATGTCGGGCATGGATAAAGTTTCCATTTTTGGGTGGCTCCCTGCGCCGCCCGAAGCCAAAAAACGCTGGAAAAGCTTGGTCCGTCGGGGATAATGACAGTTTTCGCCTGCTTGACAATTAAAAAGAAATATGTTAATATACGCATATGCGAATGTACGGGTGACGTGTGCCTTATGGCAAGGGTATGCGCCACCGCATGGCTTAATTCAACCCCAAGGAGGAACCACTATGAAAAAATCAAGGTGTGTCAGGGCGCTCTCGCTGGTGCTTGCCCTCGTCACGGTCGTCGGCACGCTGCTGCTGGTGCCTGTGGGCACCGTTACGGCTTCTGCGGCCGGGACCTCGTCGGACGAGATCGCCGGTCTTCTGAACGCCGAGTCGTACGCCTCGTACTACGAGCGGTATTGCGTTGACGAGAAGGGCGTCGTCAGGACGGTCCTTGCCAATCAGCGCGGCCCTGCCGGTGCGGCGATGCCGACTCTTCCGGTCGACATCTTCAGCTTCACCAGTACGACGGGTGAGAAGGATGCGGAGGGCAATCCCATTCCCATGCCCGGTCTCAACGGCACCGGTGCCGCCGATAACACCGCGGCGTACACCGTCAACATGGCCACCACGCCCTTTGCTCCCGAGCAGGGGTACCTTTACAAGCTGGAAAACCTGGACGGCTACAGCGGCCTCTTCACGCCCGACAGCGGCACCGTCACCTGGAAGGTCGAGGTTCCTCAGTACCAGCTCTCCAAGGACGAAGCCGGCAACCCGAAGGACGACCGCGGCTACCTTTACATGCTCCAGATCGAGTATTATCCGATCGACGTTGCCAACAACGTTGCCACGGTGGAGCGTTCGCTTTCGATCAACTCCTCGGTTCCGTTTGCCGAGGCGCGCGCTCTTGCGTTCTCAAAGAACTGGGTGTACGGCTATGAGGATGCGAACGGTACCAAGCAATATAAGTATCTCACGAACGGCAAGGATTATTTCTTCGGTGAGAAATCGCCCTTCTACTACAATCAGGACGCCGGCGGTAACGACCTGCGTTACACGGCGTACCAGGATCCCGAGTGGCGCACCTACACCGCGCAGGATGTGGACGGCTTCCACCACGGTGCCTTCTACTTCTTCTTTGAAGCGGGTAAGACGCACACCATTTCGATTTCGGGCACGCGTGAGAACCTTGTCATCAAGTCGATCAAGCTGGTTCCCGCCCAGTTCGATACTACCCTTTCCTATGAAGCGTACCTTGCCAAGTACGCCGGAGCCCCCGATAATGCTGCAAGCGGTGAGCTGACGCGCATTGAGGTGGAATATCCGACCAGCGTTTCGGATACCTCGGTCTATTCCTCCAACGACCGTTCCTCTGCCATCAACTCTCCCTCCTCCCCCTCCGCCCAGCTCTTCAACACCATCGGTGCCCAGAGCTACAACACGGTCGGCCAGTGGGCCGGCTACAGCTTCCAGGTCAGCGAGGACGGCTGGTACGATATGACGATGCGCTTCCGTCAGAACCTTCTTGACGGTCTGTTTGTCTCCCGCACCGTCAAGCTGTGGAGCAGTGACGGTGAGTACGGCCTTGCCGACGGAACGCCCACCGTTCCCTTTGCCGAGGCGCACAACACCCGCTTTGACTACGACAAGAGCTGGCAGGTCGCTCCCCTCGGTGACGGCACGCAGGACTTCAAGTTCTATTTCAAGAAGGGCGTCACCTACACGCTGTATCTTGAGGTCGGCCTTGGCGAGCTTTCTTCTATTATTAATGCTGTTGAGAATTCGCTCAGCGCAATCAACCGCGCCTACCTTGAGATCATCCAGCTGACGGGTGCTTCCCCCGATAAGTACCGCGACTACGGCTTTACCGAGCTGATTCCCGATACCATTCGTACCCTCCGCCAGGAGGCCAAGAACCTGCAGCACGTTTCCGCCAAGTTCGTGGAGCTCTGCGGCACTAAGGGCTCGCAGGTCGCCACGCTCGATCAGGTGGCCCTTCTCCTTCATAAAATGGGACATAACGAGGATGAGATTGCGGCCAACCTCTCCAACCTGAAATCCTACATCGGTACCCTCGGTACCTGGCTCAACACCTGTAAGCAGCAGGGCCTGCTCATTGACTATATCAATATTCAGGCTCCCTCGGTGGAGGATCCTCGCGTCAACGCCAACTTCTTCCAGTCGGCGTGGTTTGAGATCCGTTCCTTCTTCTCGAGCTTCTTTGTGGACTACAACGCCATGGGTGTGACCGACGAGGAGGCCCTTGAGGAGTCGATCGACGTCTGGCTGGCTTACGGCCGTGACCAGTCGCTCATCTGGAGAAACCTCATTGACTCGAACTTTACCCCCAACTCGAAGATCGCCGTTAACCTGAAGCTGGTCGCGGCGGGCACCCTGCTCCCCTCGGTTCTTTCGGGGAAGGGGCCTGACGTCTATATCGGTCTCGGTGCGGCGGATACGATCAACTACGCGATCCGCGGCGCGATCGAGCCCGTCAACCAACGCAAGGGTTACGTCAATACGTACGGGTATGACATTGAGCTGACCGAGCAGCACGAAAACAGCTACAAGCGCACCTATTACGTGGATCCCACCTCGCCGAAGCTGAACGGTGACACCGTGGATCCCACCACCTATTACGTCAACGATCCCGCTCACCCCGCCAAGACCTACGTCGATAAGGACGGTGTGACGCGCACGAAGTATGAGGTCAAGCCCGAGGCTGTCGTATTCAACTACGCCAACACCATTCCAATCTCGCTTCTCGGTAAGACCTACGGTGTTCCCGAAACCACCAACTTCCCGATGATGTTCTACCGCCTTGACGTCCTTGCCGATCTTGGTGTGGATATACCCACTACGTGGGACGATCTGCTTGAGACGATCACGGTGTTCCAGTCGAACAACATGCAGGTCGGTCTGACCTACTCCTCGGCCATGACCACCTTCGTCTACCAGATGGGCGGAAGCCAGTGGCTCTACGAGGACGACGCGAACTACTACGACAAGTCGCAGTATGACGATGCTTACGCCGGCGCTCAGATCGGCCTTGGCGAGGATATTGCTCTTGACGCCTTCCGTCAGTGCTGCCGCCTTTACACCGACTATTCGTTCCCCGTCACCTTTGATGCGGCCAACCGTTTCCGCACGGGTGAGATGCCCCTCGTCATCACCGACTACTGCAGCACCTACAACACCCTGACCGTCTTCGCGACCGAGATCCGCGGTCTTTGGACCTTCACCCGCTTGCCCGGTATGGAGCGCGATGACGGCACGATCAACAACTGCTCGATTGCCACGCTGACGGCTACGATCATGCTTTATAAGGATGACAAGAGCAAGCAGGATGCGGCCTGGGAGTACATGATGTGGCAGGCCGGCTCGACCGCCCAGTCCGATTACGGTAACCAGATGGTTGCCCTTGTCGGTCCTGCGGCCAAGTACGCCACCGCCAACACGCAGGCCCTGCGTAACCTCTCCTGGACCTCCACCGAGCTCCGGAGCATCGAGGAGCAGTTTGAGAACCTCGCGGCCATCCCCAACTTCCCCGGCTCCTACATCATCGCCCGTTACATTCAGTTCGCCTTCCTGGCCGCTGTTAATGAGGGCGCCGATCCCGTTGACCAGATGTACAACTACGTGACGATCATCAATAAGGAGCTGACGCGTAAGCGTGAGGAATTTGAGATGAAAACGCTGGCTCCGGGTGAATATCCTCCCGGCTACAAGGCCCCCACAGGGAATTGAGCGTCAATGAAGGAGAACAGCAATGACTGATAATTATAATAAGGAGGAAACCGAAATGTCGGAACACGAGACTAACGCCGTGACTTCCGAGGCCGAGCCTATGCCCGTGCCCGAGGACACCGCCGCCGTGCAGGCGGAAGCCGCCGACACCTCTGCGGTTTCCGATCTCACTCCCGATGCCCCCTCTGCCGAGGAGGAGGCCGCCCCCGTTCTTTTGGCCAAGCGCCCCGTTGCGCGTAAGGATATGACGCGCGCGCAGTGGACGTGGAAGGAAATGAAGCGCAATAAGGTGGCTTACATCATGGTCGGCCCCTTCATGCTCCTGTTCCTTCTCTTTACGGTTTTCCCGGTTTTTCTTTCGATCCTTCTCAGCTTCACCGACTTCAACATGCTGGAGTTCCCGAACTGGGTCGGCTTTGACAACTACATCCGCCTTTTCCTTGATGACGATATCTTCATCATTGCGGCGGGCAACACGCTGGTGTTTGCCGCCATCACCGGCCCGACCTCGTACCTGCTCTCGTTCCTCGTTGCGTGGTTCATCAATGAGCTCGGTCCGAAGATCCGTGCCGTCGTTACCCTGATCTTCTACGCTCCCTCGATCTCGGGCTCGGTCTACCTGATCTGGAAGACCCTGTTCTCGTCGGATGCGTACGGTTGGGTCAACGGTGCCCTCATGGAGCTTGGCATCATTTCAGGACCTATTCTTTGGTTTGAAAACGCCACGTGGGTCATGCCCCTTTGTATCGTGGTTGCCCTTTGGACCTCGCTCGGTACGGCATTCCTTACCTTTATCGCGGGTCTCCAGGGCGTTGACAAGAGCCAGTATGAGGCCGCGGCGGTCGACGGCATTCGTAACCGTTGGCAGGAGCTTTGGTATGTTACCCTGCCGAACATGAAGCCTCAGCTGATGTTCGGTGCCGTTTTGGCCATCACGCAGTCCTTCGGCTTCGGCGCGATCGTTACCGCCCTTTGCGGTATGCCGTCGGTCGATTATGCCGCACACACCATTATGCATCATCTTGACGACTATGGCGGACAGCGCTATGAGGTAGGTTATTCCTCGGCGATCGCCGTCGTTCTGTTCGCGATCATGTACGGATCGAACTACGTCATCAAGAAGGCACTTTCGAAAGTGGGGCAGTAAGATGGCAAAGAAATTAAGAACAAGAGGACATAAGGTCGTACTGAACCGTTCGAGGGGTGGCGACGCCGGCATCACCATCATGCTGACGCTTATGGGCGCCTTCATGGTGCTTCCCATGGTGTACGTCATCATGCAATCCTTAAAGCCGCTTGACGAGCTTTGGATGTTCCCTCCGCGCTTCTACGTTATCAACCCCACGCTCTCCAACTTCTCGGATCTTTTCTCCCTGATGAGTGACTCGTGGGTGCCCTTCTCGCGCTACATTTTCAATACCGTGTTCATCACGGCGGCAGGTACCGTTGGCAACCTTCTCTTGGCTTCCATGGCGGCATACGCCCTCTCCAAGCTGAAGTTCCCGGGGCGCAACCTGATGTTCTCCCTGATCGTTACCTCGCTGATGTTCCACTCCACCGTTAACCAGGTCACGCACTTCATCATTCTTTCCACGCTCGGCTGGGTCGATACCTACCTTGCCATCATCATGCCGTCCCTTGCGGGCTCTCTCGGCCTTTACCTGATGAAGCAGTTTATGGAAAGCTCGGTCTCGGACGCTGTCCTTGAGAGTGCGCGTCTTGACGGTGCCTCGGAGTTCCGCACCTTCTGGGTGATCGCGATGCCTATGGTTAAGCCCGCGTGGTTGACCCTGATCATCGAGACCTTCAAGGGGCTTTGGAACACGGGTGCTTCGATCTACATTCACTCGGAGCAGCTCAAAACCTTCAACTATGCCATTCAGCAGATCGTCGCCGGCGGCGTTGCGCGTGCCGGTGCCGGTGCGGCCTCCACGGTCGTTATGATGCTCGTTCCTATCACGGTGTTCGTTATCAACCAGAGTAAGATCATCGAGACGATGGGCACAAGTGGTATGAAAGACTAAAGAAAGGAGAATATCGATGAAAAATAAATGGTTAGCGGTAGTTCTCCTGCTTCTTACCCTCGTGATGCTGGTCCCCACCTTCACGGCGGCGGCCGCCGAGCCCTATCAGACCTACACCTATTCGATCGACGGGTACGCCCTGTACTCTCCCGCCGCGTATTCCCCCGTTATGGTGGTGGATTCGGATTATATGGGTCTGCTTGCGAACGGCGGCATTGCGTTCGATGAGCCGGGTGACGTTTTTGCGGACAAAAACGGCAACATCTACATTGCCGACACCAAAAACAACCGCATCATCGCGCTTGACGAGTATTACAAGCTGAAATTCACGATCTCGTCCTTTGCCAACGAGTACGGCGCTACCTACGCGCTGTCGGCTCCCCGCGGCGTTTTCGTGACCGATGAGTACATCTACATCTGCGATACGGGTAACAGCCGCATCGTCGTTTGCGACCTTAACGGCAACTTCGTTAAGATCATCGATGCGCCGAAGTCTAAGCTCTTCGGCTCCAGCTCGACCTACAAGCCGGTTGCCTGTGCCGTCGATAAGTACGGCCGGATCTTCGTCATCTCCTCGACGACCTACCAGGGCGTTATCGTGATGACCGAGGAGGGCGAGTTTACGGGCTTCATCGGTGCACAGAAGGTTACGTACAGCATCATCAACATCATCTGGCGCCGCTTCATGTCGGACGAGATGCGCGAGAACACGGTCGACTACGTTTCTACCGAGTTCAACAACATCACGGTTGACGATGAGGGCTTTATCTACGTGACCACCGACGCGATCGACTCCAAGGAGCAGATCGCGGCGATCAAGAGTAAGAGCGCCGACTACTCTCCGATCAAGAAGCTTAACTCCGCAGGTACCGAGATCATGAAGCGTAACGGCTTCTTTGCCCCGGGCGGAGAGGTGAACATTAACGCCGCCGTTGGCGCGACGGGGGCCACCGGCCCTTCGAAGATCAAGGACGTGGCGATCGGCCCGCAATACACCTGGTCGATCATTGATGCCTCGCGTAACAAGATCTTTACTTACGATCAAAACGGTAACCTGCTCTTTGCCTTCGGCGATACGGGCGAGATGCTCGGTCAGCTGAAGAGCATTGCCGGCATCACCTATCAGGGCGACCGCATGGTGGTCCTTGACAACACCGCCGATACGCTGACGGTGTACCGCCGCACCGAGTACGGTGATCTACTCGTGAACGCGATCAAGCAGGAAAACGACCGCAACTACAGCGGTGCCGTTGACGCCTGGCAGAGCGTTTTGAAGTACAATAACAACTTTGACACGGCCTACATCGGTGTCGGTAAGGCCCTCTTCCGCGAGGGCAAGTACACCGAGTCCATGGAATACTTCAAGGCCGCGTATGACGAGACCAACTATTCGAATTCCTACCGCGAGGTACGTAAGGAGTGGATCTCCAAGTATCTGCTCCTCATTCCGCTGGTGGTTGGTGTGTTCTGCTTCGCTCTTATGAAGGTCATGAAGTATGCCTCCCGCCTGAATGCCGCGGTCGCCGTCCGTCAGAACCGCACAAGGACGTCCTATTGGGAGGAGCTGATGTACAGCTTCCACGTGGCCTTCCACCCGTTCGACGGATTCTGGGATCTGAAGCATGAGAAGCGCGGCTCGATCCGTGCCTCCCTGACCTTCATCGGCCTTGTCGTTCTCGCGTTCTACTATCAGTCGGTCGGTACCGGCTATATCATGAACCCGAGGAACACCTATTCTACGATCTTTGTGCAGATCATCTCGGTCTTTGTGCCGATCATTCTGTGGATCATCTCCAACTGGTGTCTCACCACCCTCTTTGACGGTGAGGGCTCCTTCCGCGATATCTCCATTGCGGTTGGCTACGCGATCTCGCCCCTGCCCTTTATCCTCGTCATTTCCACACTGCTTTCCAACATTGTCACCCTCGATGAGGCCATGATCGTTACCCTCATCACGGCGGTCGGCTTTGTCTGGTGCGGCGCACTCCTGTTCTTCGGTCTTATGGTCACGCACGACTATTCGATGGGTAAGAACCTTCTGATCGTCATCTGCACGATTCTCGGTATGGCGATCATCATCTTCATGGCTCTCTTGTTCTCGGGTCTGATCGGCAAGATCATTTCGTTCATTTCGTCGCTGATCACCGAGATAGCCTACCGCGTATAACGAGCAAAGGAGGAATTTATTTATGAAAAGAATATTGTCCACTCTGCTCGCTCTGGTGATGCTCTTCGGAGCGGTAGCCGTCCTGATCCCCGCTAACACCGTCCGCGTTCACGCGGCTGAGCTAGAGAACGATGTGGGGAACAAGACTCCCACCTACATTGCGGCCACCGACGAGGCCTTGGAGAACAGCTACACGTCGATCGAGCACAAGCTCTTCGGCACTCCGATCAAGGAGAACGGTGTCATCACGGGCTATGACGCCACGACCAGGGATCCGCGCATGCAGCTGGCCCTGACCGTGAACGCCGCCTCGGGTGACGTCTATCAGTTGTATTGCAATACCTTTACCGGTGAGGTCGTGTATTATAACAAAACCACCGGCAACGCCATCTCCACCAACCCCTACGACGTTGGCGGCAACATGAACATTTCGGATGCCGTTAAAGCCCAGCTGCTTTCGCAGGTCGTCGTTTCGTACAAGGGCACCGATGGCAACCTGAAGTACATGTACAGCTTTACCGAGGCGGCCCAGCGCGGTCAGATTCAGGTAAAGACGATCAAAAACGGTATCCGCGTCCAGTATTCGATCGGTCGTGAAAACGCCACCTATCTGATGCCCGGCTGGATCACCGAGGATCGCTTTGAGGAGCAGATCATTGCTCCCTTTGAGGCGTATAAGCAGGAGATCATCGACATGTACGGTGAGTTCTCCGAGGAATATGAGCTCTTTGATTTCCACTATCAGAAGATGCTCAGCGGCTACACCAAGCAGGATCCGAACGGCCGTGCCGAGGGAGATCCCATCCTTCTCACGATGAACAAGAACTTCCCGATCACGGCCAAGGAGGATCCCGACACGGGGAAGAAGTACGTCATCTACACGGTTGCCAACACGCTGACCGATGCTCAGAAGAGCGCATTCGAGACGCTTGTTAAGACCTACTGCCCCGACTACGGCTACGATGAGCTGGCCAAGGATACGCTGGAGACGGGCTATGTCGCCAACAGCGATACTCCGCCGCTCTTCAAGCTTTCCCTGGAGTACACTCTGAACCCCCAGGACGGCACGCTGGATATCCGTCTCCCCTCGAACGGTATCATCTATGATGAGACCCTCTTTGAGCTTGAGTACATCAGCACGCTGAACTACCTCGGCGCCGGCCGCATGGATACCGTCACCTATGACGACTATTCCTTGAAAACCTTGGGCGCGATCTATGGTGGCAACGCGGCGGACGAGATGCTCTACGATGGCTACGTTTTCTATCCCGACGGAAGCGGCGCCCTCTTTGAGTACAGCGACCTGTACACCGACACCAAAAAGACCTCGATCTCGTGGACCGGTAAGGTCTACGGTCAGGACTATGCCTACTACACAGTTTCGGGCCAGCATCAGGAGAACATTCGGCTCCCCGTGTACGGTGTTGTCGGCACTACGGACGTCCTTGAGGTTCCCATGACCGATGCGGCAGGCAACCAGCTTCTTACGGATAGCGGTGCTAAGCTTTACGACCTCGTTCCCGTAAAGTCCGGCTTCCTCGCGATCCTTGAGGAGGGCGATGCTCTGACCAGCCTCTCGGTCTCCTTTGGTGCCACGCGTCACAATTACGCCTCGGCGTACCCCACCTACTACCCCCGTCCCAAGGACACGTATGACCTCGCCGACTCGGTCTCGGTCAGCGGTAACACCGAGTGGACGGTCGTAGCCGACCGCAAGTATACGGGCAGCTACCGCACCCGTATCCAGCTTCTCGATAACGAGAGCGCTAACTGGGTGGGTATGGCCTCGGCCTACCGTGAATACCTTGAGGAGAACGGCACGCTGAAGCGCCTCACCGAGGACGCCGCGCAGATCCCTCTGTACCTTGAGGCATTCGGTACGATCAAAACCACCAAGCAGATTCTTTCCTTCCCCGTGGAGGTTAACGTCCCCCTGACGTCCTTTGATGACATTCAGGCCATTTACGATGACCTCTCCGGCATCGGCATCTCGAACATCAACTTCAAGCTGACGGGCTTTGCCAACGGCGGTATGAACGCCAAGTATCCCGCCAAGCTGAAGTGGGAGAAGGCCGCCGGAGGCAAGGGTGGCTTCCGCGATCTTATCGAGCGCGCAAAGACTGATGGCTTTGGCGTTTATCCCGATTTTGACTTCACCTATCTCTCCAACGATACCATGGGTGACGGCGTTTCCCTGAAGGAAGCGGGCGCCCGTACCGTTGACAACCGCTACTGCAGCAAGCAGATCTACGATGCGGTTTATCAGCAGTTTGCCAGCTATTTTGATATGTGCGTGGCAACCAACATGATGAGCAAGTACTTCGACAAGCTTTCGTCGAAGCTTGAGGATTACAAGGAGGACGGCACGTTCGGTGTCTCGGTCTCCACTCTCGGCTCGGACCTGAACTCGAACTTCGATAAGGAGAATCCGATCAACCGTGAGGAGGCCAAGAATGATGTCGAGAATCTCCTTGCAAGCATCAAGGAGTCCTACTCCTCGCTGATGGTCAGCGGCGGTAATCGTTACTCGCTCCCGTATGCCGACCACGTTCTCGGTATGCCTCTTGGCAGCAGTAACTACCGTTACTCCAGCGCCTCGGTGCCCTTTATGGCTATGGTCCTGCACGGCTACGTGAATTATGCCGGCTCGGCCATCAACATGTCGGGCGATACCGAGTACACGATGCTGAAGTCGATCGAGAACGGTGCTTACCCCTACTTCCTGCTTTCCTACAACACCGAAAACACGATGCTCATGAAGAAGGATCCCGAGCTGAGCAAGTACTTCTCGATCCGTTATGACATCTGGCGCTGGAAGGATCCCGATGCCAAGGAGGGCAACGGCACGATCGTTGAGCAGTACAACAAGATCAACGCCGCGCTTCACGACCTTCAGACGGCCGTCATGGTCAACCACGAGTTCATTCGCGGTGAGCGCATCCTGAAGGATGAGGAGCAAATGGCCAACAAGCAGCTTCTCGCCCAGGCGGTTCTTGCCGGCGTGAGAGCTCAGCTTGAGGACGAAAAGGCCGCGCTTTACGCCACTCTGAAGGCAAATCGCGATCTGTATCTCGCTGCCGAGGAGTACGATGCCGGCCTTTGCC
>JAZRAU010000030.1:0-32535 GCA_045634705.1 Eubacteriales bacterium | reverse complement strand
CTCCTCGTAGCTCTGGGTGAAGATACGGCCAAAGTTCGCCGACTGGCCCGTGGCCTTGGGCGAAAGACCGACGAAGGGAACCGTGATCTCCTCGAGCTCTTTCATGCTACCGAGAGCGCCCGCCTCCAGCGACGTGAGCGGCGAGGGGAGGTAGAGCTTCTTCAGCGCCGAGAGGCCGTGGAGGGCGGACGCACCGATCGAGGTGACGCCCTCGGGTACCGTCAGCTCGGTGAAGGAAGAGCAATTGTAGAAGGCCTGCTCACCAATGGTTTTGAGCGTCGAGGGAAGCGTGACGTTTCCGAGCTGATAGCAGAAGAGGAAGGCCTCCTCCCCGATCGAGGTGACACCCTCGGGGATCGTGACGCCCTCGATCTTACTGCAATACATAAAGAGCTGGGCGGGCACGTCACAGGCGGGAAGATCGAAGTGGCCCGTAAGATTCGAGCAGTTATAGAAGGCGCCGTTGCCGATCGAGAGGAGCGAGGCGGGCAGGTTGACCGTCTCAAGGCCCGAGCAGTAGATGAAGGCATTCGCTGCGATGTGGAGGAGCCCCTCGGGGAGCGTGATCTTTGTGATCTTCGAGCAGGTGTAGAAGGCGGAATACGTGATCACGGTGGTACCCTCGCGGACGGTGACCTCGCCCTCCACGGCGGGGTTGACCGACATCAGGCAGGTGTCGACGTAGAAGAGCATGTTATCCATATCCCAGTTGTCGGGATCGGTGGCGATGGGCGTGTTGTCAAACGCGGTGCTGCCGATGCCCTTAAGCGACGCGGGGAGAGAGATCTTTGAAAGCTGCGTGTAGGCAAAGGCCGTTCCGCCGACGGTCTCGAGCGTTGCGGGGAGAGAGATCTTTGAAAGCGACGTGCACTCATAGAAGACCGAGTTGCCCATCTTCGTGAGTGAGGTGCCGAGCGAGACCTCGGAAAGGGCGGTACAGCCGTAGAAGACCGAGTCACTGAGCGTTGTCAGCCCTGCGGGCAGGGTGACGGAGGCAAGGGCCGTGCAATTCCGGAAGGCGTACATGCCGATGCTCTTGAGCCCTGCGGGAAAATGAACGGCGGTGAGGTCGGTCTTATCGCGGAAGACGTTCGAGGCGATCTCACGGACGGGCAAACCGTTGAAACTCTCGGCGATATAGATCTCGGTATCGGTGGCGCTGTCCGCCGAGGAGAGAATGTAATAGGTGCCATCGGTCGAGAGCTTGTAGGTGAGGCCCGCGCTGGCGTAGCCCTCGCTGCCGGGGGCGGGCGCGTAGGTCAGCTCACAGGGCAGGCCGTCCTCACCGTAGCTCCACCAGGTGCCGTGGGCGGTGGGCTCGCCCTCCACGTAATAGTAGAAGCGGCTGTAGGTGAAGGTGTTGCCGCCCTTCATCGTAATCGCGGCCCAGTCGGCGGCATTCCCCTCGTAATAGATCTTCGAGTTGAAGTCGCCGAAGGCGTTGTATTCGACCGTTGTGACCGAGGCGGGGATCACCACCGAGGTGAAAGCGCCACCGGTAAAGGCATAGTCGGAGATCTCGGTGCAGGCGCTGCCCTTCTCGAAGATGACCGTCTTTTTGAATTTGGCGTTGTTGGTATTGGCAGTCGTGAGGAAGTACGAGGGAATACGGGTGACGTCACGGCCGATGACGAACAGGATCTCCACGTAGCCCTCATTGTTGACCGTGAAGAAGACGAAGTCGTTAAGATCGGAGCAGGCGACGGCGTTGAACTCCACGCGCGTGAGGGCATCGCAGAAGGCGAAGGCCTGCTTGCCGATCTTGGTGATCCCCTTCGGAATGACGATGCTCGTTACGTTCTTGTGGTAGTAGAGCGTGCCAACGGCGATCTCGGTCACGGTCTTACCGCCGATCGTCTCGGGGAAGACGACCTCGGTGACATCATCGTCAACGGCATAGATGACGAGCGTGCCGTCTCCCTTCTCGGCCCAGTAGTAGCCGTCCTCGGTCACGCCGTGAACACCCGTGGCACCGAAGAGGTAGGGGTTTTCAAAGGTGAAGGAGGAACCGATATAGAAGTAGGCGCCAGAGCGTGCAAAGTTGGAGGAGAAGTCCGAGGGCTTCTTTTCGGCCGCCGAAAGGATCATCACGGGACGGCGGTAGAAATAGCGGTTTGAGCCGTCCGACCAGTCGGTCGAGCCGCGGAAGGCGTAATCCTCCACCGTCTGGACCGTGGTGGGGAGATAGACGGTCATGCCCTTGACAAAGGGAGAGGCAAAGGCGTACGTGCCGATCGTGGTGCAGACGCCGCCCTCACGGAAGGTGATCGACTTGATGAGCGAAAGCTCGGCCGCGTAATCCTCACCCGTCTTGCTGTAATGGAAGAGGTAGCCGGGAATCTTCGCAACGCGCGTGCCGATGACGATGTCAAAGCCGCCGACGTCGCGGCCGCCCGAGGCAAAGGTGTTCGCGGAAACGTTGGTGCAATTCTTGGCGTTGAACTCGACCGTTCGGAGGTTCACACAGCCCGCAAAGGCGCTCGTGCCGATTATGGTCACGCCCTCACCGATGACGATGCGCGTGACGGCCGCGCCGCCGTAGAAGGCCTGCGTGCCGATCCTTGTGAGCGAATCGGGCAGGACGACCTCCTTGAGCGAGGTACAGCCGCGGAAGGCGTAATTGTCGATGGTCTTCAGGCCCTCGCCGAATACCACCTTCTCAAGGCCCGTGCAATTTTCAAAGGCTTCCGCGGGGATCGTGGTGATGTTTCTTGTGAAGTAGATCGCCTTGATGTCGGGGTTGTTCGCAAAGACCGAGGGATCGATCTCGGTGATGTAATAGCCGTTGTTGACCTCGGGAATGCGGATGATACCGCCCGAGGCGATGATGACCGAATCGTCAATATCCACAAGCTTTGTGCCGCTTGTGGCAACGGGCGTGGTCTTTTCGGGAATGCCGCAGACCGAGCAGGTGCCGTCCGCGTAGGAGTGGCTGCCATGGCGCGGGATCGTGACAAGGCCAACGTAATCGCAGTTCTTGCAGGCGACACGCTTCTCACCCTTTTCGAGACACGTGGCCTCCTTAAGGACGGTTTCCACACCGTCATGCTCGGCCAGCTCCTTCTCCTTGGTCAGGCGGAGCATCTCCTCGCCGCAATGAATGCAGGAATAGACCTCGTCGCAGCTGCCCTTAACGGTGCAGGTGGACTCCACCTCGTTCTCTACCGTCGGCTCGGTGCTCTGCACGCAGACACCCGTGGCGCTAACGGTGACGGTCTTGCGGGCAGCCTCTTTAGAGCAGACCGTGCAATAATAGACCTCGTCGTAATGGCCCTCCTCCTTACAGGTGGGAGCGACGTTGTTCTCGATGACGGCCTCCCCCTTCGTATGGTTGCCCGTGGGGCTTAAGGTGAAGGTCTGGCGGCTGAATACGTGATCAAAGCAGGTGGCACAGCGCACGACAAGGTCATAGCTGCCCGCCACGTTGCACGTGGGCTCGATCTCGTTTTCGGTGATGGGGAGAGCCTCGGTATGCGGAAGCTTCTCACCGTAGCGGAAGGAGGTGCTTTGGTAGACGCTGAACTCGCCGCAAACGCAGGAGCAATAGTAGAGGGCGGTTTGTGTGCAGGTGGCCGGCTCACGGAGATACTTCTCGTCCACGACCTCCTTGTTGTAGCGGTGGGCGGCAAGACTGCCGCTGGCAAAGGTCGGGCTTTCCTCTGCATCGTGCGCGCCGCAGACGCAGGACATGTAGTAGGTCGCCTTCGCCGTGCAGGTGGCGTAGGTAGCGAGGTATTTATAGGTGGCAACCTTTTCGGTGTACTCGTGGGGGAGGGGCGAGCCGCTGGCGAAGGTCGGGCTCAGCGCGGGGCTGTACGCACCGCAGACGCAGGACTTGTAGTAGGTCGCCTGTGCCGTGCAGGTGGCGGGAGAGGCGAGGAAGGTGCGCTCGGCAACCTTGTGGGTGTAGGAGTGCGAAAGAGTCGAGCCGTAGGCAAAGGTCGGGCTGTTCATCTCATCGTGCGCGCCGCAGCCGCAGGACTTGTAGTAGGTCGCAGGCTTCGTGCAGGTGGCGGATGTGGCTAAGTAAGCGGCGGTCGCCTTTTCCACGGTATAGACGTGGTCGCCCGTGGCGGGGATCGCCGAGGTCACACGGCTCATCTCGTGGCCACAAACCGAGCAATAGATCACGGTATCGAAGCTGCCGTCAAGGGCGCAGGTCGGCTCCTTGCGGTTCTCCTCCACAGGGGCGGCGGCGGTATGCTTGCCCGTGGCGGAGATCGCCACGGTGTCACGGCGCAGCTCGGCACCGCAATCGCCGCAGTAGGTCACGCTCTCGTAGCTGCCCGCCGTGCCGCAGGTGGGCTCCTTGCGGTTCTCCTCCACGGGGGCGGCTCCCTCGTGGTCGCCGGTCGCGGGGAGCGTCTCGGTCACGCGGGAAAGCTCGGTCCCGCAGACGGCGCAATAGACGCAAGCGTCACGGCTGCCGTCCTCACCGCAGGTGGGTGCCACCACGTTCTCATGGACCGTCTCGCCCGCCTTGTGGGGGAAGCCCTCGGCGGCCGTGCCGCCGCAGACGGTGCAGGGAGTGGCGGTGGTGCAGTCGCCGTCATCGGCGGCGGCGGTGTGGTTGCCCGTGGCGGGGACCGTCACGGTCGTGCGCGAGATCTCGTGGGTAAGGCAAACGGCGCAATAGATCACGCTGTCATAGGAGCCGTCAGCACCGCAGGTGGGCGCCGTCTCATTCTCACGGACGGCCTCGGCAGGCGTGTGGGGGAGAAGCTCACCGTGCGAGAAGGTCTCGCCCTCGGTATCGTTCGCGCCGCACGCGGAGCAGGAGTGGTAATAGGCGGCCTTTGCCGTGCAGGTGGCGGCCGAGGCCAGATGCTCATCGGCTACCACCGCCTCGGTAAAGGTGTGAGGCAGAAGGTCGCCGAAGGCAAAGACGGCGCTCTCCTTTTCGTCATGAATACCGCAGACGCAGGACTTGTAGTAGTTCGCCTGTGCCGTGCAGGTGGCCGCGGTCACAAGATGCGCCTCGGTGGCGGAGCTTTGGGTATAGGCATGGGGGGCCAGGTCGCCGTGCCGGAAGGTCGGGCCGCCCACGGCGTCGTGCGCGCCGCACTCGCAGGACTTATAGTAAACCGCCTTTTCCGTGCAGGTGGCGGCCGACTTGAGGTAGGTGTCAGAGGCGACCGTCTCGGTATAGGCGTGGGGGAGAAGCTTCCCTGCCGTGAAGGTCTCGCTCAGGGCCTCATCATGGATACCGCATCGGCAGGACTTGTAATAGACGGCAAGCTCGGTGCAGGTGGCGGCCGACTTGAGGTGCGCGCCCGAGGTCAGCTCACGCACGTAATCGTGAGGGAGAAGCTCACCGTACGAGAACACCATGCTCTCGGTCTTGCTGAAAGCCCCGCACTGGCAGGAGGTGTAATAGACCGCCTGTGCCGTACAGGTAGCCGCCGTCTTCCGATACTTATCCTCGGCCACCTCCTCGGTGTAGTGGTGCGTAATGGTGCGCGTATAGCGGCAGCCCTTGTTATCGCACCTCGTATCGCAATCGTGCGTGAAGGTATGCTCCGCGGCGGGAATGGCATACTCGTCACAGCGCGCGCAGTCCACGGGCGTTGTGCAGTCGCCGTCATCGGCCACGGGCTTGTGCGGACCAAGCTCACCGTATTCCTCATTGCACACGATGCACACCGCCTTCTCAAGGCAGGTGGCCGTGCCGCCCGTGTGGCCCGCAGGCTCACCCTCGGTGGCACCGCAAAGCATGCAGGTCTTGGGTTCGGTGCAGGTGGCGTTCAGATAGACGTGACTGCACTCGGGCCCGCAGGACGCAAGCAGAAAAATGCCCGCAACCAAAAGGGTGGCGAGCATAAGCGCGGACACAGCTTTTCCAAAGTGTTTCATAGGTTCCTCCCAAAAGTTTTTTGGCCGCAACGCGCGGCCGTGGGAAAGTGTACAAAAATGAGATTTACTGATATATATATTATATAGCAAATTATTATGGAAATGTCAATCCTTATTTTTTGTAGATGCTCCCCTCACCGAAAAAAAGAAAAAGGGGCTGTTACATTTAGGCATAACCGAAAAGGAAAAGGGAGTTATACGGCTTTTGCCGTGTAGCTCCCTTTTGGTATCTTCGTAGTTTGCTTTGATTTGTAGTTGAAAAACCGAGGTTTTTCTGCCGTTTTATTATAGTTCCTTTTCTATCGCCGTTCTCTCCCGCTCGACGTACCTAAGCGAGCACGGTTGTGCTCCGAGGGGGTGCAGAGCGCCATTTTACGGCCGCGGCTCTCGCGGAGAATTTTTTGATGCTATGTGCCGCATCGGGGCACTGCGAAGCTGTACAACGGTACAGCGAGCACGGTTGTGCTCCGAGGGGGTGCAGAGCGCCATTTTACGGCCGCGGCTCTCGCGGAGAAATTTTTGATGCTATGTGCCGCATCGGGGCACTGCGAAGCTGTACAACAGTACAGCAAGCACGGTTGTGCTCCGAGGGGGTGCAGAGCGCAAAAATTACCCGCGAGAGAGCTTGGCGTAGGTGGCCATAAGCTTCTTCTTCTCTCCGCTGTCAAAGGCCACCTCGTAGAGGGTATCGCCACCCATGGGGCGGACGGCGAGGACGGTGCCGAGACCGAAGATCTGGTGGCGGACGCGGTCACCGGATGCAAAGGTGGCGGTGGGAGCGGCGGGGCGAGAGGGGGGCGGCGTGCCGACGGTCGGGCGGCGGTAAAACTCACCGGTCCTCGGAAGCGCCTGCTCACGGCGGGGCTGGGTGCGCGGCGCGGACGGTGTGCGGGGGGCGTCCTCCTCAATGAGGGCTTTGGGCAGCTCCTCACGGACAAAGCGCGAGAGGGGATTGAAGGTCGTGCGGCCGTACATCATACGCTCCTTGGTGTGGGACATATAGATCTTTTCCTTGGCACGGGTGATCGCCACGTAGGCAAGGCGCCGCTCCTCACCAAGCTCGGCGGGGTCGGTACGAACCTGCATGCCGGGAAACACTCCCTCCTCCATGCCGGGGAGAAAGACCACGGGGAATTCAAGGCCCTTGGCGCTGTGAATGGTCATAAGGACTACGGCATCGGCGCCCTCATCATACTTATCGACATCGCTGACAAGCGCGACCTCCTCAAGAAAGCCCGAAAGCGAAGCCTCGTCACCCGCGCGCTTTTCGTATTCCGCGGCGGCCGAGACCAGCTCCCCGACGTGGTCGATACGCGTCTTGGAGATCTCGCCCTCCGCTAAGAGCATCGCACGGTAGCCCGTCCTTTCAAAGACATGCTCGATGAGCGAGGGGAGATCGGTCACCTCGGCGCGCAGACCGGAAAGAAGCGAAGAAAACTCGGCAAGGCGGGCCGCGACCTTCCCAAGCGACGGAAACTCGGCCGCGCGGTCAAGCACCTCACTCATGGGGATCCCTGCCTCGGAGGCGAGGCGGGCGACCTCCTCGACCGTGGCATCGCCGATCTTGCGCTTCGGCTCGTTGATGATGCGCGTAAGGCGGAGATTGTCGCTGGGGTTGGAAAGGACGTGGAGATAGGCGACCATGTCACGGATCTCCTTGCGATCGTAGAAGCGCTGACCGCCGAGAATGCGGTAGGGGATACCGCTCTTGGCCAAGGCGCCCTCAAGCGAGCGCGACAGCTCATTCAGGCGGTAAAGGATCGCCACGTCACGGTAGCGGCGGCGCTCATGCACCACAGTCTCCATGATCTTATCCTTGATCCAGGCGGCCTCGTCGTTCTGATTTTCGGATTTATGTAAAGTTATCTTTGCGCCGTCCTCGCCCGCGCACCAAAGGCGCTTATCGTGCCGCTCGCTGTTGTGCGAGATGACGGCGTTGGCGGCCTCCAGAATGGTTTTGGTGCTGCGGTAGTTCTGCTCCAGCTTGACCACGGTGGCGTTTTTGTAGGTCTTGTCAAAGTCAAGAATGTTCTCGACCGTGGCACCGCGGAAGCGGTAAATGCTTTGGTCGTCGTCCCCCACGACCATGATGTTGCCCTCCCCCGCCGAAAGAAGCGCGGAGAGGCGGAACTGGGCAGGGTTCGTGTCCTGATACTCGTCAATGCAGACGTAGCGGAATTTGTGCTGATACTTGGCGGCCACCTCGGGATGTCCCTCAAGAAGCCGGACCGTTTTCATGATGATATCGTCAAAGTCGAGGGCGTTGGCCTCCTCAAGGCGGCGCTGGTATTCCTTGTACGCCTTACCGATCTGACGGAGACGGAAATCGCCGTGATCGGCAAACTCCCGGGGGGAGATGAGATTGTTTTTGGCATCCGAGATCGCGGCCAGAACGCTTTTCACGGGAAGAAGCTTCTCGTCGATCTCAAGAGCGCGCATCGCCTCGGAGAGGACGCGCTTCACGTCATCGGTATCGTAGATCGAAAAGCCGCTTTTGTAGCCTGCCTCGGTCGTGTGGGAGCGCAGGATACGCATACAGACCGAGTGGAAGGTGCCCGCCCAGATCTCCTCGCTGACCGAGGGATCGTCAAACGCGGCGGAAAGGCGCTCACGGATCTCGCCCGCGGCCTTGTTCGTAAAGGTAATGGCCAGCATCGCCCACGGGGGGCAGGGCGCGTGGGTAAAGACAGGGAGGATCTCCGCGATCTCCGACGTGGGAGAGGAGGCGGCGCAGGCCTCAAGAGCCGCGACCTCGGCCTCCGTGGTGCCCTCGGGCACGTAATCGGTCGAGTAGGCATCACCGTAGCGGATGAGGTGGAGGATACGGCGGACAAGCACCGTGGTCTTGCCCGAGCCGGCGCCCG
This sequence comes from Eubacteriales bacterium, assembly GCA_045634705.1. Taxonomy (GTDB): domain Bacteria; phylum Bacillota; class Clostridia; order Oscillospirales; family CAG-272; genus UBA1740. The sequence goes on along the minus strand of JAZRAU010000030.1, from coordinate 23,818 downwards.
CCAGCACGAGAACGGCCCCGCGCTCGGCAAGGACGGCGCGGCATTGCTGGGGGTTCAGCTTTTCTCCGTAATAGCGCATAAAGAGGCGGCGCTTCGCGGTGAGGTATCGTTGCTTTAAGTCCTGCATGGCGGTGGTTCCCTTTCGTGGTGTTCCCTTCATTATAGCATTTTTCCACTTGCAAAGCAAGCGGAAAAGAAAAAAACACCGCCGCTTGGCGGCGGTATTTAAGCTAACACAAGGAAAAGCCCGAAAAGGGCCGAAAGGAGGGCGGGCACGGCCGCCGTAAGGCCGAGCTTCAGAAAATCACGGTAGCCAAAGGCGAGGCCGTGGCTACGGAGGATCTCACTCCACATGATGCCTGCCAGCGCACCGATCGGGGTGAAGAAGGCGCCGACGTTTGAGCCGATGACGGTGGCATAGACGGCGCCGACGGGGGCGCCTCCTGCGGTGAGGATCTCCGAAAAGAGGACACTCATCGGGATGTTGTTGACAAGGTTGGAGGAGAGGAAGGAGGCAAGGCCATACGAAAGCGTGGGCGGAAGGGGATCGAGGAGCGCGGCGAGGCGGGCGGTGACACCGACCTCCGAAAGAACCACGATCATCACAAACATGGAAAGGACAAAGGGGACAAGCTGCCACGGCGCGCGGACAAGGCAGGAAAGAAGCTCACGCGGAGCGCGGCGGCGGACGGCCGAGAGGATAAGGACCAGAACGAAAAGGCTGACGGCGGCACCGAGGGCGACCGCCCACATCGCAAGGCCAATATAGGCACCGACGGCCAGCAGCACGGTGGCGACAAGGAGGTGGAAAAGACCGAGCGTAAGCAGGGGGCGGTCGGGGAGGGGGGCGCGCTCCGGCTCTGTGGCCATACGGACGGCAAGCCTTTTATGGTAGAGACGGTAAAGGACAAGAAAGGCCACCGTACCCGAAAGGACGGTCGGCAGGAGCATCACGCGCAGGTAGGAGACGAAATCAATGCCCGCGGCGGTGGCAAGGTAGATGTTGGTGGGGTTGCCGATGATGAGCATCATGCTCCAGGTGTTGGCGGCCACAAACTCGGCGGCAAGGTAGGGCATGGGATCGATGCCCGCGTTTTTGGCAAAGTAGCAGATGAAGGGGGTGAAGGAAAGCACCACGATGTCGTTGGACGTAAAGACCGTGAGGACCGACACCGTGACGTAAAGCAGAAGAAAGAGGCGGCGCTGGCCCCCGTGGGCGCGGCGGAGAACGCCTGCGGCGAGGTAGCGGAAAAAGCCGACCTCGTCAAGAAAGACCGAAAGGACGGTCATCGCGATGAAGAGAACGAGGATCTTCAGGGGATTGACAGCGCTGTCCGAAAGGAGCGCGGCCCCCACGGTGCGTATGTCACAGGCACCGAGGGCAAGCATGGCGGCGGCGCCGAGCAGCGTGACGGCCACATAGCTGTCAAGAGAAAGGCGGCCGAGGCGAAGCTTGGGGTAAAGAAGCACCGCAAGGATCATGGCGACGGACGTCACGGCGAAGATGAGAACGGCAGCGATCATACGGCACTCCTTCCATAAAAAATCACCTTCATAGCATAGCACAGCGGTGGGATTTTGTCAATGGCGGTTTCGGCCATTTCATCGGGAGGAACGGATAAGCGTGCGGCGCGAGGCTTGGCTTTTCGCGAGGGGGCGTGATGCACGGAAGAAAAAACGACAAGGAGGCCCCGCGGTGCTGCCGAGGATCCGCGCCCCCGATATTCCCCCCCGGAACCAAGAAAGAAAAAAGAGCGTGCCCTCCGTACGCCCCTTTTCTTTACAAATTAGGTGTTGCAAAAGCGCGGCCGATGACATATAATAGAATATGTCAGATTTTCGGGAGCTTCAAGACTGTTTCAAGGATACGGGACGTATCTCAGGGCTCCGCCCCACGGAGCTTCTTTCCAAAATGCGGCGCGAGGGGGCCGAGCTTTTGGGGCTTGGCGTTGCCAACCGACCGCTGCTCACGCTTTTGCCGCGCCTTGGCGTTACCGGGATCGTGGCGCGGGACCGCCGTACGCCCGATGCGGACACCCTGGCCCTTGTAAGGGCGGCGGGTGCGCGCCTGATCACGGGCGAGGGATACCTTGACGGTCTTGGCACGGGAGTGCTGTTCCGCACGCCCTCTCTCCGTCCCGATGCCGCGCCTCTCCTTTTGGCCTCCGCCCGTGGGGCGGCGGTAACGAGCGAGGTGGCCCTCTTTTTGGCCCTCTGTCCCGCACGACTATACTGCGTGACGGGGAGCGACGGCAAGACCACCACAGCCATGATGACGGCGGCCATGCTCCGTGCCGCGGGACGGCGCGTGTTCCTTGGCGGCAACATCGGTACGCCTCTCCTTGAGGCGCTCCCCGCCATGACAGACGGCGATGCGGCCGTCCTTGAGCTTTCGAGCTTTCAGTTATCCGATCTTCCTCCGCCGCGCGGCAACGCGGCAATCACCAATATCACCGAAAACCACCTCGACTGGCACACCGATATGGAGGAGTACGCCGCCGCCAAGGCGCGCATCCTCGGCAGTGGCCGTGCCGTCCTCCCCGCCGATTGCCCGTGGCTTACCCCCCACCTGGCACGGGAGGGGGCGCTTCGCTTTTCCCTCTCGCCCTGCCGCCTCGGTGAAGGGCCGCGCCTTTTCTGCGAGGGGGGCAAGGTCATGCTGTGGGACGGGGGCGCGCACGCGCTTTTCCCCACGTCCGCCTTGAAGCTTATGGGAGACTATCACATTAAAAACGCCATGGCGGCGGCAGGCCTTGTCCTTGACGTGGTCACGCCCGATGCCATGGCCCACGCCCTTTCGGAGTTCCGCGGCGCCAAGCACCGCTGTGAGTACATCGGCACCTTCCGAGGGGTTGCGTGCTACGATTCCTCGATCGACACCACGCCCTCGCGCACGGCGGCCACGCTCTCGGCCTTTCGCGGTCCTGTGACCGTTCTCCTCGGCGGGCGCGACAAGCGCCTCCCTCTCGCCCCTCTTGCCGAGGCCGTGACGAAAAACGCCACAGGCGCTGTGGTGACGGGCGAATGCCGCGAGGCGATCGCCCACGCGATCCGCGAGAGGGACAGCACCTTTCCCCTGGCGGTGGTCGAGGATTTCCGCGAGGCGGTGGTGCGCGCGCACTGCATGGCGAGGGGGGAGGGAGCGCTTCTCCTCTCCCCCGCCTGCACGAGCTTTGACGCCTTCCCCGATTATCGCGAGCGCGGCGAGGTGTTTTGCGAGGTGTGCCGAGGCTTATAAGAAAAACCGCCGCCAAGAGGCGGCAAGCAGTAGAAAAGGGGCCCGCGCCGATCCGGCGAGGGCCTACGGAAAGTGAGGGACCCATGAAAAAATACACAGCCCTTTTGGTGCTTCTGGCGCTGACGCTCTGCCTTCTCGCCTCCTGCGGCGCAGGGGATGGCAGCACCACCCTGCCGACGGGCATGAAGATCGGCGAGGTGGGGGACGGCTACACGCTGTACGTGCCCGAGAAATGGACGGTGGAGCGCTCGACCGGCGTGACCATGGCGTACGTCTCCGCCGTGGATACGACAAACGTCACGCTGGTGAGGGTGCCGTCGGACAAAACACCCGCCGCCTACCTTGACGAGAACGCGGCCGCCCTTTCCGCGGCGCTTGTGGACTACGCACCCGTTGAGGCCGAGAACGCCGCCACCTTTGGCGGCAAGCCCGCGGCCTACCGCATCTTTACGGGCAAGGTGGCGGGGGTGGAATACCGCTACCTGCAGTACGCCGCGAATGTCGGGGGTGTCATCTACCTCTTTACCTACACGGCAAGGACCGAGATCCCCTCGGGCAGTGTCAGCTATTACGACCGCTACGCAGATCTTGTGCTGGATATGGCCGAGGTCTTCCTCTTTGAGGGTGAGGCTCCCGCCGCACCGCCCGCCGAGGGCCAAAGGCCTGAGGTGAATGAGGCGGGCCTGTACCTGGCCTCGGACCCCGCCGTTTCGCGCTATTCTTTCTGGGTGCCTGCCGACTGGGAGCTTGACCTTGCCAACGGCACGACCTCGGTCTTTTGCGAGGGAGCGGCTGTGACCGTCACCTACGAGATCCCCGAGGAGGCCACCCTGCTTGACTACTGGGCCACGAAAAGCGGCGTGTACGAAACGCTCTACCCCTCCTACACCCTCATTGAGAGCGAGTGCTCCGCCCCCGCCGAAAAGCGCGAGGACGTGGAGGTGTGGCTGGACGAGCATCAGGCCGTGCGCTACGTCTTTACCTACGTGAGTGGGGGCGTCACCTACAAGGTGCAAAAGCTCCTCGCCGTGGACGGGCTCTACGTCTATACCCTGTCCTACACCGCGCGCCTCACGCCCCTTCCCGACGGTACCGCACCCTACCTTGACCGCGCCGATGACTTCCGTGCGATGATCGACGCCTTTACCTTTGACTGATATGGAAAAAAAAGAGATCTACCTCGACAACAGCGCCACCACGCGCCCCTCGGAGGCCGTGCTTGCGCGTTACCTTGAGGTGAGCCGCGAGCATTTCGGAAATCCCTCCTCGCTTCACGCGCGGGGAAAGGACGCCGAGGACATCCTGCGCGATGCCAAGAAGACCGTCCTTGACGCGATCGGTGCGAGGGGCGGCTCGGTGGTCTTTACCGCCTCGGGCACCGAGGCCAACAATTTGGCCATTTTCGGCCGCGCCCGCGCCAAGGCCCGCTACCGCCACGCGCGCATCGTCACCACGGCGGGCGAGCACGCCTCGGTCTCCCTGCCGTTCCGTGCGCTCCGTGAGGAGGGCATGACGGCGGTGGCCGTGCCAACCGTGGGCGGCGCCCTGGATACCGAGGCTCTTTTAGCCGCGCTTACCGAGGACACCGTCCTCGTTTCGGTGATGCTCGTCAATAACGAGACGGGTGCCCTGTATGACCTCGCCCCCGTCCGTGAGGCGATCCGTGCCCGCTGCCCCGACTGCGTTCTCCACGCCGATGCGACACAAGCGTTCGGCAAGGTCAAGGTGGACGTCCGTGCCCTCGGCGTCCGTATGCTGACGCTCTCCTCTCACAAGATCGAGGGGCCGAAGGGCGTCGGTGCCCTCTGGATCGACGATACCCTCAAAAAGGAAAAGGGGGTCGCTCCCCTCATTCTCGGCGGCGGTCAGGGCGAGGGCCTGCGCTCGGGCACCGAGAACGTGCCGGCCATCGCCGCCTTTGCTACGGCCCTGTCTGAATGTAAACAAAACTTTGAAGAAAACACAAAAAGGCTGTGGGAGCTGCGTTCTCATCTGCTTACGGGGCTGGCCGCACCCGCTTTTTCCGAGGTAAAGCCGATCCTGCCGAGCGCCACGGCGCCGCACATCCTTTCGCTGGTGCTTCCCTCGATCAAGAGCGAGGTGATGCTTCACTTCCTCGCGGGGGAGGGCATCTCGGTGTCCAGCGGCTCAGCCTGCTCCTCCCACGGGCACGTGGGGGAGACCGCCCTCTCGGCCTTCGGGCTTTCCGCCCGCGAGGCCGACTGCGCGATCCGCGTCAGTCTTTCCCACCGCACGACACGCGAGGAGCTTGACGTTTTCCTGGCCGTCCTCGGTGAGGGGCTCTCCCGCCTTGTGAGAAGAAAATAAAAAAAAACCGATCCGCAAAAATGCGGATCGGCCCCCTGACGGCAAGACGGCTTCTATCAACCGACCGTCAATAGAATTCCTGTGCCTCGACCCGGTCCGAAAGCGATAGGACGAGGAGGCGCATCTCTGCCCGTGTGCGTGCCGCGCACGCTCTGGCGACCACAAGGTCGCGCTCTTTGGGCGAAAGCGAGGAAAACCGTTGCATAGCTCGCTTATCGCGCACGATCTCAATAAGAAATCCATCGGGCAGCTTCTTTTCCAAGAACCGAAATTCCTCCGTTCGTAGGGTAGGGCGCGCAAGGCGGCGCCCCCCACGGGGAATTTCCGTCCTGCTTGTCCTACGTCTATTATGTGCCGTTTTGGCGGTGCTATACAAAAAAAGAAAAAGGAAATCAACATGAAAAATCTTTGCTTCTCCCCGGCCGACATTCTCCTGCCTGACTTTACCCGTACCGACGGGGAAAAATGGGCCGTCATTGCCTGCGACCAGTTCACGAGTGAGCCCGAATACTGGGAGGAGGCCGCCCGCTTTGTGGGCGATGCCCCCTCGGCCCTTTCCCTCATTCTGCCCGAGTGCTACCTTTCCGAGCGAGGCGAGCGCGTGGGCGCGATCAACGCTGCCATGGCTGCGCTTTCCGAGGGCGATTTCTTCAACGAGCATAAGGGGGCGGTTCTGTACCTTGAGCGCACCTGCCCCGACGGGCGCGTGCGCCGTGGGCTTATCGGCAAGATCGACCTGGAATGCTACGGCTACGGTGCGACCGACACCCTGCCGATCCGCGCGACCGAGGGCACGGTGCTGGACCGCATTCCTCCGCGCATGGAGATCCGCCGCGATGCGCCGCTGGAGCTTCCGCACGTGATGCTTCTGATCGACGATCGCGAGGGGCGCGTCATTGAGGGCATCGCCGCGGGGACGAAGGGGGACGAGGTATACCGCTTTCCGCTGATGGCGGGGGGCGGCGCTGTGCGCGGTGTGCGCCTTACCGATAACGAGGTGGCCGCGATCGACGAGGAGCTGTGCCGTCTCTCCTCGCCCGAGGAGCAGAAGGCGAAGTACGGGGCCGAAGGCCCCTGCCTCCTCTTTGCCGTGGGAGACGGCAACCACTCGCTGGCCACGGCCAAGGCGATCTACGAGGAGCTGAAGACCAAGATCGGCGCTGAGGCCGCCGCCCGCCACCCCGCGCGCTACGCGCTTTGCGAGGTGGTTAACCTGCACGATGCGGCGCTCGACTTTGAGCCGATCTTCCGTGTGGTGATGAACACAGAGCCCGAGGCGCTGCTCTCGGCCTTTGCCGCCTTTGCCGAGAAGCACGGCGACGCCTCCCTGCCAAAGCAGGAGTTCACCGCGGTGACGAAATGCGGCCGCCGCACCCTCTCGCTCCCTGCCCTGCACGTTCAGCCCGTGGGCACCCTACAGGCGTTTCTTGACGACTACCTGAAATCGCACCCCAAATGCGAGGTGGACTACATTCACGACGAGAGCTCGCTTTGCGCCCTGGCCGAAAAAGAGAACTCGATCGGCTTCCTTTTCCGCGGTATGGAAAAGGCCGACCTCTTCCCTGCCGTGGCGGCAAGCGGCCCCCTGCCGCGCAAGACCTTCTCCATGGGCCACGCGCGCGACAAGCGCTATTACCTGGAGGCGCGGAGGATCCGTCCTTGAGGTGGGCGCCCGTCCTGCGCGTTATGCGCGGGCTTCTTGTGGGCCTTGCCTTTTACACGGTGTACAGCATTCTTGTGGCGCTGGGCGCCAACTGGATCTTTTGGGTGTATCTTGTGCTATGCTCGGTGAGCGCCGTCGTCTATGTGGCGGGGGTGCGCGGCTACATCACAAAAATGCCCGAGGCGGCACCGCCCCTTTGGCGGCAGGATACGTGGAGCGAATACCGTGAGCGCGTGGAGGCAACGCGCCGGCGCCTTGCCTTTTTGCCCGTCATCTTTGTGGGCACGGCGGTAACGCTGGTGCTTGACGCCGTTTGGCTGTTTCTCCTTGACGGGGTACTGCTGTAAAATGCGGAGAGAGCTTCGATCGCGGCCAGGAGGCGTATTCCCATACGTCGATAGGAGCGGGCGGAGATAGCTACCAACGAAAAGGGGACGGAAAAACGCGGTTTTTCAACAACGGCCAAAATACGAAAATGCAAAAAGGGCACCGCCACTCGGTTGGCGGTGCCCTTTTAGAAACGGCTTATATGCTGAGAGCGCCTCGGCAAGGCCGTGCCGGTGGAAGGAAGGAGAAACGGCAGAGCCAAAAACCGGAGAGGGCTGCTGACTTACTTATGATATTTTTTCCCGTGAAGAATGGTAAAGGAACGGTAGAGGATCTCCATAAGAAGGGGGCGCATCAGCTGATGCGGAAAGGTTAGGGCGCTGACCGAAAGGCAAAGATCGGCCCTTTTCTTGACAGCGGACGAAAGGCCGTGCGAGGAGCCGATGATAAAGCAAAGCTTTCCCGTACGGTCGGCGGCCGCGCCAATCGCGGCGGCGAGGGCTTCCGAGCCCATGGTCTTGCCCTCCACGCACAGGGCCACGGTATAGGCCCCCTCGGGCACGGCGGCAAGGATCCTCTCCCCCTCCGCACGGAGGGCGGCAGCCACGGCGGTGGGGTTGTCCTCATCGGGGATCCTTTCCTCCTTCAGGGAGACCTCCTCCACACGGGCAAAGACCGAGAGGCGCTTCTTGTACTCGGCCACAGCCTCGGTAAGATAGCGCTCCTTCAGCGTTCCTACGGAAATTACGGTCGTCTGTATCACGTTTTTCTCCCTTTCTGTTAGGTTTTGTTTACAAGTGAAGGGCGTTTTCTTCAACGCCGCCAACAGTATACACCTTTTGGCATCAAAAAGCAAGAGAACCGAGGATTTTTTCTTGCCCCTTGATTTTTTCTGTTTTATGGCTTATAATGGGTGCATAAGCCCACTACGAATACCGAAAGGAGCCTTCCTATGAGAATCATTAAGGTTGAACCCCTCACCAAGGAGGCCTTTGCGCCCTTTGGACAGTATTACACCATGACGTCGCCCGACGGCTATCCCCTCTCGGGGGAATTGCACCGCTTCTTCCCCGACCGCCTGGTGGCCTCGCAGGGGACAAACGTGGCCTATTCCCCCATTCTGGTGAAAAAGCCCGATGTAATGCACGTGACCGCGGTGGAGTACCACACCACCACGGCCGAGATGATCATGCCCCTGAATGACGACATGATCCTGCACGTGGCGCCCCCCTCGGCGGGTAAGCCCCTGCCCGAGCATACGCACGCCTTCCTCGTGCCGCGCCACACCCTCATCAAGATGAACGCCTGCGTGTGGCACCTTGCTCCCCTGCCCGCGAATGCCGACGAGCTTTGCGCCATGATCGTTCTGCCCGAATGCACCTACATGAACGATTGCGTTGTGGTGGACCTCAAGGAGGACGAGCAGTTTATCATCGAGAAGTAAAGCATGGGGCGCCGAGGACGGCTCCCCCTACGAAAAAGAGCAAGCACACCGTGCTTGCTCTTTTTTATGTGCCAAACTCCGCCGCCCAAGGGAAAAAGCCAAGGGCGAGGGGGTGAGCAGAAAGGCTCTTTTGCGGTTTTTGCGTTCTCTTTTACGCGGATCCTAAGGATCCTGACGCCTCCGGATCCCCTTTTTCTACGCGTGGGGCCGCCGCTATCCAGCAGGAATTTCCGGTTGCAAAATGCGCGCGCGTGTAGTATAATACGTAAATGGGGACTTGTCCCCGTTATACATCCGCACGGCCCCCTTGTCAACAAAAAAACGGCGCATCGCCAAGAAAGGAGCCCTACCGTGAAGGAAGCCGAATACAAGCTGAAAAGCGCGTTTACCCCCACGGGCGATCAGCCCGAGGCGATCGCCGCCCTTGTCCGCGGCGTGCGCGAGGGAAAAAGAGCGCAGACCCTGCTTGGCGTGACGGGCTCCGGCAAGACCTTTACCATGGCCAACGTCATCAAGGAATGTGGGCGCCCCGCCCTGATCCTTGAGCCGAACAAGACGCTGGCGGCCCAGGTCTGCTCCGAGCTGCGCGAGTTCTTCCCTGAGAACGCCGTCGAGTTTTTTGTTTCCTATTACGACTATTACCAGCCCGAGGCCTACATTCCCGGGCAGGATATGTACATCGAAAAGGACGCGATGATCAACGATGAGATCGACCAGCTCCGCCACAGCGCGACCAGCGCCCTCTTTGAGCGGAGGGACGTCATCATCGTGGCATCGGTGTCCTGCATCTATTCGCTGGGCGACCCGCGCGAGTACGAGGGGCTGCTCGTCTCGATCCGCACGGGCCAGGAGATGAGCCGCGATTCGCTCATCCGCCAGCTGGTAGCGATCAGCTACGCCAGAAACGACTTAGCTCTCACGCGCGGAAAATTCCGCGTGCGGGGCGACACCGTGGAGGTGGTGCCCGCCTCGTTTGGCGAGCGCGCTCTCCGCATTGAGTTCTTTGGCGATGAGGTCGAAAGGATCAGCGAGGTGCATACCGTCACAGGGGAGGTCCTGCGCGTCCTTTCCTATGTGGCGATCTTCCCCGCCACGCACTACGCCGTCTCGGACGAGCACCGCCACCGCGCACTCCTTGAGATCGAGCGCGAGATGTGGGAGCGCGTTGACTACTTTAAGTCGCGCGATATGCTGCTGGAGGCCCAGCGCATTCAGGAGAGGACGCTTTACGACCTCGAAATGCTCCGCGAGGTGGGCTTCTGCTCCGGGGTCGAGAACTACTCACGCATTTTAGCGGGACGCCCCGAGGGGGCCACTCCCTACACTCTCCTTGACTATTTCCCGAAGGATTACCTTCTCTTTATTGACGAGTCGCACGTGACGGTGCCGCAGGTGCGCGGCATGTCGGGCGGCGATACCTCGCGCAAGAGGAACCTCATCGATTACGGCTTCCGCCTGCCGTCGGCCTACGACAACCGCCCCTTGCGCTTCCCGGAATTTGAGGAGCGCATGGGACAGACGGTGTTCGTCAGCGCGACGCCGGGGCCCTACGAGGAGGAGCACAGCGAGGGCGTGGCCGAGCAGCTGATCCGCCCGACGGGGCTTGTTGACCCTGAGGTGATCGTGCGGCCCGTCGCGGGGCAGGTGGACGACCTGCTCTCCGAGATCCGCACCGTGACCGAACGCGGCGAGAGGGCGCTGGTCACTACCCTCACCACCAAAATGGCCGAGGATCTGACCGATTACCTTTCCTCGGTCGGCGTCAAGGTGAAGTACATCCACCACAAGGTGGACACCATGGAGCGCATGGAGATCCTGCGCGATCTGCGGCTTGGAAAATTTGACGTTCTTGTGGGCATCAACCTGCTCCGCGAGGGGCTCGACATTCCCGAGGTCTCGCTTGTAGGGATCCTCGATGCCGACAAGGAGGGCTTTCTGCGCTCCGAGACCTCGCTCATTCAGACGATCGGGCGCGCGGCGCGAAACGCGCGTGGGCGCGTTGTGATGTACGCCGACACGGTCACAGGCTCAATGAAGCGCGCGATCGACGAGACCGAGCGCCGCCGCCGCGTGCAAATGGCGTACAACGAGAAGCACGGCATCACGCCGACAACGGTCAAAAAGGACGTGCGCGATACCATTGCGATCGGCAAGGCCGAGGAGACGCCGCGCCCCGAGGCTGAGAAGCCCCGCCGCCTCTCGCCAAAGGAGAGGGAAAGGACCGTCGAGCGCCTGCGTGCCGAGATGCGCGATGCCGCGCGGCGCCTCGAATTTGAGAGGGCGGCGTACCTGCGCGACCGCATCCGCGAGCTTCAAGAAAACAAGTAAAAGAGGAAGTCATGGGAAAGTATATCCGTATCCGTGGCGCACGGGAAAACAACCTAAAAAACATCGACGTGGATATCCCACGCGACGGGCTTGTCGTTTTGACGGGGCTTTCTGGCTCCGGCAAGTCCTCGCTCGCGTTTGAGACGCTGTACGCCGAGGGGCACCGCCGCTTTGTTGAGTCGCTCTCCTCGTACGCGCGGATGTTCCTCGGGCAAATGGACAAGCCCGACGTTGACTCGATCGAGGGCCTCTCGCCCGCGATCGCCATTGACCAAAAGACCACCTCGAAGAATCCGCGCTCCACGGTGGGCACGGTGACAGAGATCTACGATTACCTGCGTCTCCTTTACGCGCGCGTGGGAATACCGCATTGCCCTGTGTGCGGCAAGGAGATCCGCCAGATGTCGCTGGATGCGATCACAGACCGCATTATGGAGCTTCCCGAGGGCGAGCGCTTTTTGGTGCTTTCCCCCCTTGTGCGCGACAAGAAGGGCATGCATGAGAAGGTGCTTGAGGATCTCCGCCGCCGCGGCTACGCGCGTGTGCGCGTGGACGGCGCGATGTACGATCTTTCCGAGGAGATCGCGCTGGATAAGAACAAAAAGCACACCCTGGAAGCGGTCATCGACCGCCTGGTGATGCGCCGGGACCTCCGCTCGCGCCTTTCCGACTCGGTGGAGAGCGCGCTCTCGCTATCCGAGGGACGCGTCATCGTGGCCACGGTGCCGCACGAGGGCGAGGGCGAGGAGCTGGAATTCTCCCAGCGCTACGCGTGCGAGGAGCACAAGGTGAGCTTTGGTGAGCTTGAGCCACGCATGTTCTCCTTCAACAACCCCGCGGGTGCCTGCCCCGAGTGCGCGGGCATCGGTGACACACGGCGTGTCTCGCCCGATCTTCTGATCCCCGACAAGACCCTCTCGCTCCGTGAGGGCGCCATTGTGTGCAACGGCTTTAAGTCGATGGGAGAGGACAGCTGGATGGGGCCGCTTGTGGCCGCGATGGGTGAGGATTTTGGCTTTACGCTCGATACGCCGATTGGGGACTATTCGCCCGAGGCATACAACGCGCTCCTTTACGGCTCGCCGAAAAAGTACCACATCGTCCGCTACTTCGGCAAGGAGGAGCACGAGCAGTTCACCGCCTTTGAGGGCCTTGTCCATACCGTTGAGCGCCGCATGAAAATGGGGGGCGTTCTTGGCGCTGGGTACGAGGATTTCATCGAGGAGATCCCCTGTCCGCGTTGCCGCGGTCGGCGCCTTTCGGACGAGGTGCTGTCCGTGACGGTGGGCGGCCTTAACATTGACGAGATCACGCATCTTTCGATTGGGCGTATGCTGGAATTTGTGAACGCCCTGACCCTCACCCCCACCGAGGAGACGATCGCGGGGGAGATCCTAAAGGAGATCCGCGCGCGCCTCGGCTTCCTCGCCAGCGTGGGGCTTGATTACCTCGATCTTGCCCGTAAAGCGGGCACCCTTTCGGGGGGGGAGGCGCAGAGGATCCGCCTCGCAACGCAGATCGGCTCGGCCCTTGTGGGTGTGATGTACATTCTTGACGAGCCGTCGATCGGTCTCCACCAGCGCGACAACGATAAGCTGATCGCAACGCTGAAGCGCCTTTCCGACCTTGGCAACACCGTTCTTGTGGTGGAGCATGACGAGGACACGATGCGCGCCGCCGATTACCTCATTGACATCGGCCCCGGGGCGGGCATCCACGGCGGCCGCGTGGTGGCGGCAGGCACCCCTGCCGAGGTGGCAGCATGCAAGACGTCGCTCACGGGCGAATACCTGTCGGGCCGCAAGAGGATCCCCCTGCCGCGCACGCGGCGCGAGGGCAACGGCCACACGGTGCGCGTTCTCGGTGCGGCGCAGAACAACCTTAAGGGCATTGACGTCGACTTCCCTCTCGGCCGTTTTATCGCCGTGACCGGCGTTTCCGGCTCGGGAAAATCCTCGCTGGTCAACACGATCCTGCGCGATACCCTCGCGCGTGACCTCAACCGCGCCTCAACGCGCCCCGGCAAATGCGCGGGGGTGACGGGGGGCGAGCACCTGGATAAGGTGATCTCCATCGACCAAAGCCCGATCGGGCGCACTCCGCGCTCGAACCCCGCGACCTACACAGGGCTTTTCGGTGAGATCCGTAATCTCTTTGCCAAGACGGCCGATGCCCGCGCCAAGGGCTACGGTCCCGGGCGCTTCTCCTTCAACGTGCGCGGCGGCCGCTGCGAGGCCTGCGAGGGTGACGGCGTGCGGTGCATTGAGATGCATTTTTTGCCTGACGTTTACGTGAAGTGCGACGAGTGCCACGGCATGCGCTACAACCGTGACACGCTGGAGGTGCGCTACAAGGGCAAGAACATCTACGAGGTGCTGGAGATGACCGTTGAGGAGGGCGTCGGCTTTTTTGCGGGGATCCCGGCGATCGCCAAAAAGCTGCAAACGCTTTACGACGTGGGCCTTGGCTATATCAAGATCGGCCAGTCCTCCACCACCCTTTCGGGGGGCGAGGCACAAAGGATCAAGCTGGCGACCGAGCTTTCTCGCCGCGATACGGGGCGCACGCTCTATATCCTGGACGAGCCTACCACGGGCCTTCATACCGACGACGTAGCCCGCCTTATCACCATTCTTGAGCGCCTCGCCGATGCGGGCAACACCGTGGTGGTGATCGAGCACAACCTTGACCTTATCAAGTGCGCCGACCACATCATCGACCTCGGTCCCGAGGGGGGCGAGGGCGGCGGCACGGTGGTGGCCACCGGCACCCCCGAGGAGGTGGCCGAGTGCCCCGCCTCTTACACGGGCCTCTACCTTCGTGAAAAGCTTGCGGAAGTAAAGTAAGGTTTACCGATTTCCAATTTTCCACGAGTGGTGTCAAAGAAAAAGGAGCGTATGCTCCTTTTTTCTTTTTTGCATCACAAAAAAGGGCAGGCGTTTCAAACAGAAATAAGAAGAACCCCGTGAGGCGCTTGGCGTGAAATAGCGATTGACATTTTCCTTACAGAGTTATATAATGTAGTATAAGTCATCGTGCGCGCATAGCGCGCGAAAGAGATCTTCGTAAGGATACACGCGCGATCGTGGCCCCCTGGGGAAAAGCCGCAGGACCGCCTTTGCTGAGATGCTTACGAATGCCCCGGGCGTTGGCCGCAACGCCACCGACCCGAGGACGATCGGTCCCCCGGCCGTGAGGAGAAGTCGGCCGATGGGGCGTATGAAACCATTTTATAAATAAAGCTTTGCGAGGGACTATGATTTACAACAACATTCTGGAAGCGGTAGGCAACACTCCGCTGGTGAGGCTTTCGAGGATCGTACCCGAGGGCGCGGCCGAGATCCTTGTGAAATACGAGGGACTGAACGTTGGCGGCTCGATCAAAACGCGCACGGCGCTGGCCATGCTCCGTGCCGCCCGCGCCGAGGGGAAGCTCCGTGACGACGCGATCGTTGTGGAGGCCACCAGCGGCAACCAGGGCATCGGCCTTGCGCTGGCGGGCGCGGTGCTGGGCTACCGCACCGTGATCGTGATGCCCGACTCGGTGAGCGTTGAGCGCCGCCTGCTTGTGGAGCAGTACGGGGCCGAGGTGCGCCTTGTGCATGACGACGGCGACATTGGCAAGGCGATCCGCGAATGTCAGCGCACGGTGGACGATATGGCAGCAGCCGATGAGCGCGTGTTCGTGCCTGCACAGTTCGATAATCCCGAAAATCCGAGGATCCACGAGACGACCACCGCCCGCGAGATCCTCCGCGATGCCGGCCGCCCGATCAGCGCCTTTTGCTCTGGCATTGGCACAGGGGGCACGCTTACGGGCATCGGCCGCGTTCTGAAGCGCGAGAACCCAGAGACTCTTGTGGTAGCCATTGAGCCGGAGGAAGCCGCTGTGCTTTCGGGCGGAACGATCGGCACCCACCTGCAAATGGGCATCGGTGACGGCATCGTGCCGCCGGTGCTGGATGCCTCAGTCATTGACGAGATCGCCATTGTGGGAGATGAGGAAGCTCTCTCCACCGCACGGCGCCTGGCCGCCGAGGAGGGGCTCCTCACGGGCATCTCGGGCGGTACCAACGTGGCGGTGGCCCTGCGCCTGGCCAAGCGCCTTGGCCGTGGACACTGTGTGGTCACGGTCCTGCCCGACACGGGCGAGAGGTACTTCTCTACTCCCCTCTTTACCGAAAACTGAGTGGCGCCCCAAGGGGCACCGCACGAAAGGACAGCCATGAAGATCTCAACACTTTTGAAGCGCGACACCCTCTCGCTCTCGTTTGAGGTGTTCCCGCCCAAGACCGAGACGGCGTTTGAGAGTGTACGTGCCGCCACCGAGGAGATCGCGGCGACGGCCCCCGCCTTTATGAGCGTGACCTATGGGGCGGGCGGCGGCACCAGCCGTTACACCCTTGACATTGCGAAGAACATTGAGGAGCGCTTCGGCGTTCCGACGCTGGCGCATCTCACCTGCGTTTCCTCGACGAGGGAGACGGTGAAGGCGCGGATTGCCGACCTGCTGGCGGCAGGGATCGAGAACGTTATGGCCCTGCGCGGCGACATTCCGAAGGAGCTGGAGGGTACCGACCGCTCGGGCTGGGATTACCGCTACGCCGCCGACCTTGTGCGTGAGCTGCGTGCGGCGGGGGACTTTTGCATCGGGGGCGCATGCTACCCCGAGATCCACCCCGAAAGCACCGATCGGCGCGAGGACATCCGCCACCTATGTGAAAAGGTGGAGGCGGGCTGCGACTTTCTCACCACGCAGATGTTCTTTGATAACGACCTGCTTTACAGCTTCCTCTACCGCATCCGTGAGGCGGGCATCACGGTGCCCGTGGTGCCGGGCATCATGCCGATCACGAACGGCAACCAGGTCGAGCGGGCCATTAAGCTTTCGGGCTCCCTGGTGCCCCAGCGCTTCAAGAGCCTTGTCGATAAGTTCGGGAGCAGCCCCGCCGCCATGATGCAGGCAGGCATTGCCTACGCCACCGACCAGATCATCGACCTCTTTGCCAACGGCATTACGAACGTCCACGTCTACACGATGAACAAGCCGTGCGTCGCGCGCGGCATTCTCAATAATCTCTCGGAGATCCTCGGCAAATGACGTCCGCCCTTGTAAAGACCTACGCAGCGCCCCCCCTGGACATGGGTGAGGTCCTGCGCTATGCGCGCTCCTCGGAGCGTGACGAGGCGGCCGCGGCCCTTCTCCCCTCGGTGATCACCGAGGCTCTGCCTCACCTCACCTATCGCGTGGCCTACCGCGAGACGGCGGTGGAGGTGAATGGCGACACGACAAAGCTTTGCGGCCTTACGGTGCGCTCCCGCCTTCTTGCCGAGCGCCTTCTTGGCTGCCACAGCGCCCTGATCCTTGCCGCTACGGTCGGCACGGCGCTTGACCGCCTCATCGCGCGGTATACCCGCCTCACCCCCTCAAGGGCGTTGCTTCTCGGAGCACTGGGAACCGAGCGCGTGGAGGCGCTGTGCGATCTCTTTTGCGCCGACACCACCGTCACCCTCGGCCGCCGTACAACGCCGCGCACGTCACCGGGATACGGCGACCTACCCCTCTCGCTTCAGGGGGAGCTTTTGCCGCTGCTGGGCGCCGAGAGGCATCTGGGGATCACGCTTTCCCCCTCACTTCTTATGGCGCCCACAAAAAGCGTGACGGCCTTTGTCGGCCTTTTGGACTGACGCAGGCGTGTTTCTTCTTTCTTTGTAAAAAAGACTTTACTTAATGGAGAACGCTATGGATTTTCGCACCTACCTTTCCGAGCGTGTGGTCCGTCTGGACGGCGGCATGGGTACGCTGTTGCAGGCGGCGGGCCTTCTTCCGGGCGAGGCGCCTGAGCGCTGGTGCCTTACCCACCCCGAGACCGTAACGGCCATACACCGCGAGTATCTTTTGGCGGGGTGTGACGTCATCACCGCCAACACCTTTGGCGCTTCGCCCCTCGGTTTTTCGGAGGACGAGCTGGATGCCGTGATCGGGGCGGCGGTGGCCTGTGCGCGCCGCGCGATCGGCGAGGCGGGGCGCGAGGGGGAGGCCTTTGTGGCGCTGGACGACGGCCCCGCGGGGCGGTTGCTTTCCCCCCTCGGCGACCTTGACTTTGAGGACGCCGTCTCGCTCTTTTCCCAAACGGTGAGGGCGGGCGTGCGCCACGGCGTTGACCTGATCCTCATTGAGACGATGAACGACTGCTACGAGACCAAGGCCGCCCTTCTTGCCGCCAAGGAGAATTCCACCCTTCCCGTCATTGTGACCAACGCCTACGGCGAGGACGAAAAGCTCCTGACAGGAGCCACGCCCGAGGCCATGGCGGCGATGCTGGAGGGCATGGGTGCCGATGCTGTCGGTGCCAACTGCTCGCTGGGGCCGCGCGCTCTTTTCGGCGTGGCAAAGCGGCTGGTAGCGGCCACCTCGCTCCCCGTGATCATCCAGCCGAATGCGGGGCTCCCCCGCACCGAGGGCGAGCGCACGGTGTATGATGTGGACGAGCAGACCTTTGCCGCCGAGCTTTCGGCCATGCTCCCCCTCGGTGTGCGCGGCCTTGGCGGCTGTTGCGGCACCACCCCCGCGTACATTGCCGCCCTGACAAGGGCCACAAGGGATGCCTCTCCCCTGCCCCTCTCCGAGATGACCGATACCGTCGTCTCGTCCTATACCCACGCCGTGACCTTTGGCCGTCGCCCCCTGCTCATTGGGGAGCGCATCAACCCGACAGGGAAAAAGCGCTTTCGCGAGGCGCTCCTTTCGCATGACATCGGCTATCTCTTAGCCGAGGCGGTGCGCGAGGAGGAGGCGGGCGCCGATATCCTTGACGTGAACGTCGGGCACCCCGAGATCGACGAGGTGGCCATGCTCCGTGAGGCCGTGACCGAGATCCAGGCTGTGACGGCCCTGCCCCTGTGCATCGATACGGCATCCCCCGAGGCCATGGAGGCGGCCCTGCGCCGCTACAACGGCAAGCCTCTCCTGAACTCGGTGAACGGCAAGCGCGAGTCGCTGTCCACGGTGCTTCCGCTGGCCAAAAAGTACGGCGCCGCCGTGATCGCCCTCACGCTGGATGAGGACGGCATCCCCGCCACCGCCGAGGGGCGCTTGGCGATCGCCGAGCGCATTTTGGCGGCCGCCGAGGACTGCGGCATTCCCCGCCGCGACATCATCTTTGACACCCTCACGCTGACGGTGAGCGCCGACGCGACCGCGCCGCGGACCACGCTCCTTTCTATGGAGAAGATCCAAAGCCGCCTTGGCTGCCATACCTCGCTCGGCGTTTCCAACGTGTCCTTCGGACTGCCGTCGCGCGATGTTGTCAATGCCGTTTTCTTCGGTATGGCGCTTGAGCGCGGCCTTTCCGCCGCAATCATGAACCCCCACTCGCCCGATATGATGAGGACCTACCGCGCCTACCTCGCGCTTTCGGGCCTTGATGAGAACTGCACGGGCTACATTGCCGCCGCCGAAGCCTTGCCGACGGCCGCCCCCGTAACCGTCGCGGCTGCCCCTGCCGCCGCCCCGACCGACGGCGAGGAGAACGAGAGCCCGCTTGGGCGCGCCATCCGCAAGGGACTGCGGCGCGAGGCCGCCGCGCTGACCGAGGGCCTTCTCCCCGACCGCGATCCTTTGGCCGTCATCCGCGAGGAGATCGTGCCCGCCCTGAACGCGGTGGGCCGTGCCTTTGAGGAGGGACGCGCGTACCTGCCCTCTCTCCTTGTGAGCGCCGAGGCTGCCTCGGCCTCGCTCTCGGTCATCAAGACCGCCCTGTTGGCAAACGGCGTGCCCCCCGCTGTGCGCGGCCCCTTTGTGCTGGCCACCGTCCGCGGCGACATTCACGACATCGGCAAGAACATCGTGCGCCTGCTTCTCGAAAGCTACGGCTTCCAGGTCATCGACCTCGGCCGTGACGTGGCCCCACGCGCGATCGTCGATGCCGTCCTCTCAAGCAAGGCCCCCCTTTGCGGCCTCAGCGCCCTGATGACCACCACCGTGCCCGCAATGCGCGAGACGGTCGCCCTGCTCCGAAAGGAGGCCCCCTTCTGCCACGCGGTGGTGGGCGGTGCTGTCCTGACCGAGGAGGCCGCAAGGGCCATGGGCGCCCACCACTACGCCCCCGACGCTATGGACGGCGTGCGCTACGCCGAAATTGTTTGTAAATGATACTTTGCAAAACGAGTAAAACAGCGGCACAGGTATTAAAAAAATGGGAAGCTTTCGCTTCCCATTTTTTATTCAAACAGGTCGGCCACCTTACAGAGCAGCTCCCGTATCGGTAGGTGCTGGGGGCAAACGCCCTCGCACGCGCCACAGCCGATGCACTGTGAGGCCGTGGGGCTGTCCGCGGTTTTGATGCGGTAGTAATACTTGGGCGTCCAGCCGCCGTGGATCTTTTTTGAGTTGTAGCAGGCAAAGAGGGTGGGGATATCGATACCGCAGGGGCAACCGTCCGTGCAGTAGCGGCAGGCGGTGCAGGCAATCGTTCCGCGAGAGCGCAGAATAGCCACAACACGACAAAGAGCCTCCCTCTCGGCATCGGAGAGGGGCGCAGGGTTCTGAAAGAGGGCGGTGTTCTCGCGCACCATGGCCGCGTCGCCCATGCCCGAAAGCACCATACGGACACCGGGAAGGTCGGCGGCAAAGCGGAGCGCGTACGAGGCAGGCGTGCCCCCCAGCTCACGGAGGACGGCCAGCGCCTCCTCGGGCAGGTTAACGAGCGAGCCGCCCTTGACGGGCTCCATAACGATGACGTCCTTTCCGAACTCACGGCAGACCTCGTACACCTCACGTGAGCGGATGGCCGTGTCCTCGTAGTCGGCGTAGTTCAGCTGGATCTGCACCACCTCGATCTCAGGGTACGCGGTGAGGATCTCACGGAGAAGCTCCGGGCCGTCATGGAACGAGATGCCAAAGTGGCGGAAGTAGCCCTCGCGCCGAAGCTCAAGGGCGATCTCATACGCGCGGCAGGCGCGGTATTTTTTGTACAGCGAGCGGTCCTGCGCGTGCATCAGGTAAAAGTCAAAGTAGTCAACGCCCGTGGCCGCCAGCTGAGAGAAGAACAGGGGGCGGATCTCCTCCTCACGCTCAAAATGGTAGGTGGAGAGCTTGTTGGTGAGAACGTACGCTTCGCGCGGGTAACGCGAGGTCAAAGAGTCCCGGAGAGCAAGCTCGCTCTCGCCGCCAAGGTAGCCGTGGGCGGTATCAAAGTAGTTATAACCCGCCGCCAGAAAGGCATCCACCATTTCGGAGAATTTTTCGCGGTCGACGCGCTTATCGTCACAGAGGGGCATACGCATACAGCCAAAGCCAAAGCGCTTTTTCACGTTCGCAAACGGCATAGGATACTCCTTTCGTTTCTTCTTCTCCATTATACCGCAGGCGAAGGAAAAATGCAATAAAAAAAGAAATAGCCCTTGACTGCTCCGTGTCCTGCAATCAAGGGCTATTTCTGCTCACTCTTGATATCTAACATCTTTTTTACTCCTCGCTTTCTTGGCCTTACCTCTTTTCAGCCGCCACCGTCAAAGTCTTACATCTTACATTCTTAAGGAGAATTTCCCTGGCTTTTGTGTCGTACTAACAGAGGTGCGGGGGCTTTCCTTGCGGTCTTCTCCTTTCCCGACGCGATCTATCTTCACGGTTTTATAGCATCGCGGAGTCTCGTCGCAAACACTCATCGGGGACCCTTGGGATCTTCTTTGCGGAATTTCTCAACGCAACGAGGCGTCGGGGGTGGGGGTTGCCGCTTCTCTTAATGGCCCATTGGCGTATCTCCTTTCTTCACTTACAGTATAGCAGATTTTTCGGCCTGGCGCAATTGACGAATTGTAAGAAATCAACAAGTTTCTTTTATTGAAAACGCAGAATTTGTGAAAATAGCACAGTTTTCTATTGACGTGAGCGCTTGGCCTGTGTTATAATAATCTTGTTGGTGCAATAAAAAAGGGACTTCCCGGGCGGAAGTCCCTTTTTTTATTCGTTGATCTCAAGGCAAAGGTCGCACCTCTCTCGCACGCGCATGGCTTGGAAGTAGGCGCGCTCACGGGGGATCCACTCGGAGAAAAAGCGCGCGGCCTCTTCGGGGGCGTTGCGGCGGCCGATGCGCTCTCTTTGCAACGCGGGCGCAACGGCGAGAAAGACCGAGAGGCCGTAATAAGCGCCGAGATCGGGGTGCATTGAGTAGGCCCCCTCAACAACGGTGAGGCGCGCAGGGGTGACGGTGACGGGCGGCGCCAGGGTACCGCTGTGGCATTCGTAACGGCGGAAGGTCACGGCATCGCCCTGCCTCAGGGGGGCGACTACCTCCGCGAGGAAGCGCTCACGGTCAAAGTTGCCGCCGACCTCAGCAAGACGCGCGAGCGTTCTCTGCTCGGGGCGCAGAAAGAAATCGTCGGTATGCAGCACGGTGGCGCCGTAAATCGCCGAAAGCAGAGCGCCAAGCGTGGTCTTACCTGAGGCACTGCCGCCCTCCACGGCTAAGATCACGCGCCCCTCACCAAGGCGGCGGTCGATCTCGGAGAGAAGCGGGAGCGTGGCGAGGTAGCGCCGCGCGATCACGCGGTAGGCAGGACGGTAGGCCATGCGGTAGGTCTCGGAGTGACGGACGGGGGGATAGCCCGCGCCCGACCACTCCACAAGGGCGGTCTGCCACTCGGCGTACGGAAAGGGAAAGCGCCCCTCGGCGGCCAGGGCCTCGGCCACGGCGACCTTTTCGGCAAGGGCGGCAGCACCGTTCTCCTCGTGACGGGCGGAGAGGCAAAAAAGGTGCGCGAGGGTGTCGGCGCTAAGGCCAAAAGAGAGATAGGAAAGGGGCACACGCGCATAGGCGCCGTCAAGCTCGGTGACGGGGGCGGGGACGGCGGTGGCGGCGGTGGCGTATTCCTCCTCGATCATAGCGCGGGCGCACTCACGTGAGGTTGCGAGATGCTCACACCCATAGGCGCTTTGGTAGAGAAATTTGAAAACGTCACGGGGGGCAAGAGCCGGGTGGGCCGCGGCCTCACTAAGTAGGCGGCGGGCGGTGTCTTGGTTACTCATAGCGCTCCTTAACGGAAAAGATGTTTTTTGAGGGGCCCCTCCGCGGTCATCACGAGGAGCGGCACAAGGACGATCTGAACGGCGATGCCGGGAATGGCGTTGACAAAGGCGCCCGCAAGAAAGGCCGAGAGAGTGAAGCTCCCGCCCTTGATGCCCATAAGGGCGAGCATCGAAAGCCCCCAGACGGCGCGGCCCGCGAGCATCGCCGCGATGAGTGAGAGATAGACGTACGGACGCTTTGGGGGCAGGAGGCGGTGCAGAAGCCCCGTGACGGCGCCGTACACACCAAGCTCGGCCGCCATAGCCACGGCGGTGGGAAAGAGGGAGGGCATACCGAGCGTCAGCGAGCGCAGAAGCGGCGCGCACAGCCCAACGGCAAGGCCCCACGGCCAGCCGCAGAAAAAGCCGCAAAGCAGAATGGGCAGGTGCATCGGGCAGAGCATACTCCCGATCTCGGGGATCTGGCCCGTCAGGAACGGAAGAACGTAACAGAGCGCGAGGCAGAGGGCGGAGAGGGTCGTGCGGAGAAGTCGGTCACGGCGGATCATAGGAGTTCCTTTCACAAAAAGGCGCCACTACCCCTTTGGGATAATGACGCCTTCATAGCATCCTTGTGCTTTTTGTTCGTTGTCTGAGGGCTTCGGCCCCGGCGCCCCTCTTCGGAAGGGCACTTCATTATAGCATAGGTGGGAGCAAGTGTCAAGAGGGCTCCTTACCAAAGAGGCAGACAGAAAGCAAGCGCTCCCCTTTGACCGGTGGAGCGCCTTGTTTTATTCGGTAAAATACGGAATGAGGGCATCCAGCGTCTCGCCCTCGGAGAGATAGCGGTCGGCGGCGGCACAGAGGCGGTCCTGGCCGTAATTCGAGCGGTCATAGACGCCAACGGTCAGAAAGCCCGCCCCCCTCGCGGTCTCCAGCGCCACGTAGGAGTCCTCAACCACCGCAAGCTCAGTAGGGGGAAGCCCCAAGCGGTCAGCGGCGAGGAGGTAGATGTCGGGACGTTCCTTGCCGACACCGATGTCGGCGCAGGAGAGGACCTCGGAAAAATAGGGGGCAAGGCCGTGATGCTCCAGAACAAAGCACACCTCGGCGCGTGCTGTGGCCGAGGCGAGGCAAAGCTTAATGCCGCGCTGTCGCAGGACCGAGAGCAGCGCCACAGCGCCCGCCTTCGGCCTCGCCACGGTCTTATAGAAGTCCGCCAGCGCCCCCTTGGCATAGGCAAGGAAGTCCTCAAGGGGGGCCGAGATGCCGCATTCCCGATGCACGGCGGTCATCGCGTCCGCATACACCATGGTACGCACACGGCGGTCAAGCCCCTCGGACGGGCGGAAGGCCTCACGGCCAAGGTAGCGCGTACCGACCTCGTGCCAGAAATGCCCCCAGAACGAGAGCGAGTCAAGGAGCGTGCCGTCCATATCGAATATCGCACCGCGGATCCTCATAGTTACCTCCTGCGGTGCA
>JAZRAU010000029.1:0-9953 GCA_045634705.1 Eubacteriales bacterium | reverse complement strand
GCATAACATCAACCTCGTCACCCCCACCCATTACGCCCCCCTCCTTTGCGAGGTCATCCCCCTGGCGCGCTCGCGTGGCCTTTCCTTGCCGATTGTCTATAATTCCAGCGGCTATGAGCGTGTGGAAACGCTCCGCCTTCTTCGCGGCCTTATCGACATCTACCTTCCTGACCTCAAGTATGCCGACCCCACCCTTGCGGCGCGCTATTCGTCGGCGCCCGACTATCCCGAGGTCGCACGGGCGGCCCTTGCCGAGATGATCTCCCAACAGCCCCACCCCGTCCTTGACGGTGACGGTATCCTGCAAAGGGGTGTCATCGTGCGGCATATGATGCTGCCCGCCGCCTACCGCAACTCGCATGACGTGGTGAAATACCTCGCCACCCTCCGCGACTCGGTCTATATCAGCCTTATGAGCCAATACACCCCCATGGTGGGTGTCGGCGACCGTTTTCCCGAGCTTTCCGAACGTGTGCGGGAGAAGGATTACCGCCGCCTTGTCGCCTACGCCGTGCGCCTTGGCATAGAGCAGGCGTACGTACAGGAGGGCGGCGCCGCCGAGGAAAGCTTCATTCCCCCCTTTGACCTTACGGGCGTTCTGCCGAGAGAATAAAAACGACCGCGCGAAGCTTCGCGCGGTTTTTATTGGATAAAAAGAGGTACTCTGCCGAAGCAGAATACCTCTTTTTGTTTGCGGTTATGTCAAAATCGGCCGACGGGGCGAGACGATTTTCGGCAGAAATTGTTGTTCGCGAACAGAAGGCGTACAGGGGTACGTCGATGTGAGTGAGCGAAAATAGCAAGCAAATGCAATAAGCCGGCAGAAAAACGCAGTTTTTCAACCATGAAATCGAAATAAATTGCGAGGATGCTAAAAAAGAGGTACTCTGCCGAAGCAGAATACCTCTTTTGTTTGCGGTTATGTCAAAATCGGCCGTCCCGGAATTAGTAGCCGACCTGCTCCCAGCAATCAAACGGCGCAGCCAGCTCCTCGCTGACGTACACCTGGGTCTTCATCAGCTGGAGCATCGAGCTCGGCACGTAGGGCGTCACAGGGCCGTGAAGCACAAGGCGCGAGGTCATTCTCTGCCAGGACGAGAAGGTGCAGTTCGTGAGAAGGGCGTGGACCTCAATTCTCTCACGGGCGTTCTTGACGTCGTACGGGCCGATCGTCGCGGCGCAGGGCGGCACGTCGGCAATGTAGCCCGACTGGCCGAACACACCGTGGAGCGAGTTCTGAGCGACGGTGAGGGGGTGGAGCTTCACGACCTTGGCCTTCTGATCGAAGTACTCATCGTCAAGGCTCGTCAGGATCTCCTTGTTGCCGAGGAACTCGGGAACGGGATCGATGAAGGCCATGTGGCCGGTCCAACCGGGCGAGGAGGAGCAGATGTCGGCGCCGCCCTCACCGCAATCGGTGATCATATCCGAGTAGTAGGAGATGTTCTTGTTGGTGGGGTAGTTGACGTTGGCCATGGGCATGCGGAGCTTCGGGTCGATCTGGTACACAAAGTACTTCAGCATCGAGTGAGCAAAGCCCGACTGGTAGGTCTCAGGGGCGATGTTGCCGTCCTGGTCGGCCCACTCGTCCATAGCAAAGAGGTGAACCTTGGAACAGTCAACCTTGAAGTAGTTGATGAGCTGAGCGAGGGGGATGTAGGTCTCGGGCTCGGGGTTGCCGAGGATCAGCGTGATCTTCTTGCCGTTCTCGGAGGCTTCCTTGATGCGGGAGAAGAGGGTGGCGATCAGAACGGGGTGGGGGTTCTGCATGACCTTGATGTTAAAATCGGGGTTCGCGTGCTTCTCCAGGTCCTTGCCGCTGATCTTGCGGAGGCGCTCGCACACCTCTCTGTCCTTAAAGGGCACGTAGTCCGCGCACTTAAAGTCAAATCTCGTGGGGGGATCGAAGATGATGTCTTTCATTTCTTTTTCTCCTTATGTATTTAGTTCGGGCAAAGCCCGCCGGGGTACGGATTTTGTGTTTATTTTACGCGCTCGCCGCCAAGGTAAACGCTCTTGATGTTGAACTCGGCATCGACGACAAGGAGGTTGGCCACGTTCCCTTTTTTGATGCGGCCGCGGTCGGAAAGGCCGAGCAGGGTCGCGGGGTTGGTGGCGGCGTACTTGAACACCTGACAGAGCGAGGCGCCCGTGTGCGTCATCATGTTGCGGCAGGGACCGTCAAGGATCATCTTGCTCCCTGCGATCTCGCCGGCAAAGTCAAAGTTGATGTCGTCGGCCCCCTTGTAAAGGTCGCCGTCGGGGATCGGTCCATGCTCCACAAAGGCATCGGCAATCAGGATGATGCGATCGTCCCCCTTGATCTTCTTGATGAGGCGGAGCATATACGGGTCTACGTGAATGCCGACCTTGTCGCAGATCAGCTCGGTGTAGATCTCGTGGTTGTAAAGCGCCGTCTCGTCCACGCACGCGCTGCGGCACTCGGGATAGCGGTGCAGGGTGCCCGTGGCGTTGGTGTGGTGAGTGGCCAGGCGCAGGCCGTAGGGCATCAGGCGCTCAATGTCGGTGGGCTCAGCCTCGCTGTGCGCCACCGAGAAGACCGCCGCGGGGTTTTTCTCCTTTACGTAGCGGACAAAGTCGAGGATCCCCTCGCGCTCGGGCGCCACGCACCACACGCGGGCCAGGTCATAGGCGGCGTCCACCACGGGGGCAAAGCGCTCCCGCTTCACAGGATCGCGCCACGGATTGTTCTCACGGTTGCACCCGTAGTCGGGGTTGAGGTAGGGTGCCTCCATATAAAGGCCGATGATGTTTTTGGCCTTGCCCGACTGCATCGCCTCGCGGATGATCGCCACCTGTGCCACCAGCTCCTCGGCGGTCGCGCTGAAATAGAGCGCAGGCAAAACGTCGGTCACGCCGTGGTCGAGGAGGGTGGCGGCGGCGCGGTAGGGGTCCTCGGTAAAGAACACCTCGCCGTCGGCGTGGGTGTGAATGTCGATAAGACCGGGGCCGATGTAGCCGCCCGCAAGGTCGTGCACCTCACAGCCGTCTGTTGGCAGGTCTCTGCCAAAATCGGCAATGCGGCCCCCCTCAACGATCAGGGTGGCCCCCCTCACGATGTGGTCGGCCATAACAAGGTTGGCGTTGGTAAGAGCAAGCTTCATACTATTCACCTCATACGATCCGGCAGGACCGTTTGTACTGTGTGGGCGTCATGCCCGTGTGCTTTTTGAATATAGCGGAGAAGTAATGAGGGTTCGAGAAGGCCAGCATCTCGGAGATCTCACCAAAGTTCTTGTCGGTCTCCCGGATCAGGCGCTTGGCCTCATGTATCTTCATCATACCGAAGTAATCGATGATCGAGTGACCGCAAACCCGTGAGAAATAGCGCGAGACGTAGGTCTTTCCGAACGAGAGCGCGCGCGCCATTTCCTCCATGGTAAAGCGCGAGTAGAGGTGGTCCTCCATGTACGCGATCACGCGCAGGGCAAAGGGATCGGTCACGATCTCCTTCGGGAAGAGCATCTTCGGCGGCGGCGCATAGCGGTCGTCGCTCCGGATGATCTCAATGAGCATCAGCTCAAGGCGCAGGCGCACCGTCTGCTCGCCGCCAAAGAGAGGCTCGCGGCATAGGCGCAGGGGTTGCATACGCGGATTGTTAAAGGTCAGCTCAAAGGTCTCGGTCGCCTCGTGAAGAATGGCCGAGATGTGTTGCTTGACCGCCATGGATGCCGTAAGGCGCCGCCCCTCAAAGTAGCGCATGGCGGGGGAGTGCGAGGTAAAGGTGATGATGAAGATGTTGGGGGCAATGCCCTTAACGACCTCCAGCATATGCACCTCGTTCGGCTTGTGAAAGTAAAGCTCGCCCTGATGCAGGCAGAGGCGCCGTCCGTCGGCCACCACGCCGCATTCGCCGCGGTCGCAGAACACCAGCTCCCACGGCTCGTGGGCCTCGGGCTCATCGCGGAAGGCATCGTCAAATTCAAAATAGTGGATCGAGGTGATCGCGTCGATCCTCACCCCATCACGTCTTTCCTGTGTCACTTCGGTCATAACGTTGGCGTATACTAAAATGCACCTTCAAGTACATTATATACGATTTTCGCCCTTTCTGCGTACAATATCACGCCTATTTTGTATAAAAAACGTACGATTGTATAAAAAATGGACTAAAAGGTACGATCAGGCCTCAAGGATCCTGATGCCAAGCTCGCAAAGCGCCGCCTTGGCCTCGCTTTCCCCGGCTCCGCAGGTGACAAGCGTTCCGATCTTAGTGACGTCGGTGATGCGGGCAAAAGCGCTCCGCCCAAGCTTTGTGCCGTCCGCCGCCACAATGACGGTGGAGGAGGACTCGATCATCTTACGGGCGAGGGCCGCCTCGTTGGCGTAATAGAGCGTAAGGCCCGCCTCGGGGCTGATCCCGTCTACCGAGAGGATGCACTTGGTGGCGTGATACCGCTCGATCTGGCGCTCGGCATCGGGGCCGTGAGTAAACTGATACTTGGAGTCAAGCTCTCCCCCAAGCAGGATCACGTGAAAGGAGGAATAGAGCGCCGCCTCGTTGGCGTTGGGGATCGAGTTGGTGACAATGCTGATGTTGCGCTTTCCCTTCAGGGCGCGCAGGACGTAGGCGAGCGTTGTCCCCGCGTTCATCATAATGGTGTCATTGTCCTCAATGAGGTCGGCCACCCTTGCCGCCAGCGCGCGCTTGGCGGCGGCATTGGTCTTGAAGCGCTCGGAAAGATCCATGCTCACGTACATCTTTTCGACCCCCACGGCGCCGCCGTGGACACGGGCTAAATGCCCCTCGGTCTCAAGGATCTCGAGGTCCTTGCGGACCGACACCTCGGAGATGCCGTACAGCCTTGACAGCTCGGTCACGCGCACCTTACCCTCGGCGCGGACCATAGCCACGATCTCCTCGCGGCGTTTTTCGGCATTGGCTTGCATGCTTCTTTCCTTTCGTTCTCTCGGTTTCGTTTATTCAATTATAACATATCGTTTTGAAAAAAGCAAATATTTCCGAAAGAAAATCCAAGAAGGGGGGCAGAATTCCCGATAAGACAAAAAACCGCCGAAATCGGCGGTTTTCGTATCGGTCTTGGCGTCACTGTACCCTCTCGGTAGCCGAGCAGATCGAGCAAACGCGATGCGCCTCGCCCGTCGTGTAGTCGGTGACGATCGCAGGGCCAAAGATGTGGTCGTGGTCGTCCATAAGGTTTTTTTCCAGCAGCACGTTCTCAATGGCCTTGGCCATCAGGGCGTGCCCCGCGGGCAGGGGGTGGATCCCGTCGTTGTACATGGTGGCCACGTTGCTCGTGGAGGCGTCCACGTGGTAGATGCCGCTGATGAGGTTGAGGTCAATGACGCCCACGTCGTACGCTTCGGCCACCTCAATGATCGCGTTGCAGATATCGCGCAGGGTGTAGCCGTGCATCGTTTCCTTGCTCTGATCCCAGCTTCTGTCGGTTGTCACCGAGTGGTTGTAGCTCGTGATGACGGGGGTGATGAAGTAGAACTCGGTGTACTTGTACTTGGGGAGCGCGCGGAGCTCGTTGATCCTCTCGCACCACATCTTCATGGCGCCGTAAATGGTCTTGGTGTCGGTCGAGTCGGGCGTGCCGAGCGAGTAATAATCGGCGGTCGTCTGGTCCCAGTCGTTGATGCCCTGGAAAATGGTGACGATGTCGGCATCCCCGATGTTCTCGGCGGTGAGCTTATCGATGTTGCAATGGCGGTCGCCGCCGGTGCAGAGAGTGCTGCCGTTGTGCCCGAGGCGAATGTAGGCGTCAAGCTCCAGGGCTTCGGCAAGGAGCGTCACGTAATCGTTCTTGTCGGCCGTAACGCCGCCCACCTCGGCCTTGGTGATGCTGTCGCCGATGCAGGCAATGGTCTTGCCCTTGTACCACTTGGCCAGCGCCTTGTCGTAGCTGTTGCCGCACTCGCACTCCAGCGTGATGTAGCCCACGGGAGTTTCGGGCGTGCGGGTGGGGGTTGTGTACTTGTGCCTCAATGTAGCCACCTCCTCTTGGGCGATCAGGACGGTGCCGCAGGCCGAGCAATGCTTGCCTGCGGTGAGGCCGGTCTTGGTGCAGGTCGCGGGTACGGCCGCATCGGTCACAACGGTGTGATTGCCTGTGGCGGCGATCGGCTCGGTCTCCTCCTCGCTGCACCTTGAGCAGGTGCGGAAGCGCTCACCCGCATCGCGGCAGGTGGCCTCGGTCCGTGTGGCCCATTCGCCAAAGGTGTGCTGGCACGCGGCGGTGGTTCCTGTGGTCCCGTCTCCGTTCAAAAAGGGGAGGCCGTTCAAGAAGGAAAGGTCGACAAGATCGCACGACGTCAGTGCGAGTGTGAGCGAAAGAAGGAAAGCGAAAAGCAAAAGAGCGGTGAGTTTTTTCATTCGGGTGTCCTCATAAAGATGATTTTGAAATCGGTATATCACAAATCCGAAGATCGTGCAAGTCTATTTTCAATTTTAACGGTAGAACGCCCAAAAAGCGCATAAGGCGTATTGACTTTCTTCTCGGTGTGTGGTATGATAAGAGAAGCAAAAAGAAACCGCAAACGAAAGCAAAACGAAAACCGAGAGGGCCGTTTGTCGCACGTTTGCGGGAGTTTCGGAAATGGAGAAGAAAAATGCTGAAAGGTTATAAGATCCGCGCCCCGTACTTTGAGATCGGTCCCAAGTGCTTTATGTGGGGTGAGCGTATGCTGAAGCTCGCCAAGGCCGTTGACAAGATCGCCGAGAAGTACGATCTTGACGTCATCGTCACGCCCCAGTACGCCGATATCCGCCTTCTGGCGGAGAACACCGAGAGGATCCACGTCTATGCCCAGCACATGGACTCGCTTCTGCCCGGCCGCGGCCTCGGCTCAGTGCTTCCCGAGTCGATCAAGGAGGCGGGGGCCGTGGGCGTTATGCTCAATCACGCCGAAAAGAAGCTGACTCTCGATGAGATCCGCGCCACCATTGCCCGTGCTGACGAGGTTGGCCTTGCCACCATTGTGTGTGCCGATACCGTGGCTGAGATCCGTGAGGTCGCCCTCCTCGGGCCGAACCTCATCGTGGCCGAGCCGACCGACCTCATCGGCACCGGCGTTGCCAGCGATATGGGCTACGTGCGCGATACCATTGCCGCCGTCCGTGCCATTAACCCCGACATCATGGTGCTTCAGGGCGCCGGTATCTCGGGTCCCGATGATGTTGCCAACGTCACCCGTGCGGGCGCGCAAGCCACGGGCTGCACCAGCGGCGTTATGAAGGCCAAGGACCCCGAGGCCGCCGCCGAGGAGATGCTCTACACCCTCCGCAAGACCTATGACGAGGTGAACGGCAAATGAATTCCGAAGTTTTGAATGCCGCCTACGACGCCTTCCGCATTGAGGCTGAGTCGCTGGCTGCCACCGCTGCCGTCCTTGATAAAAACGAGCTGGCCCGTGCCGTTGAGGCCCTCGCCAAGGCCGAGCGCATCGGCACCTCGGGCTGCGGTCACTCGGGCATCGCCTGCCGCCATTTTGCCCACCTGCTTTGCTGCATCGAGCGCCCCGCGCGCTTCATTTCACCTGCCGAGGCGGTCCACGGCGGCCTTGGCTTCATTCAGAAGGGAGACGTCATCGTGCTTGTTTCCCGCGGCGGCAAGACCGATGAGCTGATGCCGATCGCGAAGATCTGCAAGGATAAGGGCGCTACCCTCATTGGCGTGACAGAAAATCTCGCCTCCCCCCTCGCGGAGCTTTCCGACATCGTGCTGGCCATGAGCGTCACGCGCGAGTGCGACCGTTACAACTGCCAAGGCACCACCAGCTTTGCCGTCACGTCGGCGATCTTTGACGCGCTCCAGAGCGCCCTCGTTGAGTACACGGGCTTTATGAACGAGAAGTTCGCTGTGATCCACCCGGGTGGCGCTGTTGGCAAACGCCTCAACCAAAACAAATAATTTTATAAACAAAACTATACAAAAGGAGACTATTACCATGGAAATGAAAGTATTTCAGAAAGAGATCGAGCTTCAGTCGAGAGGCTGGATCCCCACCTTCCACGACATCTCGAAGGAGGTCAAGGAGATCGTTGCCGCTTCCGGCGTGAAGAACGGCACCGTTGCGATCGTCTCGCACCACACCACCTGCTCGGTCATGGTTCAGGAGTGCTCGCACGACATCGATTCCTTCGATCTTGAGTTCCTTCAGCATGACCTTCTTGACATCATGAGAAAGATGATCCCCGACTTTGCCGAGGAGCATCAGTACCGTCACCCCGGCCCCGTGCATGCCCAGTTCGGCCGCTATGTCAACGAGCCCGGTGACTACTCCAGCATGAACACCGACGGTCACCTGCGTTCGGTCTTTTTCGGCAGAAGCGAGACCATGACCATTAAGGACGGCGTTGTGGACGGCGGTCAGTTTGCTCACGTCTACTTCATCGACTGGGACCACGTCATTGCCCGTCGCCGTCAGGTCAACGTCACCGTCATCGGTACTGCCGAGGACGTGGGTGACAGAAAGTGGAACAACGGTGAGGTCATCAATACCCGCCGCAAGTTTACCGACGAGGAGAAGGCCTACGACGTTCACTACGACCTTCAGCAGAAGCGCTGAGGGCAAGGGAGGCATAGCCTATGAGAATTATCCTCGACACCGCCAATCTTGAGGATATTCGTTATTTCCATACCCACTATCCCATTGAGGGTGTGACCACCAACCCCACGATCCTCTCGCGCGAGGGGGGTGACGTTCTCTCGCTCCTTTCCGAGATCCGCCGCGTGATCGGCCCCGATAAGGAGTTCCACGTGCAGGTCATTGAGACCGAGTACGAAAGGATCGTGGAGGAGGCCCACGCCATTGTCGATTTTCTTGGTGAGAACACCTACGTGAAGATCCCTGTGACCGAGGTCGGCCTGCGCGCCACCAAGACGCTTGCGGCCGAGGGGTACGGTGTCACCGTCACCGCCATTCTGACGGCGGCGCAGGCGCCCCTGGCCTCCAATGCCGGGGCGGCGTACGTTGCGCCTTACGTCAACCGCCTGGAAAACATCTGTGCCGACGGCATCGGTACGGTGGCCGACACCGCCGAAATCTTTAAGGTCTCGGGCACAAAGACCAGGATCCTGGCCGCCAGCTTCAAAACGGCCAAGGAGGTCCTTGACGTGGCCGTGGCGGGCTGTCATGCCGCCACCGTCAGTCCCGATGTTCTCCGCAGGTTCCTTGCCCACACCAGCACCGACACCTCGATTGCCGGCTTCTCGGCCGACTGGAAGCGTGCCTTTGGCGATGTGACACTCCTGGAGCTTCTCAAAAAATAACTTTTTGCGCCCCCCTGATCCCAAAAGGGGGGCGTTTTTCTTTTTCGACAGCCTCAAAAACGGGGTGCGCGGCAGGCGATCTCCCTCCATAAAAATCCTCTAAAAATCCCCTTGACATTTTCAAAATAAAGAGTATAATATAACTGTCAAAAGCGGAGGGAGCCGCTCATCCACGGCACTTACCTGCAGGCCACGGCGCTGCAGGATTGCATAAATTATTTGGAGGAAACCGACTTATGAAAACCAAAATGCTTTCCCTTATCGTATGCCTCGCTCTTTGTCTGACGCTTGGCGGCGTTTATGCCACGTGGGTCTATTCGCAGACCAATGACGTTGCCGACCAGCATCAGCACCTCACCCTTAAGCTGACTGAGGCGCAGTTCTCGGGCGGTTACGGTGAGTACCACCTCGACTTCGATAACCTGAAGATCGAGATCGACCCTGTGACCGACGGTAGCCACGAGGCCGCCCTGAAGATCACGGGTGACATCATTCTGACCTTTGAGCCCAACAAGTACGCTCCCACCGAGGTAAAGACGGGCGCCGTTGAGACCACGTGGAACTTCGGCACGAGCATTGATCAGACCACCTGGACGTACAACGGTCAGCAGATCTTTGACGTTGACACGACGCCGACGACCATCACCTCTGCCGAGTGGGGCTCGCCCGATGAGAACGGCGTCTTTACTTACG
>JAZRAU010000028.1:0-36438 GCA_045634705.1 Eubacteriales bacterium | reverse complement strand
CCCTTTTGGCGGTGTCTTTTGGTAGAAACCGTCGCTTGCTTCCGCTTGACGTATTCCTATACGCCTGCGGGTCGCGATCGGCGCTTTCTCCTCAAAATCCCCTCGCCCTTTTGGCGGTGTCTTTTGGTAGAAACCGTCGCTTGCTTCCGCTTGACGTATTCCTATACGCCTGCGGGTCGCGATCGGCGCCTTCTCCTCAAAATCCCCTCGCCCTTTTGGCGGCGCCTTTCGGCATAAGCTAAAAAAATAAGAGAGCCACGGCTCTCGTATTTTTTTGTTTCCTTACTTACAGCTTTTTGACGTCGGCGTCCGAGATGAGGGTAAAGCCCGCGCGCGTGAGCGCGGCCTCGGCCTCCTCATTTTCCTCCACGCGCAGGACAACGTACGCGTGCTTTTGCGTGCGCGCCATAAAGGCATAGAGGTATTCTACGTTGATGTTGGCGTGGTCGAGGACCTTCAGGGCCTCGTTGAGCCTTCCCGGCTCATCGCCGATCTTGATGCCGATAACGTCAATGACCTTGTAGAGGTAGCCGTCCTCTGCCAGCACCGCCTCGGCCGCCGTCTCCTCGTTGACAATAAGGCGCAGGATGCCAAAGTCCTGCGTTTCGGCAATCGAGAGGGCGCGGAGATTGATCCCGTGCCGCGAGAGGGTATCCGTGACACCGGCAACGGTGCCCCTTTGATTCTGAACAAAAACAGTGAGCTGCTTGATCGCCATAGTCGTTGTCTCCTTTCCCGGTCAGACAAGCTTTCGCTTGTCGATTACGCGCACGGCCTTGCCCTCGCTTCTCGCGATCGACTTCGGCTCTACAAGATGAACGGCGGGGTTGATGCCCAGCATGGTCTTCATGGCACCCGCCAGCGCCTTTTCCATAGCCACGATGTCCGCCACCTTGTCGGTGAATTTCTCGGCGGGCATCTCCACATGGACGTCAAAGGTATCGTTGTTATTCACGCGGTCCACAACGATCTGGTAGTTCGGCTCGTAGCCCTCTCGGAGAAGCACGGTCTCGATCTGGCTCGGGAACACGTTGACACCGCGGATGATGAGCATGTCGTCGGTGCGGCCCATGGGCTTGGCCATTTTGATCAGCGTACGGCCGCAGGAGCATTTCTTGCGCGAGAGAACGCAGATGTCGCGGGTGCGGTAGCGGAGAAGCGGAAACGCCTCCTTATCGAGAGATGTGAACACCAGCTCTCCGCGGCTCCCCTCAGGAAGCACCTCGCCCGTCTCGGGATCGATGATCTCGGGCAAGAAGTGGTCCTCGTTCACGTGCATGCCCGACTGCTCACAGCACTCAAAGGCCACACCGGGGCCGCTGGTCTCGGTAAGACCGTAAATGTCGTACGCCTTGATGCCCAGCGTTTTTTCAATGCTCTCCCGCATCTCCTCGGTCCACGGCTCCGCGCCGAAGATACCGGCCTTCAGAGGGATGTCCTCAGGCCCGTAGCCCTGCTCCTTGAGGCTTTCGCCAAGGTAGGCGGCGTAGGAGGGAGTGCAGCAAAGGATCGTGGCGCTAAGGTCGGTCATGAACTGGATCTGCCGCTCGGTATTGCCGGAGGAGAGGGGGAGCGTCAGGCATCCCACCTTATGGGAGCCGCCGTTCAGACCGGGGCCGCCCGTAAAGAGGCCGTAGCCGTA
Source organism: Eubacteriales bacterium (assembly GCA_045634705.1). Taxonomy (GTDB): domain Bacteria; phylum Bacillota; class Clostridia; order Oscillospirales; family CAG-272; genus UBA1740. Next base: position 34,796 of record JAZRAU010000028.1, on the reverse strand, counting down.
GGCCACCTGGCACACGTCCCTCTTGGTGCCGCCCGCCGCCGTGATCGCACGGGCGCAGCAGTCCTCCCACAGGTCGATGTCCTTTTGTGTGTAAAAGGCCACCACACGGCGCCCCGTGGTGCCTGAGGTGGATTGGATGCGGACGCAGTCCTCGATCGGCTTGGCCAAAAGCCCGTAGGGGTAAGCCTCGCGCAGGTCGGCCTTCGAGAGGAAGGGGAGCTTGTGAAGGTCCTCGATACCCCCGATGTCCTCAGGGCGTACGCCCTTCTCCTCCATAAGGGCGCGGTAGTAGGGCACGTTATCGTAAACGTGCTTCACCTGGCGGCGGAGCTTTTCGGATTGGAGGCGTTTCATGTCCTCACGTGCCATGGTCTCGATCTCTTTTTGGTAGTAGCGTTCTTCCATGATGTTTTCCCTTTCTCAAAGCTTGGTCGGCTCGGAATGAAGGGACAAAAAAAGTCCTCTGCATTCCGAAAAAGAATACAGAGGACGAGAAAGCTCCCGTGGTACCACCTCAGTTCGCCGCTATCTCACGGTAGCGGCCTTGTCAGGTACTGACATACCTTAGTTCTGTGACGGGAACTCCCGTTGCGTCCTACTAAAGATAACTCTTATTCAGCGCACTGCTAACAGAATGAATTCGAGAAGGACGCCCCCATTGCCTCGCACCGACCGGCAACTCTCTTCACGGTTCTTTCCCACCTACTGGTTTCTGCTCTATCGCATTTGATGAGTGAATTTTATCACACCGGGTCCCCGGTGTCAAGGGGTTTTTTGAAAAATTTTTCTGCGGCTTTCCTTCATGCTACGCATGATTTTTTTACTTCTCCCCGTAGCAGGCGAAGATCTCTTCGATTCTTTCCTGCTCCTTTGGCGTATGCTTTGTCAAAAGGCTTACGAGGGGCACCGTAAGGAAGGAGACGGCCATGGCGGCAACGCCCATTTCGGGGGAGCGCGCAGCGGCCGCCCCAAAGCCTGAGGTGAGCGTGATAAAGAGCGTGGCGCCGCCCACGGTAAGTAGGCCGGAAAGGATGCCGGCGTACGCGCCGATCCTTGTGATCCGCTTTGAGAAGAGGCTCCAAAGGTACGGGCCGAGGAAGCAGCCCGAAACCACCCCCCAGGAGAAGGACATCAGGCTGACGATGATCGGAATGTTTTGCGTTGCAAAAATGAAGGAGCAGGCAATAAAGGCGAGGCAAAGGAGCCGCGTCAGGAGCATCTGCCTCTTGGCGGGCATCTGTCGCCGTGTGAGGGCGGGGATAAGATCGACCGCCACAGCCGAGGCGGAGGTCAGCACCACGGCCTCCAGGGTGGACATCGAGGCCGAGAGCAGGAGGATCATGATAATGGCCAAAAGAACGATCCCCAGCGTGCCGTTGCCCAGCACCTCCATAAGCAGGGTGGGAATGACCGCATCGATCCCGCCCTCGGGGAGCTGGCCGCCAAGGACCAGGCGGGAGGAGCTTCCGACAAGGTAGGCACCACAGCCGATCACAAAGCAAAAAACGGTGGAAATGACCGTGCCGCGCTTGATCGCGGCGGTGTCCTTGATCGCGTAAAACTTGCCGATCATCTGGGGAAGGCCCCACGTGCCGAAGCTTGTTAAGAGGATATTGAAGCAAAGGAAGCGGAACGCCGAGCCGCCAAAAAGGCTGGTGAGCTGGGCGCCTGTGGTGGGGTTCGGGTCATTTTGCAAAGACTCAAAGGCCCGAAGATTTTCAAAAAGCCCCGAAAGACCGCCCACCGTATCGTGCGAGAGGACGGCAATCACCAGGCAAATGACCCCCACGATCATAATGATGCCCTGCACAAGATCGGTGATCGCCGTGGCCGTATAGCCGCCTGCCACAAGGTAGATCGCCGTAAGACAGGCGATGAGCAGCATCCACACCCAGGTATCTACGGAGGGGAACACCGCGCCAAAAAGCGAGCCAAGCCCCTTGTAGACCGCCGCGGAGTAGGGGAGGAGAAATACAAAAATGATGATCGCTGCGAGGATCTTCAGGCCGCGGGAGCCGTAGCGCTTTTCAAAATAGTCGGCCATGGTACGCGCGTTCAGGTGCTTGGTCATCTTGCGTGTTCTGTTGGCAAACAGGAGCCAGGAGAGAAGGCAGCCGAGGACGGCGTTACCAACGCCGATCCACACCGCCCCAATGCCGATGTTCCAGCCGTGCTGCCCCGCATACCCGACAAACACCACGGCGGAAAAGTAGGCTGTGCCGTACGCAAAGGCCGTGGCCCACGCGCCGATCTTTCTTCCGCCGAGAAGAAAGCCGTCCAGCGTTTTGGATCTCCCATAGCTGACACACCCGATGATCGCCATGGCCAACGCGTACATGGAAAGGGCAATGATAGTGTAGATCTGAACGTCCTGCATGTCCTGTCTCCCATTGTTCCTTGCCCCCTTGAAATTCGCCGTGGGGCTTGCTTTTTGTCAGCTCTTATTATATAATACCCATGAGCATTAGTCAAGCGAATGGTTTTGATATTTATCATCGAATTTTTAGATTATGGGGTAAAGGCATGGAATTACGGAATCTCAAAACGTTCATTCACGTTGCGGAGCTGGGCAGCTTCACCAAGGCGGCGCTTTTTCTCGGGTACTCCCAGTCCACGATCTCCTTCCAGATCAAGCAGCTGGAGGAGGAGCTTGGCTGTCTCTTGTTTGAGCGCATCAATCACACCGTGACCCTGACCGCGCGCGGGCGCGAGCTGGTCGCCTATGCTCACAGGGTGCTCTCGCTCACCGAGGAGTTCAAGGAGAATCTGGAAAGGGACGAGGACTGCCGCGGCCACATTCACATCGTAACGCCCGACTCGGTGTGTGAGGAAATGATCCACTCGCACTATCTCGATTTCCACAGCCGCTATCCCGCCATTTCGATCAAATTCACAACGGCGGACACCTCGGTGATGTTCGATATGCTGGATCACAATGAGGCGGACGCGATCATCACGCTGGACAGCCACTCCTACCGCCGTGATTACGTGATCGCCGCGGAGACCCCCCTCTCCATGCACTTTGTGGCGGGAAAACGGTCAAAATTTGCAGGCAGGCGCGGCTTGAAAATGGCGGACATCGCGAATGAGCCCTTCATCCTCACCGAGTATGGGCAGGGGTACCGTCGGGTGCTGGACAAGGAGCTGGCCAAACGGTCGATCGACATCACCCCCGTGCTTGAGATCGGAAGGACCGATATCATCACGCGGATCCTCGCGGGGAGCGATATGATCTCCTATCTCCCCGATTTTGTCACGGAGGGGCATGTGGCCGCGGGGGAGCTTTGCTATCTTGACGTTGAGGATGCGGAGATCGAGATCTGGAAGCAGCTCATCTACCATAAAAACAAATGGCTCTCCAAGAGCCTGAAAACCGTCATTGAGTATGTTAAGGAGCACGAATTCTCGGCGCAGGAGAGCGCCGCGCCCTCTACCGACAGTCATCCATGACGGCTGGCCGTCATTCATCCATTCGCCCTTGTGACCGCAAAGGCAATGCCCCCAAAGCTCCCGAGACGGCGAGCCCTCACCGCCGCCTTGCGCGAGCTATGGAGGATTTTGAGCGCGATCTTTGAAAAAATCAGCAGATTTTCTTCAATAAAGCGGAAAAAACGAGCATTTTTCAGAAAATGAGAAAAGCGTGCCCTCACGCGGTCCGCCGCCACGACAAAAGGCGGAACATCCGCCGAAAGCGGGGCACCAGCGTGACCGCCCCCACCGCGGCAAAGAGCCAGAGGACGGGAGCTGTGATCGTGGAAAAGAGGGATCGTGTCGATTTTTTTGTAAACATAACTTCTCCTTTGCGGCAAAATTTCTTTTACCCATTTTTACCACTTTGCCCGAAAAATATGCGTGCCCCTTGCAAAAAATGAGGGATTGTGATATAGTATAGGTGTAATACCTTCATCGGGAGAAGTCGCTATGATCACCTGCCACCGTTGTCATACAGAATGGGATTATGAGGAGCTGGGTCTTACCTGCCCCTCTTGTCACGTTCCCACCCGTCCCGATGCGGCGGAGGCCGCCGCCCTCTTTCACCGCGCCGTAACGTATGAGCAGGACAAGCGGTATGAGGAGGCCTTCCGCCGTTACGCCCTTTTGGCCGAGGCGGGCTACCCCGAGGGAGAGGAGGCCTACGCCCGCTGCTACGAGGAGGGCATCGGCACTCCGCGCGATCTCTCGCGCGCCGCGGACGGGTACCTGTACGCTGCCGAGCATGGCTCGGTCCGCGCCGCCTATCGCCTTTCCCGCCTGCTTCGTGCCCGTCCCCGTCTTGCGGACGGCCGCGGCACCGCCGTTTTCTGGCTTCGTGCCGCAGAGGGGCTTGGCAGTCCCGACGCGGCCTACGCTCTTGCCACAAGCGGTGAGCGCTACGGCCTGACGGCGGACGAGCGTTTGGCGTTCCTTTACACCTCCGCAAGGCGAGGGCATGAGCGTGCCGTTCGCCGCCTTTCTCGCCTCTATCGCCGCGGCAAGCTCCTTCCGCGCGACCCGGCCGCGGCGCTTTGGTTCTACAACACCCTGCCTCACCCCCACCCTCTCCGCCTCTTTGTGTGGCGCCTTTTCGGCGTGACCGAGGCAAAGGAGCCCTCGCCCATTGTCACGCCCGACCGCGGCGGAGCTCTGCATGCCCTCGGCTGTGAGGCCGCGCACGGTGCCTTTTACACCACGGCGCTGCGCCTTTTTCTCCTTGCCGTCAATGAGGGGAGCGTGGAGGCTGCCTGCCGCGCCGCCGCCGCTTACCGTGAGGGGCTGGGTACCCCCACCGAGATCGATACCGCTATTGCCCTTTACCGCCGTGCCGAGGAGGCAGGCTCCTCTGAGGCCGCGCTCTGGCTTGGCAGAATCTTTGAAAAGGACAAAAAGGACCTTGCCGAGGCCGAGCGCCATTATATCACCGCCGCCCGTGGCGGGGTTGCCGAGCACGCGTACGTTCTGGCCGACTTCTACCTCTCGCACGATGTTGAGGGTGAGGGTGTGAGAAGCGCCATGCCCTGGCTCCGTGCCGCCGCGGGGGGCGGCTGCCTCCCCGCCGCCGACCGCCTGTCGGGCATCGAGATCCTCTTAGCCGAGACCTATGACCGCGCCGTGGAGGCACAAAAGGCGGGCAACGTGCGTGAGGCCTTCTCGCTCTATCGGAGCGCCGCCGCCCTCGGCCACGCCGACTCGCTCTCCAACCTCGGTTACTGCTACCAAAAGGGCCTCGGATGCTCCGCCAACCGCCACGCCGCCGCCGCCTCGTACCGTGAGGCTGTGGCCGCGGGCAGCAAGGCCGCGCGGCTTAACCTTGCCGTCTGTTATATCAACGGCTACGGCATCGGCCGCGATTACCAAAAGGCCCGCGCCCTCCTTCTTGATATGGATGAAGCGTACCGTGAGGCCGCCGACAATCTCCTGTCGGCTATGGACAGCGTGCGTGACGAAAAGCGCGCCCACCGCCTCTATTCGGCCGCCGCCGCCGTCTATCACCGCGGAGACGTGGACGGCGCCCTCCGTCTGCGCCTTGAAGCCGCCAAGGGCGGCTCGGCCCGCGCCTGCTACGTCATAGGCTGTCACTTTGAATTCGGTGACGGCGTGCCGCTCGATCGCGACAAGGCCGCCCGCTGGTATGAGACCGCGGCCGAGGGCGGCTACTCAGGAAGCCGTTCGCGCCTCAAGGGTGGCTACCTTCGCGAAAAGCGCCGTTTCTCGTAGGCGAAAACGGCGCTCTGCACCGCCTCGGAGAGCAACCACGGTCGCCGTAGGTAGCTACGGCTTCCCGGCTCCCCGATACGGCACATAGCATCCGTTTTCCCACTACGAGAAGCAGGCGAGAACGGCGCTCTGCACCGCCTCGGAGAGCAACCACGGTCGCCGTAGGTAGCTACGCCCGTAGGGGCCCACGTCCTCGGCACCCCCACACATAAAAAAAGACAGAGCTTTTGCTCTGTCTTTTTTGGTTTTCGGAATTACTTTTTCTTCTTAAATTCCTTCATGCCGTTGGTGCTGCCGCCGTCGCAGAGGATGTCCACACCGGCAAGGTAGCCGTTGCGCTCGTCGGCAACCGTCGCCAGGGCAAAGCCAAGCTCGCACGGCTCGCCCATGCGCTCCTCGCAGGCAAAGGGGATCAGCATGCCGCCGTCCTTCTTTTCCAGGTTGCCCATATCGGTGGCGATCAGCCCGGGGCTGAGAGAGACCACGCGGATGCCCTTTTTGCCGTACTCAAAGGCGCATTTCTTGGCGTACCAGACCACAAAGTTCTTGGAAAGCGAGTAGGCAAAGCCCTTTCTCTGATAGTCGCCCTTGGCCATAGAAGCGCGCTTGATGAGCTTTTTGAGGAAGGCCTCCTCATCGGTCTCGGCCAGAGGATACGCCTTTTTGGGAATGATGAAGACGGGGAGGATGTAGGCAGAGTTTGAGGCCACGTCCACAATGACGCTGCCGGGATTCATCACCTTAGAGAACTCCTCGTTCATATACACCGTACCGAGGGCGTTGATCCTGAGAATGCTCTCAGGGGTGCCGTTCATCGCGGGGGAAACCCCCGCCGAGTTGATGACGTTCTTGACCTCGCCAAGCCCTGCCGCAAAGGCAGCAAGCTCACGGACGCTCTCGCGCGAGGAGGTGTCGCAGGCCTTGGCGTAGGCCTCAAAGCCCAGCGCCTTCAGCTCGTTCACCGCGCCCTCCAGCTTCTTTTCGGTTCGGCCGGCCAGCACAAGGATCTTGTCCTTTGGCATCAGCTTGGCGGCCTCAAGGCCCATGCCGCTGCCGCCGCCGGTGATAACACACACGTTTTTCATAGCAGTCTCCTTAAAAATAATATTTCCTTAAAGTGCCACTTCCTCGATGTAATCGAGAAGCTCGCGGGGATCGGCAAGGCCGTGCGGGTGATGCCCGTAGCAGGGGCGCTTCCACACACGGATCGGCAGGTCGCGGCTCTCGTAGAATTCGGCCAGAAGCTCGGCGTTTTCAAAGCAGGGGACCACCTCGTCCGAGTTGCCGTACACAAGGCCCACGGGCAGACGGTTCTTGGCCAGCGCCTCCAGGCGGTGGATCGGCTGATCGTTGTAGGCGTACGCCTCGGCATAGGTGGCAAAGCCCCACGCCTTCTGCACCTCGGGCCAGCGGACCGTCTTTGCCTCGTGCTCGTGGCGGAGGTCGGCCGTGGAGAAGAAGGTGAGCAGGGGCGCATCAAGATAGAGGAAGGAAATGTACTCGGGATAGCGCGAGGCAAAGGACACAGCGTGGAAGCCGCCGCAGCTCATGCCCACCGTCACCACCTTGCGCGCCGTACCGAACTCATCGGCCAGAAAATCCACAAAGCGGCGCTTGCGGTCACAGTCATCGTCCGTGCCCCAGCGGCTACGGTTTTTGAGGTAGGCGCGGAAGTAGCCGCGCTTCAGCATTTCCAGCTCGGTCTCCGGGAACGCCGCAAAATACTCGGTCTTGAGGGCGAGGCGCCTCTCCTTGTGCGGCTCGTTCGGCAGAACGAGGATCGCGGGGTATCCCTCAAATTCAAAATCCAGGCGGCGGAAGCCGGACCATTCGCTTTCTCTGTAATCCATAGCACTTCTCCTAAGTCTTTTTATTTTTGCAAAGAACACCGTAGAGCTTCCCAAGAAGCCGACGGCGGCAGGGCACCCTCTAAAATATCGGTGCGCGTGAACAGAGCGTGATCGGAGGCCGCGTAGCCCCCGGTGGGGTTGCGCCCGATGAGCGCGTGGGAGATGACCGTAATGAACGGGATCGATCACAAAAAAGGAAAGGAGAGGGGAGGTCACAGGACACGCTCTCTTTCCTTGCCCTATGGGTAGTTTAACACTTACGCCGGGAAATGTCAAGGAAAAACCTATATTTTTCGGCAAAAGATGCGAAAAAACCGAGCCGCGCCGACGTTGCGGAGGGGGCACCGCAAGGGAAGGAGGGACCGAAAAAACGGCTCCCCGCAGGGAGCCGTTTTTTTATGGATTACGAGTAGAAGTCACCGAGCTTTTTCAGCTTCTCGTACTTCGCCTTTGCGGTGGCCTCGGCCTTCTGGAAGAGGGCCTCAGCGCGCTCGGGATCCTGCTGGGCCAGGCGCGTGTAGCGGGCCTCACCCTTGATGAACGCCTGATAGTCGCCGGTCGGCTCCTTGGAGTCGAGCGAGAAGGGATTCTTACCCTCGGCCTTCAGGGCGGGGTTGTAACGGAAGAGGTGCCAGTAGCCGGCCTCAACCGCCTTCTTCATCTCGGCCTGGCAGTTCTGCATGCCGCCCTTAATGGAGTGCATTTCGCAGGGAGCGTAGCCGATAACGATCGAGGGGCCGGGATACGCCTCGGCCTCATGGAGGGCCTTCAGCGTCTGGTTCATGTCGGCACCCATAGCGATCTGGGCAACGTAAACGTAGCCGTAGGACATCGCGATCTGGGCGAGGTCCTTCTTGCCGATCGCCTTACCGGCGGCGGCAAACTGAGCGACCTGACCGATCTGAGAGGCCTTGGAGGCCTGACCGCCGGTGTTCGAGTACACCTCGGTATCAAAGACCATGATGTTGACGTCCTCACCCGAGGCAATGACGTGGTCAAGACCGCCGAAGCCGATGTCGTAGGCCCAACCGTCACCGCCGAAGATCCAAACGCTCTTCTTGGCGAGGTACTGCTTGTTGGCAAGGATCTTGGCGCGGAGCTCACAGCCGCAGTCGCAGGCCTCAAGAGCCGCCACGAGAGCCTTGGAGGCCGCCTCGTTCTCGGCACCCTGATCCTTGGTGGCGAGGTAAGCCTCAGCCAGCGCGCGGATGTCGTCGTCCTTCGCGGTCTTGACAAGCTCCTCAACGTAAGCGATCACGCGCTCACGCAGGGCCTTCTGACCGGTGTAGATGCCAAGGCCGTGCTCGGCGTTGTCCTCAAAGAGCGAGTTGGCCCAAGCGGGACCGCGGCCGGTCTCACGGTTGACGGTGTAGGGAGTGGAAGGCGCGGAGCCGCCCCAGATGGACGAGCAGCCCGTGGCGTTCGAGATGTACATTCTCTCGCCGAACAGCTGGGTGATGAGGCGAGCGTACGAGGTCTCGGCACAGCCGGCGCAGGAGCCGGAGAACTCGAGGAGGGGCTGCTTGAACTGGCTGCCCTTAATGGTCTTGGTGTCAAAGAGCTTCTTGTCGGAGACATTGGCCACGCAGTAGTCAAAGTACTTCTGCTCGCCCGACTCCTCTGCCTGGGGCACCATCTTGATCGCGAGCTTGTCGGTGCCGTCCTTGGCGGCCTTCTGGTTGACGGGGCAGGCCTTCACGCAGAGGGTACAGCCCATGCAGTCCAGGGGGCTGACGGTCATGGTGAACTTGTAGCCGTTGCCCGACTTGTCACCGACGACCTTACCGATGAGCTTCATGCCGGCAGGCGCCGCGGCGATCTCCTCGTCCGAGAGGGCGTAGGGACGGATCGTGGCGTGCGGGCAAACGAAGGCACAGCTGTTACACTGGATGCAGTTTTCGGGGATCCAGGTGGGAACGCTGACGGCAACGCCGCGCTTCTCGTAAGCGGCAGCACCCTGCGGGAAGGTACCGTCCACGTACTTCTCAAAGGCGGAAACGGGCAGGCTGTCACCCTTCATCGAGACAACGGGCATCACCACGTTGTTGACAAATTCGACAAGCTCGGGGCGGTCACCGGTGACAGCGGCGGCAGGGGCCGACTTACCGGCGTTCTTCCAGGCCTCGGGAACCGCCACCTCGTGGAGGGCGTCCTTACCGCTGTCGATCGCCTTGTGGTTGAGATCCACGATATCCTGGCCCTTCTTGAGGTAGGACTTCGTGGCCATGTACTTCATGTGCTCGATCGCCTCGTCGATCGGGAGGATCTTGGCAAGAGCAAAGAAGGCGGACTGGAGAATGGTGTTCTTGACCTTCGCGTTGCCGAGGTCGATAGCGAGCTTCGTGGCGTTGATCGTGTAGAACTTAATGTTGTTGTTCGCGATGTAGGACTTGACGTCGGCAGGCAGGTGCGCGTCCAGCTCCTCATCGGTCCAGGCACAGTCAAGAAGGAAGGTGCCGCCCGGAACAACGTCCGTGACCATATCGTACTTCTGGAGATATGCCTGGTTGTGGCAGGCAACAAAGTCGGCCTTGTTGATGTAGTAGGTGGACTTGATGGGCGTATCGCCGAAGCGCAGGTGCGAGATCGTGATACCGCCGGTCTTCTTCGAGTCATACTGGAAGTACGCCTGAATGAACTTGTCGGTGTAGTCGCCGATGATCTTGATCGAGTTCTTGTTGGCGCCGACGGTGCCGTCACCGCCAAGGCCCCAGAACTTGCAGCTGATCGTGCCGGCAGGCGCGGTCGCGGGGGCGGGCTTCTCCTCAAGCGAGGTGCCGGTCACGTCGTCCACGATGCCGATGGTAAAGCCGTTCTTCGGAGCGTCGGCCGAGAGGTTCTCATACACGGCAAAGACCGAGGCAGGCGTCGTGTCCTTGGAGCCGAGGCCGTAACGGCCGCCGACCACGGTAAGACCGCTTCTGCCTTCGCGGGCGAGGGCGGCAACCACGTCAAGGTAGAGAGGCTCGCCGAGGGAGCCGGGCTCCTTCGTGCGGTCAAGGACGGCGATCTTCTTGGCGGTCGCGGGGATCGCGGCGGCCAGCTTCGCGGAGACAAAGGGACGGTACAGGCGGACCTTGACAAGGCCGACCTTCTCGCCGTTTGCATTCATGTAATCGATGACTTCCTCAATGGTGTCGCAGACCGAGCCCATGGCAATGATGACGCGGTCGGCATCGGGAGCACCGTAGTAGTTGAAGAGCTGGTAATCGGTGCCCAGCTTCTCGTTGACCTTGCCCATGTACTCCTCAACGATCGCGGGGAACGCATCGTAGTAACGGTTGCAGGCCTCTCTGTGCTGGAAGAAGATATCGCCGTTCTCGGCAGAGCCGCGGAGCACGGGGAACTCAGGGTTCAGGGCGCGGGCGCGGAACTCGGCAATGGCGTCGTAATCCACCATGTCGGCAAGGTCGGCGTAATCCCAGGCCTCGATCTTCTGGACCTCATGCGAGGTACGGAAGCCGTCAAAGAAGTTGAGGACGGGAACGCGGCCCTTGATGGTGGCCAGGTGAGCCACAGCACCGAGGTCCATGATCTCCTGCGCGTTGGTCTCGGCCATCATGGCGTAACCGGTCTGGCGGCAGGCGTAAACGTCGGAATGATCACCGAAGATGTTGAGGGCGTGGCTGGCAACGCAGCGCGCCGAAACGTGGATGACGCTGGGAAGCAGCTCACCCGCGATCTTATACATGTTCGGGATCATCAGGAGAAGGCCCTGAGAGGCCGTGTAGGTGGTGGTGAGAGCGCCGGCGGCCAAAGAGCCGTGGACAGCACCCGCGGCACCCGCCTCGGACTGCATCTCTGTAACCTTCACGCGATCGCCGAACAGGTTATTGGCAGGCTTGCCAAAAATGTTCTTGTTCGAGGCGCTCCAGCTGTCTGTGACCTCGGCCATCGGGCTGGAAGGGGTGATGGGGTAGATGGCTGCCACCTCGGTGAACGCATACGATACGTGCGCCGCCGCGGTGTTACCATCCATAGAAAGCTTTTTTCTTTCCATGTGACTTTTCCTCCGTTTTAGTATATATTTTTTGATTTTTACCGTTAGGACTGTGGGCCCCGGCCCCTATGGGGCCAAGACCAAAGGTCATTATAACACAGATGCCGACAAAAGTAAATATCTTTTCCTAAATATTTTAGAAAGAAAAATCAAGCGCCCTTGACAAAACTCCCCTCGACCGATATAATAATGGGGTAAATACAGTTACAAAAGAGGAACCGACATGCTTTTGGAGAATAAGGTCATATTTTCGGGTGTTCAGCCCTCGGGCAATCTGACCATTGGCAATTACCTCGGCGCCATTCGCAATTTTTCGGCGTTTTCTGAGGACTACCGTTGCTTTTACTGCGTGGTCGATCTGCACGCCGTCACGGTCCGTCAGGTCCCCGCGGAGCTGCGCCGCCGCACCTATGAGACGCTGGCGCTCTACATAGCCTGCGGCCTCGATCCCGAGAAGAACACGCTTTTCGTGCAGTCGCACGTGCCCGCGCACTGTGAGCTTTCCTGGATGCTCGGCTGCAGCACCATGTTCGGTGAGCTTTCGCGCATGACGCAGTTCAAGGACAAGAGCCAGAAGCATGCCGACAACATCAATGCCGGCCTTTTTACCTACCCCGTGCTGATGGCCTCGGATATCCTTCTGTATCAGACCGACCTTGTGCCTGTGGGCATTGATCAGAAGCAGCATCTTGAGCTGGCGCGCAACATCGCCATTCGCTTCAATCACCTCATGGGCGACACCTTTACGGTGCCGGACGGCTATATCTCAAAGGATGGCATGAAGATCATGTCGCTCGCCGAGCCGACCGCCAAGATGTCAAAGTCGGACCCCAACAAGAACGCCGTTGTCTATATCCTCGATCCAAAGGATGAGATCCTTCGCAAATTCCGCCGTGCTGTGACCGACTCGGGCAGTGAGGTCCGCTACGATGAGGACCGCCCCGGCATTGCCAACCTGATGTCGATCTACCGTTGCTTTACGGGCAAGGAGTATGCCGAGATCGAGAGGGAATTTGAGGGCCGCGGCTACGGTGACTTCAAGGCCGCCGTCGGTGAGGCGTGTGCCGATGCGCTGGCGCCCGTGCAGGCCGAGTTCTCTCGCCTTATGGCCGACAAGGGCTACCTTGAGAGCGTGATGAAGGCGGGCGCTGAGACCGCCGCCCGCGCCGCCGCCCGCACGATGAGCAAGGTGAAGAAGCGCCTCGGCTTTATTGATCTGAGATAAGCTCGGCGCATTTTTGCATAACCGAAAAAGAGCAGCCTTGCGGTTGCTCTTTTTTCACTCTCGGTTGCTTTGCCGTCTTTTTCGGAAAAATTTTTTTCTATCTCTTGACAAAGCCGAAATAGTTTGTTATAATAACAAAGGTCCGCTGCTATGGCTCAGTTGGTAGAGCACATCCTTGGTAAGGATGAGGTCATCAGTTCGAATCTGATTAGCAGCTCCAGAAAAACTCCGGCTTGTCACAAGCCGGAGTTTTTCTTTTGGGAGAAAGCCTTCATTGCCGATGGCTTATTGGTTCGAGCCCATTTTGGCTACCCCTGCAAGGCAGGATTTTGCCCGTCGGGGACGGATCCGCTTGTGCGATGCTCCGCTTGGAGCATCGCGCTGAAGGGGGGACTTGTTTTTTTTCGTGTCCTATGCTATACTGTATAGGAATTTCCTCATCTCGGAGGTTTTGCATGAAGGAAAATACCGCATCGCGCGCACTTGCGCTTCTGTCGCTTTTTTTGGCGGTGCTTGTCTTTGGTACGATCGGTCTTGTCCGCCGTGAGATCGCCCTCGATTCGGGCACGGTGGCGCTCTTCCGCGGTGGCATCGGTACGCTGACGCTGGCCCTCGGCCTTATCTTCCGCCGCAACCGCGCCCCCCGGTCGCTTCTTCGGCGCCGCCTTTGGCCGCTCGCGCTGTCGGGCGCGGCGATCGGCATCAACTGGATCCTTTTGTTTGAAGCCTTTAACCGCACCACGGTGGCCGCCGCCACGCTTTCCTATTATATGGCCCCCGTCTTTGCCATTCTTGCCTCAGCGCTCCTTTTTCACGAGCGCATTTCCCCGCGCCGCGCCGTTTGCCTTATCGCCTCGCTTTGCGGCATCGTCCTCGTTTCGGGCGTGGGCGAAGGGGGGGCTAACGCCGTGGGTGTTCTCTTTGGTCTTGGGGCCGCCCTCTTTTACGGCTCGGTCATCGTGGCCAACAAGCGCCTCTCGGACGTTCCCGCGTATGAGCGCACCCTTTTGCAGCTTCTTTTTGCAACGCTCGTGATCTTGCCGTATGTGCTTCTCTTTGAGGATGTGAGTGCCGTCACGCGCCTTTCGCTCCCGTCGCTCGGGCTTCTTATCACCGCGGGCGTTTTTCATACGGGCATCGCGTACGTACTTTACTTCTTTGCTGTCGGGAAGCTATCCACGGTCACGGTCGGCCTTATCGGCTATCTCGATCCGATCGTTGCCGTGCTTCTTTCGGCTCTGGTTCTCAGGGAGCCGATGTCACCCCTTGGCATCGTCGGTGCCGGTATCGTGATCCTTGCGGCGGTGATCGGCGAGATCCCCCGTCGCCATTACGAGGAGCTTGAGGCGCGGCCCTATCCCTTCCGCCCCTTCCGCCGCCAATGGATCTTCCCGATCTTCAAGCCGATCTTCTATCTCTTTTTCCGCCGCCCGCGCGTTGTCAATCTGTCGGGCGAGTTTCTCCTGCCGCCGCGTGCCATTCTTGTGGCCAACCATTTTGCCAAGCGCGGCCCCATGGCGTATGAGCTGTACCTGCCCACCTATTACCGCCCGTGGGGCGCCTATCAGATGCTGGGCAGCTACAAGATGCGCTTTCACTATCTCCGTGACGTTTTCTATATGCAAAAGCGCGGCTTCGGCGTTGTCCGCGCCTCGGTGCTTGCCACCTTTGAGGCCGTCTTTTCCATGATGATCTACCGCGGCATGCGCGTTTTGCCCTCGTATCCCGATGCGCGCTTTGCCAAGACCGTCCACCAGAGCATCGCCACCCTTGAGGCCGGGATGTCGGTCCTTGTGTTCCCCGAGGATTCGTCGGACGGCTACCATGACATCCTCACGTCCTTCCACCCCGGCTTTGTCGCCCTTGCCGAGCATTATCTCCGCAAAAACGGCGAGGATCTGCCCGTGTACCCCATTTACTATAACGAAAAGGAGAGGCAGCTCATCATCGGCCCGCCTTCCTACGTCGGAAAGCTTCTTGGCGAGGGCAAAACACGCGATGAGATCGCCCAGCACCTGTGCGAGAGCGTGAACGCCTTGTACGTACCGAGTGAAAAAGAGGTAGAGTGATCTACCTCTTTTCTCTATTATAGGAACAGCGGTCGGCGCTGTCTTCCGCTTAGGGCATCGTCCAGCGCCTCGGAAATCTGGGTGAAGTCGGCCACCAGCGAGTGCGGCTTTTTCTCAGGATCGTCCTGCCGCATCGGCACAAAGTACACGTTCTTGCGTGAGAGCAGGGTGGCAATGTTGCAAAGCCCCGCTGAGAGCGAGTCGTTGGAGGCGAGGGCGATGAGCGTCGGTCGGTCGGAGCGCAGGTGTGCCTTGGCCGCCATGGTCACGGTGGTATCGGTGATAGCGCGCGCCATTTTGGCAAGGGTGTTGCCCGTGCAGGGCGCAATGATCAGGGCCTCGGCATCAAGGGCTGGCCCCAGTGGCTCGGCATCCACAATGGTACGGACGATGCTTCGTCCGCACAGCCCCTCCACGGTGCGGCAGAATTCCTCGGCCCGCCAGAAGCGGGTGTCGGTCTCGGCCACTGCCTCACTCACAATGGGCAGAATGTCGTCGTAGCCGTCGGCGCGCAGACGGCGCAGGGCGGCCAGCGAGTGCGAGAGGGTGCAGAATGAGCCGCAAAAAGCGTATGCGATCATGAAAACCTCAAAGCGATGAAAGAATGTCGGCCGCCGCCTCGGCGATCGCCCGTCCCGCCCCGCGCGGCGCGTAGCGCCCGGGGAGTGCGGGGGCCGGGATCACCTCCACGCCCGCACGGCGGCAGGCCTCGGTGTCCGCAACCCCCGGCACGGCGGAAAGCTCCAGAAGGAGCGCCCCCTCGCGCATGCGTGCGATCAGGCTTGGTGCCAGGAGACGGACGGGCACCGTGTTGATGACGACGTCATAGTGCGGAAGCTCGGCAGGGAGGGCGCCGAGCGGTAAGGGGGCGCTTCCGTCTGAAAAGCGAGCGGCGCCGTTTCGCGCGGCGGCAGCGGTGGGAGCGTGCAGACCCACAAGAAGGTCGTAAACAGCCATAGCGAGGCGCCCCGAGCCGAGAACGAGACAGGAGGTCTCAAAGAGGGGGGACGACAGCCGCGCCATAAGCAGCGCGATCGCCCCCTCGGCCGTAATGGCGGCGTTCTTCTTTAGAAATGTCTCGCTTGCCGCATAGTCAAAAAGGCGATGCTCGCCCGCCTTTTCACGGAGTGGGGCATCGGCGCGGCCGCAAAGGACCGGCACGCCCTCGGGGATCATGGCAAAAAGGGCGGACAGCGGTACGGGCAGGGGCGAGGCGGGTGCCGTCAGCGTCTCCCCGTCACGGCTGGCGGGATAGGGGAGCAAAACGGCCTCGGCCACCGCCAGCGCCTCGGGCGACAGGGGCCCCTCACCGTAGGCCGTATGGGTTACATCGTGTCCCCCGTCTCTCAGGGCGGTAACGGCATGGGGCATGCGGGCATCGCCCCCAATAGCACAGATCTTCATAGCGCACCTCCTTGTGGGTTACTATCATATATATGCGCCTTTTCCCCCGCTTGTTCCTTTTTGAAAAGAAGAAAAAGACGGAGAAGCTTGAATTCTCCGTCTTTTTAGCTATGTTTTCTTTACAAAATTTCCTTTTTCGTCAAAGCTTCTGCATGCGGATGTCGCTTCCCGAGAAAAGCAGGATCTCGTACTCGCCCAAAAGGCGGCTGGTGATGCGGTCGGAATAGCGCTCACGCAGCTCCTCTCCCGAAACGTTTGTGTTGATGACGGTGCGCCGCCCGTGGTTCAGGCGCGTATTGAGGAGGTGATAGAGAGTGGAGACCACAAAGGCGTTGGTCTGCTCGGTGCCAAGGTCGTCAAGGATCAGAAGCTCGCAGGAGAGGTAGCGCTCCCCGCGCGAGGTGCTTTCGCCGTAGCCGCTCTTGAAGCGGTCGTACTCAAAGTCGGCCATGACGTTTTGCATCGTTTCATACACCACATCGTAGCCGCGCTCAATGACCGTGCGCGCAATGGCGGTGGAAAGGTGGGTCTTGCCAAGGCCCGTCGGCCCCATCAGCAGGAGATTGCCCGTGTCGGGGCCAAAGCCCTCGGCATATTCCTTGGCACGCGAGAGGGCATAGGCCGCACGCTCGCGGTCGGCGGGGTCGCGCTCGTAGTATTTGAGCGAGAAATTCTCAAAGGTCTGCCGTCCGATCAGCGCTCCAAGGCCCGAGGAGCGCACCCCCTCAGTCACCAGCGCCACGCGCATGCACTCGCACATCGCGGCATCGACAAAGCCCGTGTCGCGGCACGCCTTGCAGGTGTAGGCGGGGTCGGTGTAGTCGGCAGGAAGGCCGAGAGAGGACAGAAGCTCGGCCCGCGCGGCGCGTAGGTTCTCGTGGTCGGCGCGCACACGCGCAATGCGGGCGGCAAGATCGGCCCCGCCGCGCGTCGCTTCCCCAAAGAGCTGCATCCCCGTGGAGGCCAGGGCGCGGTCGATCTCGGCCACCTCGGGCGAGAGGCGGTGCACCTCGGCCATGCGCGCGTCGGCCGTGGCGATCGCGGCAAGACGGCGCTCCTCAAGCATCGTGCGGACACGGCGATAATTTTCAATATTGTATCCCATGGTCGGTTCCTTTCACGGTCCTTATTTCTTGTCGGTGCGGTAGCTGCGCTCAATGGCCTTCTGGAAAAAGTCCCCCACCTCAAAGCTGGAGGCACCCGACGGCTTTTTCTTCGGCTGCCTTGCAGAGGGGCGCTTTTTGCTTTCCTTTTCCTTGGCGAGGAGCGCCTCGGCCTCACTCACCGTGCGGACGCCCGCCTCGTGCCAATGCGAGAGGATCTTGTCGGCATAGGCCACCGAGGCCTTGCCCACGGCGTTCACCGTAATGTCGTACGCCGCACCGATCACGTCCTCACCGTAGCCGTAGGTCTCGGTCCAGAGCAGGAAGGCGCGCTCCTCACGCTCGGTGAGCTTGCGGGTGCCGATGCCGAACATACGGCGCAGCTGTCCCTCCACCGAGCGCAAAAGCTCGCGCTCTCGGATGTACTCCTCCAGCGCCTCGGTGGTGTCGATGCCGTGCTCACAGAGATGCACCGCCACGCGCTCGGCGTAGCGCAGGGGCTTTTTTTCGCCGCTTGTGCTGTCGCAGTAGGAAAGGAGAGTGAGTATGTACGCGCCGTCAAGGCCCAGCTCCTCCACCATGCCCACAAGAATGGCAAGCTCGGTGCGGTTGAAAAGGCGCCCGCATTGCTGCTCGGCGGCCTCGATCAGCTCAGCAAGACCGCGCTCCCTGATGACGGCGGCCATGTCCTCGCCGCCCATCGTGTGCAGGTCCTTGTCGCGCAGGGGGCGTTTTTTCTTCGTCTCATCGGCAAGGGGCGCCGCCTCACCGCCTGCCGCGGTCGGAGCCAGCGCCAGAACGCCCGCCCCACGCCAAAAGGCCAGCGCCGCCTCGGCCTCGGGTGCAGGCACCGAAAGCAGCTCGGCAAGGCGGGAGGCATCGGCCTGGCCGACCTCGCAAAGCGCCAAAAGCACAAGGAGGTCGGTGCGGCTCGCCTCACCTAAGGCCTCGTTACCGAGAAGGTGGGGCAGGGTGCGGTCGGTGCCGCCCTTTACGGTATAGATCTTCTTCTCCATAGGGTGCGATCCTGTCCTTTTTTCTTCGTGAGTTTTTCACGGTTTCCACCGGGTTTTCCACCGAAATCGCTTCAAAAAAGCGCAATTTTCCTCGGTATTCTTCGGAATTTGTCAATCGAGGGCGGAGGCATTGAGGTCATCGCCCGCACGGTGCCCCGAAAGAAATTCGTAGTACCCCTGCGCGGCGATCATCGCGCCATTGTCTCCGCAAAGCGAGCGCGGCGGGATCACAAGGCGCACACCGCGCCTTGTAGCCAGCGCCCGGAGAGAGGCGCGCAGATGCGAGTTCGCGGCCACACCGCCCGCCAGCACCAGGGGGAGCCCCGGATAGCGGTCCAGCGCCTCGGAAAGCTTTTTGACGGCGGCCTCGGTCACGGTGTGCGTGTAGGCGGCGGCAAACAGAGCGCGGTCGGGCGTTTTGCCCACCTGCTCGTAGCGGTGCAAAAGATTGACGGCGGCGGTCTTCGGCCCCGAGAAGGAAAAGCCAAGCGTATCGCCCGTAAGGGCGGGGGAGGGAAGCGCCAGCTCACGGGCGGCCGCCGTCGCGGCAAAGCGCTCGGCACAGCACCGCGCCCTTGGATGCTCACCGTCGGCCCCCTCGGGCTTATCCTCGCCCACCGCGGCAAAAAAGCCCTCGGTGGCCAGAGCATCAAAGCCCGCGCCCGCGGGGTAGGGAAGCCCCAAAAGACGCCCCACCTTATCAAAGGCCTCGCCCATAGCATCGTCGCGCGTCCCGCCGACAACCGTAACGTCGGTGTAGTCGCGCACGTGGTAAATGGCGGTGTGCCCGCCCGACACCACAAAGGCAAGGAAGGGCGGCACGGGCGGCTCCTCATCGTAATATGCGGCGGCAATGTGCCCCTTGATGTGATCGACCGCCACCAGCGGGATCCCGCGGGAGAAGGCCAGTGACTTGGCGAAATTCACACCGACAAGCAAAGCTCCGATGAGCCCGGGGTGGTCGGTCACGGCCACAGCATCGATCTCCTCAAGCCCCACACCGCTTTCGCGGAGTGCGCGATAGGTGACAGACGAGATGACCTCGGCATGGGCGCGCGAGGCGATCTCGGGAACCACGCCGCCGAAAAGACGGTGGGTCTCTACCTGGGAGGCCACAATGTCGGCAAGGACGGTAAGACGCCCGTCCTCGGCACGGACAACGGCGGCCGCCGTCTCATCGCAGGAGCTTTCAATCGACAAAAGATGCATGGCTTCCCCTTTTCGGAACGGCGCTCCGCGGCGGCGGCCCCTAACGCATAAACGCGCAAAAGGACTACACAGCGCGCCGTTTTCCTTGAAATGACAAAAAAACTTTACAAAATACTGTCCCCCGCCGACCGCCTTGCCGCAAAACGCGCGCACCGCCCTTTGGCGGCAGCACCCCACGGCGGCCTCGGTCGGGGGCAATAAACCACTTTACATTATAATACAAACCGACCGCTCCGTCAAGTCAAAACTTTTGCCCCGCCCCCCTCTTTGCGAATTTCGCGCAGGGCTTCTCCCCAAAATTCGCCTCGGTGACTTGACTTTAGTTAAAATTATGCTATAATATGAAATTAGTATATTACTGCCGCAAGGCAAAAGGGGTCATTATGAAGTACGATTTCTCCGCTACTGAAAAAAAGTGGCAAGCACGGTGGGAGAGCGAGGGGGCCTTCCTCGCCCACGATAACAGCGAAAAGCCGAAGTTCTACGGACTTGTGGAGTTTCCCTATCCCAGCGGCGCCGGCATGCATGTTGGTCACATCAAGGCGTATTCGGGCCTTGAGGTCATTAGCCGCAAGCGCCGTATGCAGGGCTATAACGTCCTTTTCCCGATCGGCTTTGATGCCTTTGGTCTCCCGACCGAAAATTATGCGATCAAGACCGGCACGCACCCGCGTACCGTCACCGACAACAACATCGCCCGCTTTACCGACCAGCTGAAGAGCGTCGGCTTCTCGTTTGACTGGACGCGCGTTGTCGATACGACCGAGGAGGACTACTACAAGTGGACGCAGTGGATCTTCCTTAAGATGTTTGATGCGGGCCTTGTGTTCCGCGATCAGGCGCTTGTAAACTACTGCCCGTCCTGCAAGGTCGTTCTCTCGAACGAGGACAGCCAGGGCGGCAAGTGCGACATCTGCAAGAGTGACGTTGTGCAGAAGTCGAAGGACGTGTGGTACCTACGCATCACGCGCTATGCCGAAAAGCTGCTTGCGGGCCTTGACACGGTGGACTACCTGCCGAACGTCCGTCAGCAGCAGGTCAACTGGATCGGCAAATCGACGGGTGCGTTTGTGAACTTCGCGCTCACGGGCAAGGAGGATAAGCTCCGCATCTATACCACGCGCCCCGATACCCTTTTTGGTGTCACCTTTATGGTGGTGGCGCCCGAGCACCCCTTTATTGATAAGTACGCCGACAGCATTAAGAATATGGACGAGGTGCTCGCCTACCGCGAGGCCTGCGCCAAGAAGACCGAGTTTGAGCGTACTCAGCTCGTCAAGGATAAGACGGGCGTGCGCCTTGACGGCTTTACCGCTGTCAACCCCATTTCGGGCAAGGAGATCCCCGTTTATATTGCCGACTACGTTATGATGGGCTACGGCACGGGTGCGATCATGGCGGTGCCCGCGCACGATGAGCGCGACTACGACTTTGCCAAGAAGTTCGGTATTGACATCGTTGAGGTCATCAAGGGCGGCGACATTGCCGTCGGCGCCTACACGGGTGACGGTGAAATGGTCAACTCGGGCTTCCTTGACGGCTATAAGGACAAGGCATCCTCGATCGCCCGCATGATTGAGGAGCTGGAGAGCATGGGCGTTGGCGAGGGCGGCGTCCAGTACAAGATGAAGGACTGGGCCTTCAACCGTCAGCGCTATTGGGGTGAGCCGATCCCGATCGTCCATTGCCCCGACTGCGGCATGGTGCCCGTGCCCTATGAGGAGCTTCCTCTCCGCTTGCCCGCCGTCCGTAACTTTGAGCCGGGTGAGGGCGGCGAGTCGCCCCTTGCCAAGATCGAGGCGTTTGTCAATTGCACCTGCCCGCGTTGCGGCAAGGCCGCCCGCCGTGAGACCGACACCATGCCCCAGTGGGCCGGCTCCTCGTGGTATTTTCTCCGCTATATCGATCCCAATAACACGGAAGCCCTGGCCGATCCCGACAAGCTTTCCTACTGGCTGCCCGTCGACTGGTACAACGGCGGTATGGAGCACGTCACGCGCCATATGATCTATTCGCGCTTCTGGCACAGCTTCCTCTATGACATCGGCGCCGTGCCCACGGCGGAGCCCTACGCCAAGCGCACCGCACAGGGCCTCATCCTCGGCCCCGACGGTGACAAGATGTCGAAGTCGAAGGGCAACGTTGTCGATCCCCTTGACATTGTGAACGAGTACGGCGCGGACGTCCTCCGCACCTACGTCCTCTTTATGGGCGATTACGCCTCGGCCGCCCCGTGGAACGAGAACTCGGTCCGCGGCTGCAAGCGCTTCCTTGAGCGCGTGTCCGACCTTGCCGATATGGCTAAGGGAAGCGGCGTGACCCCCGCCCTGGAGAGCGCCTTCCACAAGACGGTCAAAAAGGTCTCCTCGGACTTTGAGGAGATGAAGTTCAACACCGCCATTGCCGCGATGATGGAGCTTCTCAACAAGATCTACGAGGTCGGCGCCCTGACGAAGGATGAGCTTCTGACCTACGTCTCGCTCCTTTGCCCCGTGGCTCCCCACCTCGCGGAGGAGATCAACGAGAAGCTGGGCAACACCGCCCTCCTCTCGCTCTCGCCCTGGCCCACCTACGATGAGGCCAAGACGGTGGACGCGACGGTGGAGGTCGCGGTGCAGATCAACGGCAAGCTCCGTGACCTTCTCACCCTTCCGATGAACTGCGCCCGTGAGGACGCGATCGCCGCCGCCAAGGCCCTCCCGAAGATCGCCGAGGCTCTCGACGGAAAGACGGTCATCAAGGAGATCGCCGTTCCCAATAAGATCGTGAATATCGTTGTTAAGTAATGAAAAACCACCCGCCTCTGATATGCACCTCCAAAAGTGTCTAACTTTTGGGGTGCATATCATCGCGGGTGGTTTTTTACTTGGCACTATGGACAAAGGAAAAGCAAAACAAAAACCCCCGGTCGGGGGTTTTTGTTTTAGTAAAACAGCATATCGGTGTAGGAGGGATACGGCCACACGTCGTCGGGCATCCTCGTCTCCATGTCGTCCACCACAGCGCGGAGGCGCTCCATCGCGGGAAGCACCTCGTCGGCAAAGATGCGGGCCGCGGCGGCGTGGTCGGCAAGGCGGAAGGCGGCGTTTGCGTCGACCTCCAGCTTATCGGAAAGGGAGGCGGCCGTCGCCAGACCCTCGGAGAGGGTAGCGGCAAGGTCGCGCTCGTAAGTGGCGCCAATGCCCAGCGCCTCCTTGGCGGCGGCACCCGAGGCCAGTGTCTCGGTATAGACAACGGCGGCGGGAGCGATCTCGCGGCGGAGCATCTCCACCATCGTCAGGGCCTCGATATGCACGGTCTTGACGTAGTTCTCGTAAAGGATCTCGGTGCGCGAGGCAACCTCCTCACGCGTGAAGATGCCGTGACGGGCAAAGAGCGCGACATTTTCATCGTCAAGATAATGCGAGATCGCGTCGGCCGTGGTGCGGCGCTCGGAAAGACCGCGCGCAGCGGCCTCGCGGCGCCACTCCTCGGAGTAGCCGTTACCGTTGAACACGATGCGGCGGTGGGCGCTGTAGGTCTTGCCGATCAGGCGGCCAATGGCGGCGGGCAGATCCTCTGCTCCCGTAAGCTCGGCGGTGAAGCGGTCAAGCACATCGGCCACAGCGGTGTTCAGAATGATGTTCGGCCCCGCCACGCTGGCCGAGGAGCCGAGCATGCGGAACTCAAACTTGTTGCCCGTAAAGGCAAAGGGCGAGGTGCGGTTGCGGTCGGAGTTATCGCGCGGGATCTTCGGCAGCACCGAGGCGCCGATGTCCATCATCGATTTTTTCTTCTTCGTGTAAGCCACGTGTCCCGCCGCAATGTCCTCAAGGATCCCCGTCAGCTCCTCGCCGAGGAAGACAGAGAGGATCACGGGCGGCGCCTCATACCCGCCAAGGCGGCAGTCGTTTGCGGCCGAGGCGACCGAGATGCGGAGCAGATCGGCGTATTCATCCACCGCCGCGATGACCGCGGTGAGGAAGAGGAGGAAGCGCATGATCTCCTCGGGCGTTTTGCCGGGGCGGAGCAGGTTCACGCCGCTTGCCGTGGAGAGCGACCAGTTGTTGTGCTTGCCGCTGCCGTTCACGCCATGGAAGGGCTTCTCGTGGAGAAGACACACAAGGCCGTGGCGCGCCGCCACCTTCTTCATCATCTCCATGGTCAGCTGGTTGTGGTCGCACGCGATGTTGGTGGTGGCAAAGACGGGCGCCAGCTCATGCTGTGTGGGCGCCGCCTCGTTATGCTCGGTCTTGGCGGTCACGCCAAGGCGCCAAAGCTCCATATCGAGGTCATCCATAAAGGCCTTGACCTCGGGGCGGATCGCGCCGAAGTAATGGTCGTCAAGCTCCTGGCCCTTCGGGGGCTTGGCACCGAACAGCGTGCGTCCGCAAAGGCGCAGGTCGCGGCGCTGGCGGAAGAGGTCGTGCGGGATCAGAAAGTACTCCTGCTCGGCGCCTACCGTGGTGGTCACACGCTCATCCTGACCGAGGACCGAGAGCAGGCGCTGGGCCGCGCGGGACACGCAGTCCATGGAGCGCAAAAGCGGGGTCTTTTTATCAAGAACGGCGCCGCCAAAGGAGCAGAAGGCCGTGGGGATATAGAGCGTCCCCTCCTTGACAAAGGCGGGGGAGGTCGGATCCCACGCGGTATAGCCGCGCGCCTCAAAGGTCGCACGCAGGCCGCCGTTCGGGAAGGAGGAGGCATCGGGCTCGCCCTTGATGAGCGTCTTACCCGAGAACTCCATAAGGATCCTCCCACCCTCGCAGGGCTCAAGGAAGCTGTCGTGCTTTTCGGCGGTGATGCCCGTCATCGGCTGGAACCAGTGCGTGAAGTGCGTGGCACCGCGCTCCATGGCCCAGTCCTTCATAGCGGCGGCCACCGCATCGGCCACCTCGCCCGTCAGGGGCTCGCCGTTTTCCGTGGTCTTTTTGAGTGCTTCGTAAACGTCGTTGGAAAGGACGCGGCGCATGACCTCGTCACCAAAGACCATCTCCCCAAAGATCTCGGGAAGAAGAGCGGCGTTTTCCATAGTGTTCTCCCTTATGATGAAATATTTTACTATTATATATTATAATGCAATCGCGGGTTTTGTCAAGGGATTTCCCCGAAAAGGACGCTTTTCGCGCTTTTCGCATTGACAAAGAAGGGAAAGTCATTTATAATAGATAGGTAAAACTTTGAAAGGGAATACTATGAATTACATTACGCTGGACCTGGAATGGAACCAGGCCTATCTGCAGCAGGCGCTCTCGGTGCAAAAGCGCATCGGCGCACACCTGCACGGCGAGGTGATACAGATCGGTGCTGTCAAGCTGAATGAGGAGATGCAGATCGTCGGCAGCTACAGCATGATCGTCAAGCCGAAATTCTTCTGCAAGCTCCACCGCCACGTCCGTGATCTGACGGGCATCACCCAAAGCATGATTGACCATGGCACCCCCCTGCCTGAGGCGGCCGAAAGCTTCCGCCGCTTCTGCGGCAAGGACTTTGTCCTTCTCACCTGGGGGCCCGATGACGTGCCGATGTTCCGCGAAAATATGACCGCCCATAAGGTCGCGTCCGAGTGGCTGGACTGTGACTACGATCTTCAGCGCATTTACAGCCGCCAGCGCGAGGGTGGCGCCCAAAAGCAGCGCTCGCTTGAATTTGCCATGGAGGCCCTCGGCGTTGAGCAGACCCTTCCCGCTCACGATGCCTTGAACGATGCCTATTTCACCGCCCTTGTGGCCCAGCGCCTTGCGGTTGTCGAGGGCGTGCGCGACTACGGTGAGCGTGGCGAGCAGTATCTCCTTGACACCACGTACGGCGATGCCGACATCGGCCAGCGCGGGTACGAGAGCGTGGAGGAGATCCTCGCCTCCCCCGAGGCGAAGCAGGCGACCTGCCCCGTTTGCGGCGGTCCTCTTTCGGCCGTTGACAAGGTCTTGCACGGCCGTGGCCACCGCTACCGCACCCTGTGCCACTGCCAAACGTGCGGCGATCTGTTCCTGACGCTCAAGGTGTTCCCGAACCATGACGGCACCCACCGCCTCCGTAAGATGCTCACGGTGGCCGATGCCGCCGAGTGCGAGGCGTATCGCAAAAAGCTGGAGGATGCCGCCGCCAAGCGCCGCCGCCGTCCGCGCCGCAGGCGCCGCCCGTCAGCAGGGAAGGAAGCTCCCGCCACCGCCGAATAACCGAGGCCCTTCCCCACGGAAGGGCTCTCTTTGTAAAAGAAACCTTACCAAAGGAGACGATCATGGCCTTTACTGCAAGGAACGCCGTACCCGAGGATGCCCCCCTTCTCTCCACTCTTGAGGCCGCATCCTTTTCCGAGCCGTGGAGCGAGAGCGCGATCGCCGCGCACCTTGCCTCGCCCAATTCCTTTACCAAAATCGCCGTTATGGCGGACGGCACCGCCGTCGGCTACATCTTTGGTCTCCTCCTTGGTGACGAGGCCGAGCTTTTGCGTGTGGCGGTCCTGCCTGCCTACCGTTCCCTTGGCATTGGCTTTTGGCTGGTCGATGCCTTCCTTTTTCATCTTGCAGGGGACGGCCCTAAGACCTGCTTCCTTGAAGTCAGGAAGAGCAACGTGGGCGCGCGCCACCTTTATGAGAACCACGGATTTTACGAGGTGGGGGTGCGAAAAAACTACTACAAAAACCCCACCGAGGACGCCATTATCATGCGGCATGACCGCGAAAAATAAGTCCCCCTCTTGAAAACGCCGCGCGCGTGTGCTATAATTATTATTAATCTATAAAAAAGACGGCGCCCCTGCCGCCCGTCACGGGAAGGAGAACCCATGCCCATGAGTCCTGTTGCCCGCGTTCTTTACTCCAAGCGTCTGCGCTTCTCCCTGATCGTCCTTTATGATGCCTTTTGCCTCACCCTCGCGCTCTTCCTTGCCTCGGTGCTGCATTACCCGACAGGCCCCGCCTATTTTGTCGGCTTCTTCACGGCCGACCCGTGGTTCCTCATCTATAACCTTGCCCTGCTTTTCGTCATCTTCTTTGCTCTCCGCCTTCAGATCGTCTCGCTCTCGGCGTTCGGCATTTTGGAGTCGCTCCGTCTCGCGGCGGGCGTGTTTTCCCTCCTGCTGCTTGACGTCCTGTACGTCCTGCTCGTTCCCTCGGCGTATGCCGATTGGCGCTTTACCGTGCTGCTGGCGGGCTTCCTCCTTCTCTTTACGGGGGCGGGCCGCATCAGCAAGCGCTTTTTGCGCCTTGTCCGCCATGCGCTCCTTGTCCGTTCCTCGCGCGGAGACCGCGTCCTCATCGTCGGCGCGGGAGACGCGGGCACGATGCTCCTGCGGGAGATGCAAACCTCAAAGAACATCGCTCTGCACCCCGTGCTCTTTGTTGATGACAACAAAACCTTACACAACACCTACGTGGGCGGTGTCCGTGTTGCCGGTACGACCGAGGACATTCCCGCCCTTGTCAAGCGGTACGACATCACGCGCATCATCATTGCTATTCCCTCGGCCAAAAAGTCGGCGATCAAGAGGATCCACGACATCTGCCTCACCACGCACTGTAAGGTGGAGATCCTCCCCGGCATCTATCAGTTCGTGAACGGCCAGGTCTCGGTCGCGGCTCTCCGTGAGGTGGACGTGCAGGATCTTTTGGGCCGTGAGCAGACCAACACCGACCTGGATGCCGTTATGGGCTATATCCGGGGGCGCACCGTCCTTGTCACGGGCGGCGGCGGCTCGATCGGCTCGGAGCTTTGCCGTCAGATCGCCACGCACAGCCCGCGCCGTCTCATTATCCTCGACATTTACGAAAACAACGCCTACGATATTGAGCAGGAGCTGCGCCGCAAGCTTCCCTCGCTGGATCTTGTCACCCTCATTGCCAGCGTGCGCGATGCCGCCAAGATCGACCGCATTTTTGCCGAGCATCGGCCCGAGATCGTCTTTCACGCCGCGGCGCACAAGCATGTGCCCTTAATGGAGACCTCGCCCTCCGAGGCAGTCAAGAACAACGTGTTCGGCACGCGCAACGTGGTTACAGCCGCCGATAAGTACGGCGTTTCCCGCTTTGTGATGATCTCGACCGACAAGGCGGTCAACCCCACCAACGTTATGGGCGCCACCAAACGCATCTGTGAGATGATCGTGCAGACCGCCGCGCGCCACTCAAGGACCGAGTTTGCCGCTGTGCGCTTCGGTAATGTCCTCGGCTCCAATGGCTCGGTGATCCCCCTCTTTCGCCGTCAGATTGCGGAGGGCGGCCCCGTGACGCTCACGCACAAGGATATCATCCGCTATTTTATGACGATCCCCGAGGCTGTCTCGCTCGTGCTTCAGGCGGGTGCTTACGCCAAGGGAGGCGAGATTTTCGTCCTCGATATGGGTGAGCCCGTCCGCATCTACGACCTTGCCTGTAACCTCATTCGCCTCTCGGGCTTTGAGCCGGGGAGTGATATCGAGATCCGCATCACGGGCCTCCGCCCCGGCGAAAAGCTCTATGAGGAGCGCCTCATGGCCGAGGAGGGCCTTGAAAAGACTGCCAACGACCAGATCTCGATCGGCCACCCCCTTGACATTGACGAGGAAAAGCTGACCGCAACGCTGGAAAGGCTGGCCGTGGCCGCCGCCGAGGATGCGCCCGATCTCCGCTCGCTCGTTCGCGAGCTGGTGCCTACATACCGCTTCAACGAAAATTAAAAATAAGAGGTTTCCCATGAACAAGAAGCAAAACAACACGATGCTCTGCGACTTTTACGAGCTGACCATGGCCAACGGCTATTTTGAGCTTGACAAGGGGCAGGAGATCGCGTATTTTGACGTCTTTTTCCGCCAGATCCCCGACGGTGGCGGCTTTGCGATCGCCGCAGGGCTTGAGCAGGTCATCGACTACATCCGTGAGCTGCACTTCACCGAGGAGGATATTGCATTTTTGCGCGGCAAGGGGTGCTTCTCCGAGGGCTTCCTTGACTACCTCGCGCATTTCCGCTTCACGGGCGATATCTACGCCGTGCCGGAGGGCACACCGATCTTCCCGAACGAGCCGATCCTCACGGTCCGTGCTCCCGCCATTGAGGCGCAGTTCATTGAGACCTATATCCTCTTGGCGCTCAACCACCAGTCGCTCATCGCCACCAAGGCCAACCGCATCGTCCGCGCGGCGGACGGGCGTGCCGTGGCCGAGTTCGGCTCGCGCCGCGCTCAGGGGGCGGACGGTGCCTCGCTTGGCGCCCGCGCGGCCTTCATCGGCGGCTGCTCGTCCACCGCCTGCACGATCAGCGACCGCGATTACGGCATTCCCGCCACGGGAACCATGGCCCACTCCTGGGTGCAGATGTTCGATACCGAGTATGAGGCCTTCCTCGCCTACTGCAAGCTCTACCCGACGAACGCCACCCTCCTCGTTGACACCTATAACGTCCTCGGCTCGGGCGTGCCCAATGCCATTCGCGCCTTCCGCGAGTGCGGCATCAAAAAGGGCGGCATCCGCCTCGATTCGGGCGACATCGCCTACCTCACGAAAAAGGCGCGTAAGATGCTGGACGAGGCAGGCCTTACCGAGTGCCGCATCGTCGTTTCCAATTCGCTTGACGAGAACATCATCCGTGACATCATCGCGCAAGGTGCAAGGATCGATGCCTTTGGCGTCGGTGAGCGCCTCATCACGGCCAAGAGCGACCCCGTCTTTGGCGGTGTCTATAAGCTGGCGGCCAAGGAGGTGGACGGCAAGATCGTGCCGAAGATCAAGATCAGCGAGAACGCAGGAAAGATCACCAATCCCCACTTCAAGACCGTCTATCGCATCTTTGACAAAAACGGCATGGCCACTGCCGATCTTCTCACCGTCCACGATGAGGTCATAGACACCTCGGCGCCCCTTGAGCTCTTCGACCCCGAGGAGACCTGGAAGCGCAAGACCGTGACCGATTACACCCTCCGTCCCCTTCTTGTGCCGATCTTCCGTGACGGCGCCCTTGTCTACGAGTCGCCCTCGGTCAGCGAGATCCGCGCCTACTGCCAAAAGGAGGTCGCCACCCTCTGGGAGGAGGTCCGCCGCTTTGAAAACCCCCACCGCTACTACGTCGACCTTTCGCAAAAGCTCTGGGATATTAAGCGTGAGCTTCTCGAAAAGCGCGGAGAGCGGTAAATTCGGGCATAAACCGAAAAAAGAGCAACCAAGGTTGCTCTTTTTTCTTTGCCGTTTTCGTCCCCTCGACGTATTGTTATACGCCTTCGCGGCGAAAAGCGGCAATTTCTGCTCCGAATTTTCTTGCTCTCGATCCTCGCATCGGCTTTTTGCTCGCGACCTTCTCATTTCCGAAAAGCAAAAAAGCAAGCACCTTGTGCTTGCTTTTTTGTCGTTTCACGCCTCCTCGGCGATCAGGCGCTCAAGGCCCGAGTAATCGGCGGTGCCGAGCTTTGATGAAAGGTCAAGGCGGCGGCATTTTTCAAGCGTGGCGCCGAGGGCGGCGGCGGTCTTTTTCTGCGTGGCGCGCAGATAGAGCGTCACCTTGTATTCGTGCAGGCCCGTCTTTTCGCGGATCGCCGCGGGGGAGAGGCCCTCCTCGCGCAGAAGCGCCACCGAGTATAGGTCGCAAAACAGGCGGAACACCGAGCCGAAGACCAGCGAGGGGTCCATGCGGCGGTTCTTCATATCGCGCAGGTTATCAAACGCCGCGGCGGTATTGCCCGCCAGAATGGCGTTGCCAAGGCCAAAGGCATCGGCCTCAAAGGTGGCCGCCGTGACGTGGGTGACGTCGGCAACGGTCAGCTCGGTCTTTCCCTTTGCGTGCGCGTAGGCAATGAGCTTGTCAAGCTCACCCGACAGAACGTCCATGGAGTGACCGCACCGCTCAAGCATCGCGCGGCCGACCTCGGCCCCTGCCGCGATCCCCCCGTGCGAGAGATGCCGTCCGATCCAACCGAGAAGCTGGGTGTCGGTTGAGCGCGGAAAGGAGACAACGTCGATCGCTCCTGCGATATCCTGATAGCGGCGCGAGGGCTTTTTGGGGTTTTGGCCGGGCGTGAGGCGGTCGGCCTCGGCGTAAAACACCACGGTCACGCCCTCGTATTCCTCGCGCGTTTGGCAAAGCTCGGTAAAGCGCTTAAGGTCCTGTGCCTTCATTTTCTCAAAGTCGCAAAGGTGCCACTCGACAAGCTTGGTTTCGGCAAATACCGGGGGGGATTTCACCGCATCCTCAAGCCTTGCAAAATCCAAGGCCTCGCCCTCAAAGCGCAGGTGATTGAAGGCGGCTGTCGCCGCATCGGGCACAAGGGCCTTGCGGATCTCATGGAGGTAATGGCGCTTCAGGTACTCCTCCTCGCCTGCGAGAATGATCCACGGAACGCTTGCCGCCTTTATGGCCGATTTCAGCTCGTCAACCGTCATTTGTCGCTCCTTTCCGAAAGGCGCAGGGAAAGCGTTAGCTGCCTTTCCTCACCGCCCAGCGTGAGGCGGTAGATGCAGTCGGCCGCGGGCAGGGCGGCGGGGGGACAGGTGAGCGCCTCGGTTACGATGTGCGCGTCAAACGCCATGCCGCCAAGGCGGTAGACCGAGGTGCAGGGTACCCCCACCTCGTACCTTGCCGTAAAGTCCACGGCGCCGCGCCGCGCAATCGTCATTTTTTCCTTCGTCAGCGTGATGAGCGTTGAGGTGCGCTGTCCGTCCTCCACCTCGGTGTAGGAGATCCTCGCCCCGTCGGCGGCCACGCGCAAAAGGCCGTCGTATGAGAGGGAAATGGTGTCCTCTCCGCGGGCGGCCGTGGTAACGGTAACGGTGACGGGCTTTGACATAAAAAACTCCTGAAAGGGGGCGCGGGCCAAGCCCACGCCCCCTGATGTGTCAGCGGCTCTCGCGCCAATTGAGATCGCCGCGGTCAAGCGCCATGACCAGCGCCTCCGCCGTGGCAATGTTGGTGGCGATCGGAACCGTGTGCATATCGCAAAGCCGCAAAAGGGTGATCCCGTTTTCGCGGCAATACACCTCCGGCTCGGGCGCGCGGAAGAAGAACACGATGTCCACCTCATCGCACGCCACGCGTGAAATGAGCTGCTCGCTCCCTCCGTCCTCCCCCGACATGAGAAGCTCGATCTCCAGCCCCGTGGCGTCGGCAATATATTTTCCCGTAGCGCTCGTGGCGCAAAGGTGGTGATGGCAAAGGATCCCACAATAGGCGATACAGAACTCGGCCATCAGCTCCTTTTTTGCATCGTCGGCAATAATGGCAATGTGCAATTCGGCACCTCCCCTATGGATTTTCTGTGGTGCTTACAGTATAGCACAAACCGAGGAATTTGTCAATTGTCTCTTTTGCCCCTCGCCCCTCCTTTGCCATTTTTTTATTCCTTGGCTTTTTCTGCAAATCCCTCTTGCGTTTTGCTTCTTTGAATAGTATAATTATATAAGAAAAGTCAAAGAAAGGAGCGCCCGCATGAGCGATGTGATCGGAAAATACCGCACCTTTCTCGCTGTGGCGGAGGCAGGCAGCATCAGTGAGGCCGCCCGCCGTCTCTTTGTCAGTCAGCCCGCCGTCAGTGCGGAGCTTGCGGGCCTTGAGGCCGCGCTCGGCGTTCCGCTGTTTGCCCGTTCACGCCGCGGCGTTCAGCTGACCGAGGCGGGACGCGTGCTCATCGAGTACGTGCGTAGCGCCTTTTCGCTTCTTGAGGCGGGGGAGCAAAAGCTGCGTGAGCTTTTGGGCCTTGAGGGCGGCACCCTCCGCATCGGCGCCTCGGATATGACGCTCCGCTTTTATCTTCTCGACTATATCCGCGCCTTCCGTGAGCGCTATCCCGCGGTCCGTCTCACCGTGACCAATGCCCCTACGCCCCGCACACTGGAGGCCCTTCGTGACGGCACGATTGATTTTGGCGTGGTGTCCGGCCCTCTTTCCGTGGGCGCCGAGGAATTGACCCTGACCCCTGTGCGCCGTGTGCGGGACATCTTCATTGTCTCGCCCGACCATCCCTTGGCAGGCGCGCATGGCATCACGCGGCGTGACCTTGCCGCTCACCCGATGATCATGCTGGAAAAGAACTCCACCACAAGGGCCTATGTGTCCGAGTGGCTGGGGAGCGACCACTCCGCGCCCGCCATTGAGCTGGCCACCTCGGACCTGCTGCTTGAATTCGCCAAGCGCGGCATCGGCATCTCTTCGATCGTGGAGGATTTTGCCGCCGAGGCGCTCGGGAAGGGGGAGGTCGTCCGCCTTGATCTTGCCGAGGAGCCGCCGCCCCGTCATTTTTACCTGGCCTATTCCCGCCGCCTGCCCCTGTCTTTGGCGGCACGCACGATGCTCGGCCTTTTGAGGGAGGATGCCGATGAAGCTTGAAAAGCGCGTGATCCTCGCCCTTGCCGAACAGAATAAGACCCTCGCGCTGGCCGAATCCTGCACGGGCGGTGCCGTCGCCTCTCGCCTTGTGTCGGTGCCCGGCGCCAGCCGCGTCTTTCTCGGCGGTGTGGTGTCTTACACGAACGCCGTCAAGCACTCGGCCCTTGGTGTCAGCGAGGAAACGCTGGCACGCCACACGGCAGTCTCGGCGCCCGTAGCGCGGGAAATGGCCGAGGGCGCCCGTACCCGCCTTTCGAGCGATATCGCCGTTTCGGTTACGGGGCTGGCCGGCCCGGGCGGCGGCACGGAGGAGATCCCTGTTGGCCGTGTCTTTCTCGGTATTGCCACTGGGGAGGGGAGTGACGTCCGTAAGCTTACGCTTTCGGGCAATCGCCGCCGCATTCGTCGGCAGGCCGTCAAAGAGGCTCTTTCTCTCATACTTTCTGCCGCGAACAGCAATTTTGTAAACAAAACTTGATATAAAGGAAACGCAAAGATGAAAACATTCAGAAGAATCGGTGTCCTTTCCTCGGGTGGTGACGCCCCGGGAATGAACGCGGCGATCCGCGCCGTCACGCGTGAGGCGATCCGCCGCGGCGTGGAGGTCATGGGGGTCATGCGCGGTTACAGCGGTCTTATCAAGGGGGACCTCAGACCCTTTTCGGTCAGAGACGTTTCAAACTCCCTGAACCACGGCGGCACGATGCTCTATTCCGACCGCTGCCCCGAGTTCAAGACCGAGGAGGGCATGGCCAGCGCCATTGCCACCTGCGAGAAATTTCTGATCGACGGCATCGTGGCGATCGGCGGTGACGGTACCTTCCGCGGTGCCCAGGATCTGACGCACCACGGCATCCCTTGCATCGGTATCCCTGCCACCATTGATAACGACATCACGTCCACCGAGTTTACGATCGGCTTTGACACCGCTATGAACACAACGCTGGAGCTTGTGGACAAGCTCCGCGACACCTGTGAGTCGCACGCCCGCTGCAATGTGGTGGAGGTCATGGGCCGCGGCGCGGGTGACATCGCGCTGGAGACCGCGGTGGCCTCGGGCGCTACCGCTGTCGCCATTCCCGAGATCCCCTTTGATGCTGACGCTGCAATCGCCAAGATCCGCGCCTCCCGCGCGCTCGGCAAGCGCACCTTCATCGTCATCGTGTCCGAGGGCATGGGCGGTGACTTTGCGCCTGCACTTGCCGAGCGCATCCAGGCCGAGACGGGCGTTGAGACCAAGTTTGCCCGCTTTGCCCACATCGTCCGCGGCGGTATCCCCACCCTGCGTGACCGTCTGCTCGCTACCCGCCTCGGTAAGCGCGCGGTGGAGGAGCTGTTCCTCGGCAACAGCAACCTTGTGGTCTGTGAGCGCTCGGGCAGGATCGTGGCGAGAGACATCAACTTTGCCCTCACGCTCGACCGCCTCTACAAGGGCAAGGCCAAGCCCGAGGAGCTGGCCCTTTACAACGATGAGGAGATCGCCGAGATGAACGAGGTCGGCGACAAGAAGCGCGCTCTCTTCCGGGAGCTTTACGATTGCGTGGACAGGATCTGTCTTTGATGCCGCCAGCTTGGGCACAAATCACCGTTTTCCCGCTCGTGCGGAGAATGTAAAAAAGAAAAGACCGAGCTTTTGAGCGTCACTCTAAAGGACATTTTTCAAAAATACGGCATATCTCGAAAGAGGTATGCCGTATTTTGCATTTGTGTCCACAAATGCAGTGCTTGTAAGGAAAATTGACGAGTCATAGGTGAACACAAGAAGGCTCCCTTGTGTAAAAGGGAGCCTTCTTTCTGTCTCTCGGAAGATAATTTGATAAAGTTTGTGAATGTCAACCCCCAAGGTAAAAAAAGTTGAAAAATTTTTCGAGCGAGGAATTTGAAAGTTCACGTTCAAAAAGCTCGGCGGCGGTGGCGTAGCCGAACATTCGACGTGGAAGATCATTCATATAGCGCTGCACGG
>JAZRAU010000027.1:0-3395 GCA_045634705.1 Eubacteriales bacterium | reverse complement strand
CATGATCGAGGATATCATGCAGTACAGCCACGGTATGGATGGCCTCTATGACATCGTGGAGAACGGCGAGTGGACCTACGACAAGATGATGGAGATCGCATCGATGGGCTACAAGTCGAGCGACACGGGCTCCGAGCTTGTCATGGGTGCTATCGGTGAGCTTTCCTGGACGGCACGTACCTTCTTTGCTTCCTCGGGTCTTGACATATTCACGAAGAATCCCACCACGGGCAAGATGGAGTACGTTTCCGACATCGGTCCCATTCACGACTGGATGCAAGAAATGCTGACCATGCAGAACCAGGACTACTTTGACCACAACTGGAGAACCAATCCCAAGAACACCAACGGGACCACGGCCATCAAGGCCTTCATCAACGGCGGTGCCGTGTTTGCGCTTGATCAGCACATCCTCTCCTTTGAGGGCTCCAACATTCAGAACATGGACGACCCTGCCTCGATCCTCCCGACGCCGAAGTACGTCCCTGTGAACGGCGAGAACGACTTCAACACCGACTACCAGGCCCTGACCTCCGACCACGCGGGCTCGGGCGGTATTCTCATTTCGGCCGATCCCACCCAGTTCACGGTGGCTTCCGCCTTCATCCAGCTGATGACCGAGGAGAGCGATGAGTTCTTTAAGGAGTATTATGACACGGGTCTTAAGCACCGCGAGAATGCGGCGGGCGTTGGCCACATCAAGATGCTTGACTACATTCACAACGGCGTGTGCTCGCCCATGTCCTTCCTCTACGACAACTACTGTGCCAAGAGCTGCGGCGATGCCAACGTAAAGACGTACAATGCCATGATGCAGGATATGCTGGTAGAAGACACGAACACCTTCGCCTCCTCCTGGCAATCGATGTTCACGGCCAGAAGCAACCGCTGGAGTGACATCAACAGCACCTTCGGTTCTGTTGCAGCCAACTAAATGTACTTAAAAAGAGGGGATTTTCCCCTCTTTTTTGTTTGAAAAAAGGAGAGCAACCAAGGTTGCTCTCCTTTTTTCGGTTATGCCGGATTTTGTTGCCCTTAGAGGTAGTTTTCGAGGTTGCTCCGCAATACCAGCTCCGTGCGAACGGTGGTGTGGCCGCCTTCCCGATGCGAGGTGAGATACTCCGCGAGGGTGAGGAGGGCGCGCTCAATCTGACGCTCGGGCGAGGTATAAAGCAACGCGGCTATGCTCCCCGCACGGAGGGCCTCCGTGGCGGCAGACGTGAAGTCAAGGCCGATGACGGTGGGCTTATTGCGGACATCGGCAAGGGCGGCGCTGACCGTGCCGACAAGGGGAGCTGTGACAAACAATCCCTCCACACGGCGGTTGGCGGCGAGCAGGCGGCGCAGCTCGGTACGGACGCCCATGGCACCGTCACCGCACTCCGCGACGGCGGCAAGGCGGATCCCGAGGCGAGAGGAGATCTCACGGAAGCCGCGAATGGCCTCCTCCTCCGAGTACGCCGTGCGGCGCGCCGAGAGAATGGCTACGGGAGCCCCACCCGTGGCAAAGGCGAGGAACTGCGCGGCAAGGCGGCCGCCGATGCGATAGTCGGCCGTGACCTCGGCGATTGGGTGCACGCCATGAGCGCGTGAGCCGACCGTGACAAGCGGAACCCCATCGGGAAGTGAGAGGCGGCCGAGAAGCGAGGTGGCGACCAAAACGCCGGCCAGCCCCTCGACGGGGGCTGTGGGATCCAGCTCCTTCAGGGTAAGGCCATAGGAGGAAAGGGCGGGGCGTGCCGCTTCAATGCCCGCGCGGTAACGCGCTAAAAGCTCCGCGGACGCGGTGGGAAGATACAGGCCCACCGTGCGGCGCTTTGCCGCCAGAGCACGGGCCGCTTGACTGCCAACATAACCAAGCTCCTTAGCTTTTTCCTCTATTCTGGCTACGGTCTTTGCGGCGATGCGCTCGCTTTTACGCAGAGCCTTGGACACGGTGCCGATGCTGACGCCGCAGGCCTCTGCCAACTCCTTAATGGTAACGCCCGACATACGGTGTCCCCCTTTTCTCCTTATGATCTATTTTCAGTATATCACAGAGGGCGGAGAGTGTCAAGTGAACCCCGGCACGAAAAAGCACCCCTTGCCGAGGCAAGGGGCGCTTGGATGCTTGGAAATTACTGAACGCGGCGGACGTAATCGTGATTGTCAAGGAGCTGAATGTCCTGGCCGTTCCTTACAAACGAGTCCACGATCTCCGTAAACAGGGCGATCGCATCGTCGATCTTGGCGCCGCTGTTGTGCCAGAGATAGACGTTGCCTGCCACAGTGGTGATGCCGTAATAGCCGTTGCCGTAAACGTTATCGGCAGCGCCGAGGTAAACCAAGCCTTCGCTATACTTCGAGGCCTCCGAGCTGAGGATCGTCTGCATGCGGACAGCGGTGTTTTCCTCAAGGAGAGTCTGGAAGGCCTC
Source organism: Eubacteriales bacterium (assembly GCA_045634705.1). Classification (GTDB taxonomy): domain Bacteria; phylum Bacillota; class Clostridia; order Oscillospirales; family CAG-272; genus UBA1740. Next base: position 981 of record JAZRAU010000027.1, on the reverse strand, counting down.
CAGAGCCGCGGGATCACCCGTGCTGACCAGCTTGTAATCCAGAAGCGACTTGCCGCCAACGAGAGCAGAGACATAGGTCGCATCCTCCTCCATGCTGTTGAGGACCCTCTGGATATTCGGATACACGATGCCATACTCGTCGCGCGCCATCTCGGAGAGGTCATAAAGCGACATCTCATCGCCCGAGTAACGGCCGTTCATCGTGGTGGTCTCCTCAAAGAACACCGAGGTCTCACCGGCCTTGTCGGTAACGATGACAAAGCCGAGATAGAAGAAGGTGCGCTCGCCAAAGTCGGGCTCGTCGTCCGGGATCAGCGTGTCGATCGTATAGTAGAGCGTAGTACCGTCGATAATGGCATCGGTCGGCTCATCGCCCCAATAGCCCTTCGCCATGGTGATGCCACTCTCCTCATCAATAGAGATCTCACCGTCAGCGGAGATCACCGCCTTGAGGTCGTTAAGGTCGGCATCATCGCTCAAAGCCCTGAGAACACCCGTCTTAACGGTGATGCCGCGGGCCTCCATCTGAGATACCGTAACAAAATCGGTGGAGAAAAGAGCGCGCAGGCCGAGGTCGCCCGTCAGGCGGACCTGCCAGCCCTCAAAGGTGATAGCGGTGTGACCGAGGGCGGCAGCGTAATGGCCGGCAAGCTCCTTGTCAATGGCGTCAGCCAACCGCTTCTGAAGCTTGGGAATGAAGTAGGAGCCTGCGGGATCCACGTCAGAAAACGCAGCGAAGATGCGCTCACGGCTCGCAGCGGAGAGAGGATACAGGGCCGTGGTATTGAGAGCGAAGGTGCGGCAAACCTCCACAAAGTGCTTGGCCGCCTCGGTGTCCGAGTCGAAGTCATATGCCATGGCGCTGACCTGCTCCTCGTACGCCTCAATGGCGGCTTTGCGGCTTCCGCCCACCTCATACGAGGCAAAGGCACTGTGGAGCTGCTTGCGCTGAGCATCGGAGAGGAGCATGTACTTGGAAAG
>JAZRAU010000026.1:0-23190 GCA_045634705.1 Eubacteriales bacterium | reverse complement strand
GGCAGCCGTCTTATACTCCATAGCGCCCAGCCGCTTGGTCTCACGCGCTTCGATCGCAATCGTCTTAGCGGCGGCGCGTGCAAGGTCGTTCTCACGACGCTTGCGGATCTTCATTTTAGAGGAGTTCAACTTGGCGTGAAGGCGGTTATCGAACTCCTTCTCCTGAACGAGCGTCTTAAGATCATCGTTTTGGCGGTTGGCCAGCTTTTCCTCCTCATTGAGAAGGGCACGCGTGTGCTTCAGACGCTGATCGGAAACCTTTTTCGCCGTTCTAAGCTCGCTACCGGCACGGAGATCAAGGAGACGACTGTCAGAGTTGACACTGTAATCATTAAGGCGACTCTCAAGATCGGCCTCACGATTTTTCAGCTTCTGCTCCTTGAGCATACGCTTCATGTCGCGCTCAGCAACCATAGACTGACGGCGAGCCGTCAATTTTTCTTCCTTAATGACACGCTTAATGTCAAGCTTGGTTGCTACCTTCGGCTCTTCAGCGGTATATACCGCAAGGTCCCCCGTCGGATTGGCAACAGCAGGACGAACAATGGCATTCAGGGTTCTAACGGGGCGAAAGGTCGCTCCAACGCGGTTCGCATTGCCGTAACGGGCCTCGCGATGGGTATCGTAACGGACACCGTAACGAGCATCATAGCTCGGTGCACAAACCGCGTCATTTGTGAAAAAATCGGGAGCCTTGGGGTCGATGCGATTGCGGGCCGCAGCGTTTAAGTTTGCTAATTTTCTGTCAGCACGAGCCAGCTTCATCTCACGCTTAGCATCGCTGACCTGCCTACGGAGCGCCATAGCATCAGCAGACATGCCGATAGCAGCGGTCTTATACTCGGCCGCGCCAAGGCGCTTAATCTCACGAGCCTCAATGGCGGCCGTCTTCGCGGCGGTACGCGTAAGATCGTTCTCACGGCGCTTGCGAAGCTTTATTTTGGAAGACAGCTGCTTGGCGTACAAGCGATTATCAAACGCCTTTTCCTGGACGGTAGCCTTAAGCTCATCGTTCTCACGAGCGGCGATCTTGGCTTCCTCATTAAGGAGAGCACGCGTCTGCTTCATACGCTGATTGGTGAGCTTCTTCGCAGCCTTCATCGCACCGCCGGTGCGCACGTTAAGAACACGCTCATCGGCATTGATGCGCTGATTGATCAGGCGGGTCTCCGCCTCGACCTCACGCTTTTTGAGCTTCTCCTCCTTCAGCATACGCTTCATGTCGCGCTCGGCGATCATCGCCTGGCGGCGCGCCTCAGAGGTTTCTGCGGTCATGCTGACCGATGCAGACTTGTATTCAATGGCACCGATCTTCTTGGTGGCCTTCTGACGGACGGCCGCCTGCTTATCCGCTACGCGGCGCTTATCGGCCTCACGGCGCTTGCGGATCTTGCGATCGATAACCTCTTGTCTCTCCTGGAGACGGTTGTCAAACGCCTTTTCCTCGACCTGCTTCTTCAGCTCACGGTTATCGCGGCCGGCAGCCTTGGCCTCCTCATTGAGGAGAGCGCGGGTCTGCTTCATGCGCTCAACCGACAGCTTTTTGGCGGTCTTGAACTCGCTGTCAAGGCGAGTGGACTGGAGCTTTTCATCGGAAGAAACGCGATGCTTCTGATGAACGCGCTCTTTCTCGACGCGCTCCTTGAGCATACGGTTTTCGGCCTTTTTCTCATAAACAGCGGCAGTGGCCTCGGTACGGAGAAGCTTGGCCTCTTTCTTTTCCTCGGCGCGCAGAGCCTTGGCGAGGGAACGGTCTCCCTTAATCTTCTCACGGAGAGCCTCTTCCTTCCCGGCGATCGCCTTCTTTTCGAGGCTAAGGGTCTCCTTATCCTGCTTCTTGGAGAGCGCATGCTCACTGTTCTGGCGCAGATTAGCGAGCTGGCTTTCAAAGGCGCGCGAAGCGATTGCCTTGCGATCCTCACGCTCAGCGCGCTCGGCATCGCGGCGGTCAAGGGCCAGCGAATCCTTAAAATTCTTCTTGTCGGCGGCGGCGGCCAGCTTAGCGGCGCGCTTATTTTCATCGACCTGCATAGAAGAAAGCTTTTTCTCGGCTACGGCGTTCTTGCGGGTAGCCTTGGTCTCGGCGAGGGCCATGGTCTTTTCGCGTCTGGCGGCCTCAAGGCGCGAAATCTCCTCCGAGCGTTTACGCTCAGAATCCACAACGGCCTCCACACGGGCCACGCGCGAATCCACCTTGGCACCACGCTTGGCCATATCCTTCTCGGCAGCCATACGCTGCTTGTAGAGAGCACTTGCCTGCGCATCCGCATACTTCTTTTTGCTCGCCTCGGTACGTTCCTGGAGCTTCAGGAGCTTCGGCGAGGGGGCGGCATCCGGAGCAAGAGCTGCGGGAGCCGTGGGAACGGCGACCTCCTCTGCAACGGGAGCTGCTTCTGCCGCGCGTAATGCGGCGACCTCCTCCTCAGTGAGGAAGTTGGCAGCTGCCTCCTCGGCCTGGGCTGCCTCGGCGCGTGCTTCCGCCTCGGCATCCTTCAGCCGATAGCCGCACTTGGAGCAGAACTTGATGCCTGCGCGCATCTTGGTTCCGCACTGAGCGCACGATACTGCTTTCTTCATGGGCGTTCTCCAATCTAAAGTGATATTCTAACTGTGGTTATCCGGCCCGGCGATCGCTCCGGAGCGCAGTAACCCCTTATTGTATATAATTATATATTAAACCTTTTTAGTTGTCAATGGATTTGCGGCAAAAATATCTCGATATTTTGTGGTTGCCCACACCGTTTTTTCCCGGATAACGTCCGCTGCTTTCTCTTCTCGGGAGCTCCGCATGCTTTTTTGTAAAAGTCGACAAGAAAAACCGATAAAATGTAATGTGTAATTTACACTCTCGTTTTTTAATTTTCTAAAATCTTCAATATTAATTATATATGAAAAAATCCAAAGTTGTTTTTTAAGAATGCCGCAACATTTTTCTCTCGATTTCCGTGAGAAGCAAAGCTCCTTTTTTTGAGAAAAACCGCATAATGTAAACAATACAAGTCGTTTTTACCCTTCTTTGAAATCGTTTTCGTAGGAATACCGTTCGGCTTGCGCGAATTTTTGGCCGCTTTTTTGTTAAAAATGCACAAAAACCGCATCGTTTTTTCTCCGCGCAACCTAGCCAAAATGAGCTCGAACCGATAAGGTTTTCACCGGCAGATATTCCGATCTGCTTCGGCAAAAGTGCTGGCAATATCCACATATAGCGGCACACTTTTGTCCTCGCATCTCACAAATATCTCCTCGATGAAAACTGCGTAGCACCCTTCGGCGAATAGATTTTCTTTGGATTTTGGTGGGGCAAGGCGCCGACAAGCGGGGGCTTTTCAGGACGAGACACGGCGAAAGACAGGAAAAGGTGTCGCCGAGGGCTTATTGGTTCGAGCCCATTTTGGCTACCGTCGTGCTCCCCACATAATAACAAAAAGAGCAACCACAAGGATTGCTCTTTTTGTTTGGTGCGAGAGACGGGACTTGAACCCGTACGGATAAACCACACGCCCCTCAAACGTGCGCGTCTGCCAGTTCCGCCACTCTCGCGACATGAGTTATTATATCTGCTTTCTTAGGATTTGTCAAGGGGTTTTTCAAAAAAACAGAAAAATCTTTCTCACGTCCTGTTTTTACCTATAAAACGGCGCAAAATCTCAGCTTCAGAAAAGGGAATTTTCCCTTCGTTCGTTATCTGATGTCGCTCATCACCCTTCCCTGCCAGAAGAACGACGTCGCGCGGGGTGGCAACACGCAAAAGATAGCGAATGGCCTCGGCGCGGTTCGGAATCACCATAGCTCTCCTCTTATCGGGAAAATGAGATAGGATCTCGCCGGCGATCACCCCGGGATCCTCGTCCGCGGGATTGTCCGAGGTGATAACCGAAAAATCCGCATATCGACAGGCGGAGCGTGCCATATCGGGGCGCCGACATTCGCTACGGCCGCCAACGGCACCGAAAAGGCAATAGAGCTTCCCCTCGGTATACGGCCGAAGGCCGCGCAGAGCGGCGGCAAGCGAGGCGCCGTTGTGTGCATAATCGATAACGAAGCTGGCGGTTTTTTCTCCCTCAATGACCTCGCATCTCCCGGGAGCGTACAGTTCCCCCACATACGGCAAAAGCGCCTCCGTCGGCTCCCCCGTCAGCACCGTGGCAGAAAGCATGGCCGCCAAAAAATTATCTACATAATGCTTACCCGCAAATCCTATGGCTGTGTTCCACCGCCTCACGCCGTCACAAAGAGCAAAGGCCGTAGAAAATCGCCTCTTTTCTCGAAGAGGAGTATATCCCTCAGCATAGAGCGAGGATAAGTGACAATCTCCGTAAAACAGCGTCCTCTGCGAGGAAAGCCGCGAATGGATCGTGCCACTAAACGGATCCTCCCCGTTAAGGATCACCGTCCTTGGCCGACATTCGGTAAAAAAGGCGAGCTTGGCGGCAGAATACTCGCGCATACTGGCGTGCTCTCCCTCACCAATATGATCCCTTGACAAATTGGTAAATACGCCAAGGTGAAACGGAAGCCCGAAAACACGGTGGCGCACCATGGCCTGTGAGGAAACCTCCAGAACCACCGTGCGAATACCCTCATCCCGGATCATAGCCAAGTGGCGCATAAGCGTAAGACTGTCAGGTGTTGTGTTTTCTGTCTCATAGCATCGCCCGAGGTAGGCAACGCCGGAGGAGCCAATATACGCCGTGGGGGTGCCCGCGCGTTGCAAAAGACCGGCGAGCATCCTTGCCGTTGTGGTCTTGCCCTTGGTTCCTGTAATCCCCACTAAGGTAAGGGTTGCAGCGGGCTCGCCGTAATACCGAGCAGCGATCCTTGCCATGCTCTTTTCGGCGTTCTCTGTGTAAAGGACCACCGCATCATTGGCTAACGGCAACGGGCGCTCCGCAACAAAGCAGCGGCACCCGCGGCGATAGGCCTCGGTGGCAAAGCTGTGGCCGTCATGCCGTGAGCCCGGCAAGCAGAAAAAGAGCGTATCCTTTTCCGCGGTGCGGGAATCGTGTGTAAGCCCCATAACACACCTCCCCCCCATCGACGAAGCCACGGGCCACCCCTTTTCAGCGCAAAGAAGGGCATCGAAGGTCATCGAAGGCCACCTCCTTTTTCAGTGCACCGCCGCATGCCGTGACAGCCCGCCTTGCCAGGATCTCCAAGGCGTCAAGCACATGAGGCGGCCGTTCTTCCTCAAACGCCACCGAGATCTCGGTGCAAGCAAGGATCACAACGTCCGCCCCCTTAGAAAACAGCTCCTCGCAATAGGATCCGTACGCACTTTGTAAAAGAGTTTCCCCTGCTTTTTGCCTGTAGATCAAGGCATCCAGCCCCTCACCGTCCACGGGATGCACGCACCCAAGTCCGTGGAGTCGGCAGGCCGCCTCATACAGGGCGGCACGCCGGGTGCCCGTGGTGGAAAGCACGCCGACACGATCCGCCCCTTGCCACTTGGCGTGCGAAACCGCAAGCCACGGCATATCCAAAAGCTGGGCCTCTGCCGTGAGCCTCAATGCGGGAAGATACGCGTGCGCCGTGTTGCATGGCATCGCGATCACTTCGGCACCGCACGCTTCAAGCAGCGAGATCCCCGCAGAAAGGCAAGGCATAGGAGAGTTCCCCCTCCCCGTAAGGTGGGCGGTCCGATCGGGCATAGTGCTGTCGCTCCACAGAACGACCGAGGGGTGTGCACTGTCGCCCTCCGCATCGGTCAGGGAGATCAGCCTCTTATAGAAGTAGGCACCGGCAAGCGGCCCCATTCCGCCAAGGATCCCCAGGGTCTTCATATCCCCTCCTGCGCGAGGCGACGCGACCGCTTACGAATGCGGCGCTCGTGCTCGAGGAGGAAGAGACGGCGCCAAAAATTCCGTTTGAGATCCGCGCGCTGGTGGAGAGCGGACACGCTGCGCCCCGCAGCAGCAAGAGCGCGCACGCGCTCTTTAAGGTCATCGTCCAAAAGCTCCGCCTCGACGACCGAGAGAGGAACGCTGTGCCAGACAGCCTCGCTTCGGCTGACGAAGCACGGCGCATCCCCGTTTTCCAGGCGGTCCGAGAGAATGAGAGATGCGGGATTGCACCCCGCCGCCAGCATATAGTGATTGCTTCTCCCCTGACGCAGGTTCATCTCAAGGAGGAGATACCCGTCGGTCTTGGGATTGGCGAGGAGGTCAAAGTTGGCAAAGCCGCAATACCCGATCTCCTCAAGGAAGCCGACCAGCTTTTTATAAACAGGGGGTGGCGTAGCGGTGAGGATCGCCGCATGGTTGCCAAGACCGCGAGGGGTGTGCTCCTCCAGAAGAACGCGGCCAAAGACGGCGGCCTTGACTTTGGCAAAGCGGTTGCAATACACGGTCAACACGTAGTTGTCGGTGTCCTTGGCGAGGATCCTTTCCTGTAAGAGCAGGGGGCTTTGATATCCGGCCGATCGGATCCTTTGACGGAGCGCCTCGGCCTCTGCCCTCGACTCCGGAAACCAAACCTTACGCATGCCCTGGAAGGGGTGATGCCAATACTCCTCGCTGACAGCGGGCTTTAGCACGGCGGGATAGCAAAAAGGAACGCTTTCGGGGACGGGCATATCCCCCGTAAGAATCACCGTGGTGGGCGTGGGGATATCGCGCTTTCGCATTTCCTCCGCAAAGTGGCTCTTATCGGCATACCGAAGCATTCTCTCAGGGGACGAGGGGATGATAAACCGCCGATCAAAGCGGTAAGCACACCGTATGAGAAAGGCGGCGTACTCATCGGTGCATCCCAAGAGAACAAAGCGCGCCCCCGGGTGATGTGCGGCCGTCTCTAAGATCAGCTCTCGTCGACCTTCATCGGTCTCCATGCGCCGATCAATCACCTGTCTTATAAAACGGCTGTGGTCAGAGACGCCCAGCCGATAGCGTCCAAGAGCGTACGAAGGGGAGATCCCCGCCTCATAAAACGCCGTGGCCATACCGTAAGCATTGAGATCCCCACCAAGAAGAATTGGCACGATTTTTTCCTTCATTCCAAGCACCTCCGAAAAGAAAAGGCTGCGGAAGATCCGCAGCCTCGGATATGTAGAATTCACCAGGAGAAGGTTGTTGGCGCCCCCTCGGAAAGAAGGCCGGAAAAATCGCGCTGACGCAAGACCTCATAGACAGCGACAGCAACGGAGTTCGAGAGATTGAGACTGCGGAGACCGGAAAGCATCGGTATCCTGACTGCCGTATCGGGGTGCTTAGCCAACAGCTCCTCGGGGAGTCCGCGTGTCTCACGGCCGAACATCAGAAAAACGCGGTCGGGATACTGCGGCTCTGTGTAGGCCGCGGGCGCCTTGGTGGAGAAATAATAGATCGTCTCGTGGCCGTTTTTCTCAAAAAACTCCTCCTCATTCTCATAGAAGGTGATGTCAAGATACTGCCAATAGTCAAGACCCGCCCGCTTGAGCTTTTTATCGTCGATCTCAAAGCCCAGAGGCTTAATGAGGTGAAGCGCCGCTCCCGTGGCCGCGCAAGTCCTTGCGATGTTCCCCGTGTTCTGGGGGATCTCCGGGCAATGAAGCACGATGTTGATATCTTTCATTCCAGTTCCTCTTTCAGTATGTCTCACTACTCTCTATTTTATAATTATTTTATGAATTGTCAATAAACTTTCACGAGAATGTGTGGTTTTTTCTTACTTACTATGCTATAATATACAAGCATAAGTATCAGCGGCTCCGTGCCGCGCTTCAAAAACAAAAGGAGGGTGCCCCGGCACCGCACGCTATGGGACTTATCAAAGCCGTTTTCGGCACGTACAGTGAACGCCAGATCAAAAAGCTCAAAAGGATCGCCGATAGGATCGAGGCGCTCTCGGAAAAATACACCGCTATGACCGACAGTGAGCTGCAAGCCTCGACCGATGCGCTTCGCGCACGGCTGGCCGCCGGTGAAACGCTGGACGATATTCTGCCCGATGCCTTTGCCCTGGTGCGCGAGGCAGACTACCGCGTTCTCGGCAAGCGCCCCTTCTACGTTCAGCTCCTCGGCGGTATTCTCCTGCACCAGGGACGCGTGGCGGAGATGAAAACCGGCGAGGGTAAGACCTTGGTGGCCACGATGCCCGCCTACCTCAACGCGCTTGCGGGCAAGGGCGTCCATATAGTCACGGTAAACGACTACCTGGCGCGGCGCGACAGCGAGGAAATGGGCCGCGTCTATGCCTTCCTCGGCCTTACCACCGGCCTTGTGGTGCATGGGCAGTATCCCGAGGAAAAGAAAGCGGCCTATGCCGCCGACATCACCTACGGCACCAACAACGAGTTCGGCTTTGACTACCTGCGCGACAATATGGTCATTTACAAGGAGCGCATGGTGCAGCGCGGACACGCCTTTGCCATTGTGGACGAGGTGGACTCTATTCTTATTGATGAGGCGCGTACCCCCCTCATCATCTCCGGCGAGGGAGACGAATCCACCGACCTATATGATCGCGCTGAGAAGTTTGCCCGCTCACTCAAAAAGCACGTGGTTAAGGAGCTGGACGACAAGGAGGATCAGGACACCCTTGACGGCGACTATGTGGTGGACGAAAGGGCCCGCACAGTCACACTCGGCGCCTCCGGCATTGCCAAGGCCGAGCGTTTTTTCGGAGTCGAAAACCTTTCGGATCCCGAGAATGCCACGCTGTATCATCACATCAATCAGGCGATCCGCGCTCACGGCATTATGGAGCGCGACATCGATTACGTGGTAAAGAACAATCAGGTCATTATTGTCGATGCTTTCACGGGCCGTCTGATGCCCGGCCGCCGCTACAACGAGGGACTTCATCAGGCGATCGAGGCGAAGGAGCACGTGAAGATCGAAAAGGAATCGAAGACCCTGGCAACCGTGACCTTCCAAAACTATTTCCGTATGTACCGCAAGCTGTCGGGCATGACGGGTACGGCACTAACGGAAGACAACGAATTCCGGGAGATCTACGCCCTTGACGTTGTGGAGGTGCCGACCAATAAGCCGATGATCCGTAAGGATCACAACGACGAGGTCTATATCAATCAGAGAGCCAAGTACCGCGCCATCGTGCGCCAGATCGCGGCCTGTCATGAAAAGGGCCAGCCCATACTTGTCGGCACGGTGTCCATTGAGCGTTCGGAATTTCTTTCCAAGCTTTTGGGACAGAATGGGATCCCTCACACCGTCCTTAACGCCAAGCATCACGAGCGTGAGGCCGAGATCGTGGCACAAGCCGGCAAATTCGGCGCTGTCACCATTTCCACCAATATGGCGGGCCGTGGAACCGACATTATGCTGGGCGGCAACCCCGATTATATGGCAAGAGCCGCCATGCGCCGCGCGGGCTACGAGGAAGAAACGATTGCCGAGGCTGTGAGAACGCTTCCCACCGAGGACGAGGCGATCCTTTCGGCAAGGGCCGAATACCGCGCCCTTTATGAGAAATTCACCGAGCAGATCCGCCCCGAGGCAGACAAGGTAAGAGCGGCGGGCGGCCTGTTTATCCTTGGCACCGAGCGCCACGAGAGCCGCCGCATTGACAACCAGCTCCGCGGCCGAAGCGGCCGTCAGGGCGACCCCGGAGAATCGCGCTTTTTCCTGGCGCTGGATGACGACCTGATGCGCCTTTTCGGAAGCCGAAGCGAGTTCATTGCCAACAGCGTTATGCGCCTTGGCCTTGGCGAGGACACGCCCATTTCCGCCGGCATACTCTCCAATTCCATTGAGCGCGCGCAAAAGAGCATTGAGGCGCACAATTTTGCGAGAAGAAAGAACGTCCTTACCTACGATGATGTTATGAACCAGCAGCGCCAGCTGATCTATAAGCAGCGCGGCGAGGTGCTGGACGGCACCGATCTTTCCAAAACGATTTCCGATATGCTGGAGGGAACGGTAGCCGATGCCGTGGCCGCCGTCTGCACGGACGATAAGGCGGACTGGAACCTTGAAGGCTTGCGTCAGCGCTTCCTCGGACTTCTTACCACGCAGGACTCCTTCCGCTACGCCACCCCCGAGGAGATCCCCGATGCCGAGGCCATTGAGGCTGAGCTTCTCTCCCGTGCCAACGAGCTTTATAAGGAAAAAGCCGTCCTCTTCGGTGAGGAGGGACTCCGTGAGGTGGAGCGCGTGATCCTTCTCCGCAACGTGGATACTCTCTGGATGGACCATCTGGAGGCCATGGAGGAGCTGAAGGGCTCTGTCGGGCTGAACGCTTATGCCCAAAGGAACCCCATCAACGAATTCCGCATTGTCGGCAACGATATGTTCGGCGAGATGATCGACGATATCCGCGACCGCACGGTGCGTATGCTCCTCTCGGCAAGACCGAAGGAGCAGCCCATGGTGCGCCGCGAGGTGGCTCGCCAGCTGACTGAGGGCTTTGAGGGCGGAAAAATGCCGCAACGGCAGACCTCCCCTACCGCCAAATCCCCGAAGGTGGGGCGCAACGATCCCTGCCCGTGCGGAAGCGGAAAAAAGTACAAAAAATGCTGCGGTGCCGCCGGAGCGGACGCCGAATGACGGAGTGATATCATGGGCTTTGGCATCTTGTTTTTCGGATATCTTATCAACCTGAATACGCTGGTTTATCCCGGATTTACGAAGATCCTCGGCTACCTTATCATGCTCCTGGCCATGACCAAGCTCATGGTTTACAACCGCCCCTTACGAAGTGCGTTTTATACCCTAATCCCTACAACCATTCTCGGTTTTCTCTATCTCCTTTTGGAGGGGGCGGCGCTCTTTTCGCTCCTGCCCTCCAAAGAGGAGATGCTTCTCTTTCGCCTGATTCCCTTAGCCGACTATGCCATGGAGCTGGCCTTTTGCTTTTTCCTTTTCCGCGGCCTGCAGGCGCTGGCGGCAGAGACCGAGGTGCGCGTGCTTGAGGTACAGGCCTTCCGCAACCGCATTTTTACGACCGTCTATTATCTTTTGTTCCTGGCAGGACAGTTCAATTACGGAGAAGGCTCCGACCTTTTCCTTGCTCGCTATAACATTGTGATCCTGCTTGTGGGGATCGTGGTTACATTCCTCAATCTCAAGATGATCTACAGCTTTTATATGTGGATCTGTCTCCCTGAGGATCTCACTATGGAAAAAGGGGGGTTTTCACTCCCCGGCCTTGGTCGCCTCAATGCCAAGCTTGACGAAATGCACGAAAAGCGCGCCAAGGAAATGGCAGAGGAACGGCGCTACCGTACCGAAAAGAGAAAGAAAAGAAAGGATAAAAAGTGATGCAAAAGCGCAAGCTGTTTCCCGCGATTGCCCTGTCGGTCGGCGCGTGGTTTCTTTTCAACCCCAACGTTTCGACAGTTGACGTTTTGCCCGATTTTATCGGTTATCTCTTTATCCTATATGCTCTGCGACATCTTGTGTCCTTTGTTCCTTATATGGCAGGGGCGGCCGATGCCTTCCGCAAGCTGTTTTACATCACGCTCATCAAGCTCCCCGCACTCTTCATTATGCTCACGCTTTCATCGGAACGCGTGACGATCACTCTTTTTTCGCTGGTGTTTGCCATATTGGAGCTTATCTTCCTTTTCCCCGCCTTCAACAATCTTTTTGAGGGCCTCTTCTATCTCGGTGAACGCTTTGATTGCCCCTCCGCCCTGCGCGCCGAACGCGTGCGCGGCGGCGTTGAGAGCCTGCGGGTGATGACAGTTACCTTTGTTGTCGTAAAGGCGGTGCTTTCCACCTTGCCCGACTTCGCCTTTCTCCCGACCTACGATCCCTTGACAGGCAAAGGCTTTACCGTTACCACAACGCAATACGTGTTTCTTCTGGCAGTTGCCTTTTTCCTTTGCCTTATCGTCGGCATCGTATGGCTGGGTTACATTTTGCCCTATTTCAACGCGCTGGCAAGAGATGAGGGGGTCAAGCGGCTATCCTCGCCCTACTGCGAGGACCTTCCCCAACGCGAAAGCCGCCGTCTGCGCCTTTCCTTACCGTTTTTCCTTTTTGCTGCGGCCGTAGTGCTTTCGGTAGATCTCGTTTTTGATAACGTCCTCGTTCCCCCTGCGTATCTTGGGGCCGCCCTATTCCTTGCGCTGGCTATTCTTCTTTTCTTCTCCGTGAAGAAACGGCGCATCCTGACGCTCTCCGCCTCGGCGGTCTATCTCGCTACCACGATCCTTTCACTCCACTACCGCACCCGCTTCTTTGCGTCCTACAGTCTTGCCGATCTTATCCGCTTTCCCGCCGACTCCTATCAAAATCCCGAGGCAGAAGCGGCTTATCTCCCCATCCTTTTACTCTCCGCCCTTTCCGAGGTGTTGTTTTTAACCTGCTTTATTTTCCACGGCCTTGCTCTTAGGGATTTCCGAAGGAAGGATGACGCCGTGCCCACCGCCGAAACCTATGAAGGACGGCAATGGAATGCCGAGCAGCGTGAGGAAAAGAAAAAAAACATCGTCTGTCTGATTTTTGCCGTTCTCAACGCACTTATATCCTTTGCTTATACCCTTCTCTCGCAATACAATCAGCGTGTGGATATGCAGCCGGGATACGGAGGCACTGCCTTTTATATTCCTATGTTCGCAGGCTTTTGGATCCTCCCCTTGATATTTTCCGTCACCCTTGCCGTGGACACGGTACTGCTCGCCTCCGCCCGCACACGGCAACTGTGGAGCAAGCATGAGGCCACGCCTCCCGAGAATGACGTATGAAAACAAAAGGAGCTTTATGAAATCCCTCCACTTTGGAACCCTGGCCGACGGCACCGAGGTCCTTCAATACACCTTGAGGACCGAGACTTGTGAGGTCCGCATTCTGAACCTTGGTGGCATCATCACCGACTATCTCTTTGAGGGGCACAATATTGTTTGCGGCTTTGATACCCTTGACGACTATCTTGCCGATACGACCTACCAGGGCGCCCTTGTCGGGCGATTTGCCAACCGCATTGCGGGAGCAAAATTCAAGCTGAACGGTAAGACCTACCACATCAGCGCCAACGAGGGAGAAAACAGCCTGCACGGTGGAAAGGTCGGCTTTTCCCGTCGCGTTTTTCGCGTAACGAGAGCTGAGGATACCGAGCTTGTGCTTACGCTCTTCAGCCCCGACGGCGAGGAGGGCTACCCCGGAAATCTCACCCTGAAGGCCACCTATACGTTGGACGGTGCCTCACTGAAGATCCGTTACGAGGCCACCGCCGATGCCGACACCCCCCTGAGCCTTACCAACCACTCCTATTTCAATCTCGATGCGGTGGGCACCCCCGTGCTTGACTGCAAGATAACCGTGTTTGCCGACCGCTATACCGCTGTAGATTCCTCACTGATCCCCACGGGAGAACGCCCCTCCGTTGATGGTACCGAGCTTGACCTGCGGAACGCGCGCAGGATCGGGGAAAAGGTGGGCGGATTTGACAACAACTTTATTCTCACAAAAAGCACGGAAACACATCTGCCGTCGCTGGCCGCGATCGTCGAAAACGATGAGCTTTCGCTCTCGCTTTACACGACCCAGCCCTGTCTCCAGCTTTACACCGCCATCGCCATGGAGGGAGGCCCCGCCTTTCGCGGCGGCGTGAAGAAGGAAAGGCACACCGCCTTCTGCCTTGAGTCGCAGTCCGAGCCGAACGCACCGAACCGCGGTGAGGGGATCCTGAGGGCCGGTGAGATCTACGACCATACCACAGTCTATCATCTTGAAAAAAAGGCGCGCGCCACAAAGTGAGTTAACAAAAAAGAGCTGTACTGAAAAGCAGTACAGCTCTTTTTCTTTCGTGCTATTCCGAAAGCCGAAGCCCTTAAAGGATCGAGTAAAGGATCGCCGTAGCGGCACCGCCAATCATCAGAACGGCAAGCACCAGGGCCATGATTCGGACAAACTTCTGATTTTTCGAATTCATATCTTATCCTCTCTGCGGCTCTGCCGCCTTCATAATATACCGTGAGATGTTCAAGGTTCCCGCCGCCTTTGGCTCAGGAACGGTCGCAAGAAGTGTGGAAAGACCACGCGCCACCGTGTTGGCAGGGTCGGCAAGGCGGGTGACAGCAACGCCCGTAACGCCGCCGATCATCTTATCAATTCCGTCAAGCTGACAGCCGCCGCCCGAAAGAAGGATCCCCGTATCAAAAACGTCATTCACGCAATCGGGCGGGATCTTGGTGATCGCATCGCAGACCCCCTCAATAAGGGCAGCCATAGGCTCTTCAAGCGCCGCAAACATTTCCTCCGAAGAAATCCTGACGGTGCAATAATCGCCGTTGGTGACATCTCTGCCACGGACATCGATATACTTTTTCTCGTTCCCCACCCAGACCGTGCCGACCTTGATCTTCACCTGTTCGGCAGTTTCCGATGAGATCTTTACCTTATGCTTATCGTAAAGATAGCGCGACACCGCAAGGTCAAAGCTTTTCCCTGCCGCCTCAATGGCCTTTTTGTAAAAGATCCTGCCGTGGCACACGGTCAAAATATCCGTACGAGTGGCACCAATATCCACAATAACGGCCCCCTGACCGAGGTCAAGTCCGTTTCCGACAAGGGCGGCCAGCGGAGAATACACAAGATAGACCTCATCGGCGCCGGCCTCAATGGCCAATTCCGCCAATGCTCCCTCCTCCACGTCACCGAAGCTACAGGGCACGCTCAAAAGAACGCGACACCCCCCCTCGCTTGTCCGATAGCGGGAAATGAGGTGGGCCATAGCCGCACGGGTATATTCGGGGATAGCGGTTCCGTCCCGGAAGATGCGGTGGAGAACGACCTCCCCTCCGCCAGCGGTTTCGTATCGGTCGCTATCTCCTCCGATTCCCAGGAAGGAACCGTCCTTGCGGTGGAGCGCAACCACCGCGCTTTCCTTGTGAATGCACTCATCGCCGACCTTACAGACGGCGATCCCGGCATCCCCAAGATCGATTCCGATTTTAGTTTGCATTCCTGTTCCTCGAAAAGGTTAAAGTATATTCATTATACACGAAGCACTCGTCTTTTGCAAGCGAAAAATGACAAGCGCCCGATTTTTATTTTTCAATCCCCGCTCGCCTTCTCGGAAAATGCGGCTTGAAGGCGCGTGGCCAGGTGGGTATACCGCAGGAAATGGCGGTTGTTTTCCACCATAGAAGCGAGAATATCCTCACGCCCCACAAGGATCACCCTCTGCCTTGCACGCGTGATCGCGGTATATAGGAGATTGCGTGTCCTTAGCATCGGCGGACAGGAATATAGCGGAAGGATCACGGTTCCGTATTCGCTTCCCTGGCTCTTATGGACCGTAATGGCATAGGCATGCTCAAGCTCCTCGTACATGCTTCTGTCATACCTTGCCAGGCGACATCCGTCATAACGCACGGTGATATACTCCCCATCGGCGCTGATCTTTTCGATCACGCCGATATCTCCGTTGAATATTCCTTCGGCTCCCATGGGGTTTTCCACCCATTCCACGCTGTAATTGTTGCGGACCTGCATCACACGATCCCCCTCACGGAAAGTGCGGTCACGAAAGGAAATCTCCGCCGCCTTGTCGCTTTTGGGGTTGAGGGCGCCCTGTAAGAGCAGATTCAGCGCCTCGGTGCCGTTCCCCCCCTTACGGGAAGGCGTAATGACCTGCAATTGCTCAAGAATGCTCTCTCCATAGGCACGGGGCAAGCGGCGCGCCATAAGATCCAAGACGGTGCCTGCAATCTCATCCTCGCGGCGAGGCAGGAAGAAAAAATCGTTGTCTTTTACGGACAGCTCGGGCATAACGCCAAGATTGATCTTATGGGCGTTCGTTACGATAAGGCTGGATTCCGACTGACGGAAGATCTCGTCAAGCCGTACGGTATTCAAAACACCGGACGAAAGGAGATCGCCAAAAACATTCCCCGGGCCAACGGAGGGAAGTTGATCGGCATCTCCCACCATGATGAGGCGGCTCCCCCGCTTCAGGGCACTGACAAGCGCCTCCGCCAAGGGCAGATCGATCATGGAGGACTCGTCAAGGATCACAACATCCTCCTCAAGAGGATTGTCGCGGTCGCGGCCAAAGGTAGGAAGGCTCCCCTCCCCACGCACAGTCTCAAGGAGACGGTGAATGGTCTTAGCCTCGGAGGAGGTAGCCTCGCTCATGCGCTTGGCGGCACGTCCCGTGGGAGCCGCCAATGCTACACGGAGGCCGAGGCTTCCGAAAATGTTTAGAAGCCCCTTGATGATGGTGGTCTTGCCCGTGCCCGGGCCGCCCGTAAGCAAAAGGATCCCCGAGCGCAGTGCCTCGGTCAAGGCGCGCTTTTGCATGGGGGCGTATGTGATACAGGACTCCACCTCACAGCGCTCGACAAGGCGATCAATGTCTTTATAATCCAGCGTCGGACATTGGCGATCCACGCTTTTAAGTTTTTTGGCAAGATAGCACTCGGCCTGATAGTGGGCGGTGAGATAAACGTACTCGACTCCTTCCACCGAATCGATCACAACAAGACGCGAGCGCACAGCGGAAAATAGGGCAGCGGCGACGGTGGCCGCCTCCACGTGAAGCTCGGCCGCTGTGGCCTCGATCAGCTTGTCCCTCGGCACCGAGGTGTGACCGTTAGCGGAGGCGTTATACTGTAAAAGATACGTAAGCCCCGCAAGGAGGCGTTCCTCGGAATCCGAGCGGACACCAAGGCTCATGGCAAGGGCATCGGCGCGCTCAAATCCAATGCCGTAAACCTCATGGCAAAGACGGTAGGGGTTCTCACGGAGATAGTCTACCGAGCGTTGGCCCCATTGCTTGTAAATGCGGGTGATGACGTTGCTGCCGAAGGTATCGCGGCAGAACATCATCAGGTTGCGTATGCCCGATTGCTCGCAGAAGGATTCGTGTATCTCCTTGGCTCGTTTTCTGGAAATACCGGGGATGTCCGAGAGCCAATCGGGGTGGTTCTCGATCACGTCAAAGCTATCCTCGCCGTATCGCTCCACAATCTTGATTGCCGTAGCGGCGCCAACGCCGCGCACCGTGCGCGAGGAAAGGTATTTCAGGATCGCCGCGGCATCGGTGGGGAGTTTCTTTTCGTAGCTGTCCACAAGGAGCTGGCGCCCGTACTCGGCGTGGCGCGTCCAGCTTCCCCAAAGCTCCGCCTCCTCCCCCTCCGAAAGATAGGGCATATTCCCCACGGCGACCACAAGGGTCCCATCCTCGGTCAAAAGCTCAATGACGGTATAATCGTTTTTCTCGTTACGGTAGATGACAGATTCAACGCTGCCAACCACCCGGCACCTCTCTCCCGAGAGGACGTTTTTTTCTTGTTTCACGGTAGTATTCCTCATAGGAGACGTAAAGATCGGCCCCCATGGCGCCAAGCTCCCAAAGAACCTCAGGCCGTAAGGGACAGTCCACGAGAATGACGGGCGCCTCGCTTCCCCGCTTTTCCTGCTCACGGCGCAAATAGTCAAGCGCCTCCTCAAGCTCACCGTCGGAATAGCCGAGGCGAACGTGGATCCCGTCCGAAAACGAAAGTCCCTCCCACGGATTTTTGAAAAGATGACGGCGAAAAAAGGTAAAGAGCCCGTAAACCGCGAAGACGGAGATCACAAGGCACAAAAGTTCATATAGCATAACACGCCCTCCGTTGTATAAAGCCTATGCGGAGAGCGTGCTGTATGTCACAAAAGGGAGGCCAGCTCCTTGGCGATATCGGTCTTCTCCCAAGGGGCATCAAGGTCCTCGCGCCCCATATGGCCGTAAGCCGCAAAGGCGCCGTAGATCGGGCGGCGAAGATCAAACCGAGCGATGATCGCCGCAGGACGGAGATCGACAAGCTCCGAAACGCGGTCGGCAATGGCGGCCTCATCGACCTTGGCCGTACCAAAGGTCTCGATCATCACGGAAACGGGGCGGGCAACGCCGATGGCGTAAGCAATCTGGACCTCGCAACGATCGGCAAGACCGGCCGCAACGATGTTCTTCGCTACGTAGCGTGCGGCGTAAGAGGCACTGCGGTCCACCTTGGTGGGATCCTTACCCGAGAAGGCGCCTCCGCCATGGCGGGAATAGCCGCCGTAGGTGTCCACGATGATCTTTCTCCCCGTAAGTCCCGTATCGCCCGCAGGACCGCCAATGACAAAGCGCCCCGTGGGGTTGACGTAAAACTTGGTGTCCGCATCGATAAGCTCCTTGGGGATCGTCGGCAAGATCACTGCGCGGATGATATCCTCCTTCAAGGCCTCAACCGTCACGTCGGGATCGTGCTGCGAGGAAACGACAACGGTATCCACACGCAGTGGCTTGTCCCCCTCATACTCCACCGTCACTTGGGTTTTTCCGTCGGGGCGGAGATAGGAAAGCTCGCCCGTGCGGCGCACCTCAGAGAGGCGGCGGGCCAGGCGGTGAGAGAGCGAAATAGGAAGCGGCATCAGCTCCGGCGTTTCGCGGCAGGCATAGCCAAACATCAGCCCCTGGTCACCGGCGCCAATGTTAAGGCCGTCCGTCATTGTGCCCTCCTTATCCTCGGCACAGCGGTCAACGCCCATAGCGATATCGGGCGACTGCTCATGGATCGCGGTGAGGACAGCGCAGGAATTGCCGTCAAAGCCGTATTCTCCGCGGTCATAGCCGATCGCCGTAACGGTCTTACGCACAATCGAGGGGATATCGACATAGGCCCGCGTGGTGATCTCTCCCATAACGGTGACAACGCCCGTGGTGGCAAAGGTCTCACAGGCCACGCGCGACTCGGGGTCTGCCCTCAGCATCTCGTCAAGAATAGCGTCCGAGATCATATCGCACATTTTATCGGGATGACCTTCGGTCACGGATTCGGATGTAAAAAGTCTCTTGTTCATTGTTGTTTCCTCTTTGGTGTTATATTACATAAAGATCGGGGCGCCAATGCGTCCCGATCCTTTACTCTCATCTATCGGGATTTGGCACCTTGAATTAACAGGTTGCCGGGCTTCACAGGGCCAGTCCCTCCGCCACTCTTGATAAGACATATTCTTTTGTATCAATAGTATATCACATCTCGAAGCGCATTGCAAGAGGTTTTTGAAAAACCCGTGCTTATTCTCCGCGGAGAGTGCGCATGGCCGCCGCCATATCCTTGGCTCCAAAGACCGAGGAGCCGGCCACCATAACGTCCGAGCCAACCTCTCTGGCGCGCGGCGCCGTTTTTTCGTTGATGCCGCCGTCCACCTCAATAAAGAGCGAAAGCCCACGCGCGGCGATCTCCTTTTTGAGAACGGCCACCTTATCGAGACACTCGGGGATCAGGGATTGACCGCCAAAGCCGGGCTCCACCGTCATAACAAGAATGAAATCGCAGAGCGGAAGCAGGTGGAAGATCTCCTCGGGCTTTGTGGCAGGCTTAATGGAAAGCCCCGCCTTTTTGCCGGCGGCTCGGATCATACCGAGGGCTCCCTCCACGTTGTCGGTGGCCTCGTAATGGATCGTCACCCAATCGGCTCCGGCCGCAATGAATTTGTCTATGTAGCGTTCGGGACGATCGATCATCAGGTGCACGTCAAAAGGAAGCTTGGTGTAGGGGCGCAGGGCGGCAATGACCGAATATCCAAAGCTGAGATTGGGAACGAAATGGCCATCCATAACGTCAAGATGAACAACATCGGCTCCCGCAGCATCGATAGCACGGCAGGCCTCGCCCATATTGGCAAAGTCACAGGAAAGAACGGAAGGGGCAATGTAAGTCACGGTATATACCTCTCTTTTTGTTTTTTGAGAACACAGAAGCCCGTATTCTCCATAAGATGATACTGTGGGTGAAAAACTCCGCAGGTCATGCGCGCCCCGAGGAAAAAATGACGGACGTGTGTGGCATCGGCGCGTTTGCCTGCGTGCAAGGGGGGCGGGGTTCCGCCCCTTTATGCTTTCACAAGGAGCGAGACAGCGTGGGCGGCGATGCCCTCCCCCTTGCCCGTAAAGCCCAGCCCCTCCTCGGTGGTGGCCTTGATGCTGACGTCATCAAAGGAGCAGCCGAAAAGATCGGCTACCGTACGGCGCATGTCAAAGATATAGGGGGAAAGCCTCGGACTCTCGGCGATGACTGTGGCATCAATGTTCCCGACGCCATAGCCACGCTCACGCATAAGGTCGGCCACCCTACGGGCAAGCACCTTGCTGTCTATGTCACGGTAGGCGGGGTCCTTGTCGGGAAAAAGCTTGCCAATGTCTCCGGCGGCCAGGGCGCCAAGCACTGAGTCCATAATCGCGTGAAGGAGAACGTCGGCATCCGAGTGGCCGAAAAGGCCAAGCACATACGGGATCTCGATCCCACCGAGGAAAAGGCGACGCTCAGGAATCAGACGGTGCACGTCATAGCCGTGACCGATACGGTAAGGGCACATCATACATCCTCCTTTTCATGAGCGCGGAGCGAGAGTATGGCCTCGGCAATGGCGAGGTCCCCCTCCTTAGTGATCTTGAGCGTGGGGCTGTGCGCCTCCACCATACGGATCTTTTGCCCGAGGGCTTCGATCAGCATATTGTCATCGGTGGCAGCACGCCCTGCCTTTCTTGCGGACGTGGCCGCCGCAAGATACATCGGGTAGGAAAACACCTGCGGAGTGGCGGCCAGCCACAGCTCGCTCCGATCGCGCGTTTCCAGAACGTAACGGTTCTTGTTGACGCGCTTGACCGTGTCGGTCACGGGCGTACCGAGAGATGCGGCACGCTCAGCATACGCGGCAAGGACGGTTGCCGAAATGTCCTCGGACGATACCAAACATCTGGCCGCGTCGTGAATCGCAAGATAGCGCGTTTTGGAAGTGGCGCGGCGGGCGCCGTTGTAGGCCGAGGCCTGGCGCGTTTTGCCACCAGAAACAATGGTACGCACCTTCTTAACTCCCGCCGATGCCAGAAGATCGGCGGTTTTTTGCCCTTCCCCGCGGCGCACAACGACAATGATGTCATCAATATGCGGACAGCGTTCAAAGGCGTCAACGGCATGCTCAAGGATGGTTTTACCGCCAAGGTACAGCCACTGCTTGGCCGTGCCGCCCGTATCTCCCATGCGTAGACCGCTTCCACCGGCGAGGATAACGGCGGTGGTGTGAGGACGGGGTTTGAGAAGCAAAAGGCGGGAGAGACCGGAGAAGCGACGGAGGAACGTTTTTTTCATTTTCTGTGATATACGTAATGCGCCGTCATGGTACGCACACGCCCTCCCTCCTCAAGATTGGGTGCTGTCAGGATCACGCCGTCCCCCGACATCAGATGACTAATGTCAAGCTCGGCAACGTTCGCACGGAGCAAAATCTGCCCCGAGGAAAAGACCAAAAGCTGATCCCCTTTCAGCGAAAGATTGCCTCCACGGCCGATCACATCGTCATTATCTCCATGGCGCTCGGTCACGTACCGGATAACAAGACCGTGCAGCTCCGCCGCGCGGCGGGCGCGGTAGGCACGGCTCTTGGTATTTTCACGAAAACCGAAAAGTTTACGAAGTGACATGGCGCGCTCCTTCTGCTTATTGTACTAAGTATAACATATTTTTGGAAAAAGTAAAAGTCCTTTCAGGAAAATCTTCACTATTTTTCTCAAAAAGGATGCGGGGGATTTTTTAACTTTTTTTATTTTTTCTCTTGACATTCATGCCAAAATGGAGTAAAATGGAGCATAGGTGGAGAAGTGTGGTGACAAGTGGAGCATTTTCTCACTCTCCATACGTCAAAAGGAGGTATTCAAGGCATGCACGGCTTCTACGGCACCTTTATGCACACGTTGGACCCAAAAAACCGAGTCTTTGTTCCCGCCAAGCTGCGAAACGACCTTGGTGATACCTTCTTTATCACTCGTAAGCTTTCCAAGAAGGCGCTGGCCGTCTATCCCGTTTCCGAGTGGGAAAAGCTTGAAAAAAAGCTGAACGATTTTCCCGACTCCATGGTGGGTGACATTAAGCTCTTTCTGTTTTCCCATTCCGTGACCGCTATCCCCGATTCGCAGGGGCGCGTGTTATTGCCTCCCGACCTTGCCGAATACGCAGGGATCGACAAGGAGGTCGCCATTGTGGGCGTTGGGGATCATGTCCTGATCTATGCCGCCGACGCCTGGCATGCCGAGGAGGCCGAGCAGGCCGCCAACCTTGAAGCCATGCGTCAGAAGATGCTTGAGATCGGACTTTGATTATGGAAAACGGCTTTCATCATGTATCGGTTCTTTTGCATGAAGCCACCGATGCGCTCAACATTCGTGACGGCTACACCTATGCTGATCTGACCACAGGCGGCGCAGGCCATTCCTATGAGATCGCCAGCCGCCTCGGAAAAAACGGCCGTCTTATCTGCTTTGACAGAGACAAAGAGGCACTGTCGGCGGCCAAAAAGCGCCTTGCCGAGTTCGGTGACAAGATCACCTTTGTTCACGACAATTTTGAAAACATCGGCCACGTGCTTGCCGACCTTAAGGCAGAAAACTTTGGCGGCGCAATTGCCGATCTTGGCTGTTCCAGCCACCAATTTGACACGCCCGAGCGCGGTTTTGCCTACCAGCATGACGCCCCCCTCGATATGCGCATGGATACCGATGCCCCCTTGACGGCAAGGGAGATCGTCAACACCTACTCCGAAGCCGAGCTTTGCCGCATTATACGCGATTACGGCGAGGAGCGCTTTGCTGCCAAGATCGCCGCGCGCATCGTTGCCGCAAGAGGAGTCTCTCCCATTGAGACTACGGCAGAGCTTTCCGACATCATTAAAAGCGCCATTCCCGCCGCGGCCCGTGCTGACGGCCCACACCCCGCCAAGCGCACGTTTCAGGCGATCCGTATTGAGACCAACCGTGAGCTTGACGCGATCTCCCCGGCCATTTCCGCCGTGATCGAGGCGCTTGTACCCGGGGGCCGCCTCTCAATCATTTCCTTCCACTCCCTGGAGGACAGGGCTGTAAAGACCGCCTTTGCCGCGGCGGCCACGGGCTGTACCTGTCCGCGCGACTTTCCCGTTTGCGTTTGCGGTAAAAAGCCCAAGATTGAAATCCTGACAAAAAAACCGATTCTTCCCTCGGAGGAGGAGCTGCAGGACAACCCCAGATCCCGCAGCGCCAAGCTCCGTGTTGCCGAAAAACTGTAAAGGAGCAGTACCATGAACGATCCTGCGACGCACTTTCACGAAAACCCTTTGTACGAAAAGCTGTATCACCGTTTTTCCTATGGCGGCAAGACCGTGGGTGACATGATGCGCTCACGCGCTCGGGAAGCGGCCGCAAGTGCCGGACGCGAAAGAACGGAGCTGAATGAGATCACAGCGGAAAGCTGCATTACGCGCGCCAATTTTCTGCCGCGCGAAGGTGGGGCAGCTTCCCTTC
>JAZRAU010000025.1:0-5385 GCA_045634705.1 Eubacteriales bacterium | reverse complement strand
CGTCACGCGGCATGGCAAGCACGGGATAGACATCCAAGCCGTATTTGACCATAAGGCTGAGAAGATTGGACGAGGCCACGCCCTCATACTGCTCGGTGACGGCAGTCATCACGGCCTCCTCAAAGGCGGCGGAGACCACAGCGACGTCATCGGTCACGTGATGGGCCTTCATGTCCTCGGCCACGGCAGCCTTCCCCTCATCATCCAAAAGGAGGTAGCCCGCGATGTTCAGCTTGAAGCACTTGGCGAGGTCGGCGACGTGGTTCTGAGCAGCCCTATCGGCATCGAAGGTGCCGTCGTAGTAACGGATCGCGTAGAAGTTCTGCGTGCTGCCGGTAAAGCCGATGTAGTGCTGGCCGGCGCTGTCTGTATCCACATTCACAGCAGGAGCCTCGCCCGTCAGCGACGTATCGTTGATCCACACCCTGTTTGCGATGTCATAGCCGTTCCCGGCGGAGTTCAGGGTGCTGCTGCGGTTCTGCTCCCAGGTCATCGTATACGCATCGCCAAAGCCGATAGGGAAGGATTTGTTGAGCTGTACGGTGCTGAGACTCGTGACGTTACCGCCGTTCGATCGACCGATCTTTTGGAATACGGTCTCGGTTGCGCTTACGCTGGTAAAGTCGATACCAACCTCGCGGAAGAAGACACCCTGGCGGAGATCTACCTGGTCAACCTGTGCCATCACAAGCTGCAGGGTCCCCGTGCCGGAGAGGCCGGCCAAATCTTTGATCACAAGATGGCTGTTGTAGGGAGGGAGCAGCTCCATGTATCCCTCTTCCTTGACCGAGAAGAACGGGATCTGCTTGTCACCGTTCGGATCTCGGGAAGTCGAGGTGGAGTTAAAGGCAATCTGCAGGTGTTCAACGGCGAGCTTACGGTCGGCCTTGTGGGCCATGCCGTTCAGGTAATTGGGAAGCGTGGTTCCCACCCACTTAGTGACTGCGGTCTCAAAGTTCTCGGTAAAGCCGGTAGCTACACCGCCGGAGAAGGTAAAGCGGGGATTTTCGCTGCCCTCTTCTTTGCTGTACTCCTCCGCAGGGGAGGGGTCCATCGCAGGGATCTCGTGGCCCCAATGCTCGTTGTACTGATAGAAGTCCAGCGCAAAGACGAGGCCTTCCTGTACGTACAGCTTGTTGTAGTCATCCACCGTGAAGACAGGCTCCTTGGCGTCGGCGCCCTCCTCGGCAAAAACGGTCAGCGCAAGCAGGGGGAGCGCTGTGACCACCATTGCCACGAGAAGAAGCATGGATAAAATGCGCTTTTTCATAAGGGGATCTCCTTTGTGAAAAAATTTTATTTGGCTTTTGTTGGTTTTTTAAGCGCCCCTCTTTCGCGAGATCGCGCAAAAAAACTACTTTCAATTTATTATATCACGCAAAAATTCCACGGTCAAGACAGAAAATAACAAAAATGCGCGCGTTTTTTTGTATAAAATGATGAGTGGTTCGCGGGGTGAAAAAGGACTCGTGCCCCCCACGGCAGGGAAAACGAGACGGTTTTACATCCACGGGAGGCCCCCTTGCGGCGCGCGACGGTGGGCCTTGCTGCGCTTTTGGGGCGCGGTCTGCGAGCTTTGGCAAAGGGGCGGCATAGCGCGCCCCCGAAATGGGCCGCTTGCCAATTGTCCCTGCGGAGCCGAAAGGCTTGGGCCGGGGAAATGAAAGGGGGGAGGCCTGAATTTTAGTAAATTAAACTTTGCACAATTGGGTGAAATAAGGCCCTTGTCGTGGGTTTTTTCATTTTTGGGGCATAGGCCCGATAGTATCGGCGGCGCGTCACGGGCGCTTTTTATTGGCCTGCCTGCCGTACAAGGGGTACCGGCTCTCCACAAGCGGGTCGGCTATCCCCCCTCCAAGAAAAAAAAGGGGGGGCCTGCGCGACTCCCCTTCTCGGATCCCCTTAATGTCATTGCGGCTAAATCTCTTTTGAACCACGCTCCTTTTGCGCGGTTTTCGTTATACAACAAAAAAAACGGCAGACGCTGTCTGCCGTTTTTTATTTTTTGACTATTCCAAGGGCCACCACCTGCGGCGGATAGCTCATCATCACCTGTCCTCCGTAATAGACGGTGATGACGTCACCGACCCGAAGGTCACGGCGCGCGATCGGCTTCCCTTCCCCGGTGGTGTACACGGTATCCTCCGAGGTGATGAGCCAGAAGGGGCCGGTCATCTCATTTTCACTTTCGATGACCTCAACCTCAATGCGCTCACCGATTGCGGTGATCCTCGCTGTCATAGCAAAAGCGTCGCTTGGCATCCTGTCCCCCGTGCAACCGCAGATAAGAAGGGGCAGAGCCAAAAGAAACGATAAAACGCCGATCATTTTCTTCACTCTCCCTACCTCCTTATATTTCTTCGTTCTTCTTCGATTTATTCTACCATATTTCTCCGTGCCTGTCAAGACAAAAAGAAAACCATTCTCTTTGAATGGTTTTCTTTACATTTTCTTGGTTTTCCCGTTGAGTGTGTCAAATTCTTGCCACGCCCGTCCTTTCGGCGGCCTCGCGCACGGCGGCGGCGACCGTCTTACCGACGCGGGGATCGAACGCCCTTGGCAGGATGTACTCCGCGGACAGCTCCTCATCCGACACGAGAGAGGCGATCGCGTACGAGGCGGCGCGCTTCATCTCATCGTTAATGGCGCCGGCGCGGGCGTCAAGCGCACCGCGGAAGATGCCCGGGAAGGCAAG
Source organism: Eubacteriales bacterium (assembly GCA_045634705.1). Lineage (GTDB taxonomy): Bacteria > Bacillota > Clostridia > Oscillospirales > CAG-272 > UBA1740. The sequence goes on along the minus strand of JAZRAU010000025.1, from coordinate 2,690 downwards.
GACGTTGTTGATCTGATTATTGAAGTCGCTGCGGCCCGTGCCGACCACGGCGGCGCCCGCCTCAATGGCGAGGTCGGGAGCGATCTCGGGCGTTGGGTTGGCCATGGGGAACACGATCGCGCCGACATTCATCGAGGCGACCATGGCCTTGGTAACGATGCCGGGGGCGGAAACACCGATAAAGACGTCGGCGCCCTTCATGGCGTCAGCCAGTGTGCCGTCCAGCCCTTCCCTGTTGGTGAGGGCGGCCAGCTCGGCCTGGGCCGAGGTCATACCCTCCTTGCCCTCAAAGAGCGTGCCCGCCTTATCGCAGAGCGTCATGTGGCGAACGCCCATACCGAGGAGAAACTTGGCAATGGCGATGCCGGCGCTGCCCGCACCGTTGATGACCACGCGCACCTTTCCCATTTCCTTATTCACGACCTTGAGGCCGTTGAGAAGGGCGGCGCCGAGAACGATCGCCGTGCCGTGCTGATCGTCGTGGAACACGGGGATATCGCAAATCTTTTGCAAGCGGCGCTCGATCTCAAAGCAGCGAGGGGCCGAGATGTCCTCAAGGTTGATGCCGCCAAAGCTGCCCGACAGCAGGTAAACGGTGCGGACAAGCTCATCGACATCCTTCGACTTGATGCAAAGCGGAATGGCATCCACGTCACCGAACGCCTTGAAAAGGAGCGCCTTGCCCTCCATAACAGGCATACCCGCCACAGGGCCGATGTCGCCAAGGCCGAGGACGGCGGTGCCGTCGGTGATGACGGCCACGGTGTTCCAGCGGCGCGTCAGATCGTAGGATCTTCTCTCGTCCTTTTGGATCTCAAGGCAGGGCGCGGCAACGCCGGGGGTGTAGGCGAGGGAAAGATCCTCGCGGTCCTTGACCTCGACCCTTTGCGTGACAGCGATCTTGCCACGCCACTCGTAATGCTTTTTGAGGGATTCCTCTGCGTAATTCTTTGCCATGGCGTTTCCTCACTTTTCCCACGGGAACACGTACTTGGTAAGGCCAAGCTCGTTTCTCACGTTGATCATTTCCTTCTGCACCGACTCGTTGATCGGCACGCCGCTATCCTTGCGCGAGAGCCAGATCTCGTGCTCCTTCTCGCCTGCGGTGTAGATGCGGTCGGCGCCGGGGGCGCGCTTTGAGGCGCGGACAGCGCGAAGGATATCGCCCGCCTTCTTGCGGCAAAGCTCCTCGCCGAGGAAGTGGTCCGTATCGATCGCGATAAAGAAATGGCCGAGGCCGTAGGGGCGGATGTTGCCGTTCTCGTCCTTACCGTCCAGATCCTTGCCGTACATACCGTCCTGTAGGGCGGCCGAGAGAAGCTCAACGATCAGGGCAAAGCCGTAGCCCTTGTAGCCGCCCAGCGCCTCGCCGATGCCGCCGAGGGTAGTGAGGGCTGCCGTGCCGTTGCGGATCTTTTTGAGTGCCACGCCCGCATCTCCCATGACGGGGTTGCCCTCGGCATCAATGATCGTGCCGGGGTGGACGTTCTCGCCGATGCGCTCGTAATACTCGACCTTGCCGTTCTGCGTGATTGAGGTGGCACAGTCGAAGATGAAGTCAAACTCCTCATCGGTGGGGATGCCCACGGTGAAGGGGTTGGTGCCGAACATCCCCTCAACACCGAAGGTCGGCGCTACCGAGGGGCGGGCGTTGGTGCCCGTCATGCCGATGCACCCGGCCGAGGCCGCCATAGAGGCGTAATAGCCCGCGATGCCGTAATGGCAGGAGTTGCGGACCACGACCATGCCCATGCCGTACTGCTTGGCCTTCTCAATGGCCAGCTTCATGGAACGGTAGCCGATGACCTGGCCCATGCCGTCATGCCCGTCCACCACGGCAGTGGTGGGGGTCTCCTTGATGATCTCGTAATTGGTCACGGGGTTCTGGATCCCCGCCTTGATGCGGTCGATATACACGGGCTTGAAGCGGTTGCAGCCGTGCGACTCAATGCCGCGGCGGTCGCTTTCCAGAAGCACGTCGGTCGAGATGCGTGCGTCCTCACGGGGCACGCCCGCGCCCACAAAGGCGTCCTCAATAAACTCGGCGGCGGTTTTCCAATCCAAAATCACTTTTGCCATGACGATCTCCTTATCTGCTATTGATTTGGTTTCCACTATATGTTATAATCGTTTTGACCGTATTTGTCAATAACGCCCCGCTTTTTTTGATCGGAAAGATCCAAAGCTCAGGGGTCCTTGGCTTCCCCCGAGCAAACGATCCAAAAGCAAAGGGGAACCGGTATGGCCCATACGGAACGCGCGGCGGCGCGACCCTCCGGCCTCTTTCCCGATCTTGCCGAGAAATTTCTTTAATTGTGCCGCCCGGATCGACACCCTGCGGCGAGTGTTATGCTCCAAGAGCAAGCCGTAAATACATGAAGCAAGGAGACCTTCTTATGCGTATATACCCTCTTTGGGATACGGTTCCCGGCCGCTGTGTCGAGGAGCCTGTGCTTACCCGCTTCTCTCCCGCGGTCAAAAGGACGAGCGCGGCCGTCATCGTTCTGCCGGGCGGCAGCTACACCCACCGCGCAAGGCACGAGGGCGAGGGCTATGCCGAGATGTTCAATGAGTGGGGCATGGAGGCGTTTGTCCTTTCCTACCGCGTGGCCGAGGTGCCCGAGGCCGCGCCGATCTTCCCTGCCCCCCTTTTGGATGCGCGCCGTGCCGTGAGGTACCTCCGTGCGAAT
>JAZRAU010000024.1:0-30150 GCA_045634705.1 Eubacteriales bacterium | reverse complement strand
TGACTTAATGAAAAAAATGTGGTATAATAATCAAGTCGAGCAGACAAGGAGAAGTCGCCTAGTTGGTCGAGGGCGCACGACTGGAAATCGTGTAACCGTTAAAAGCGGTTCGAGAGTTCGAATCTCTCCTTCTCCGCCATGAAAAAGCCACCCTTGCGGTGGCTTTTTTCGTGGCGGCGGAGTGGGTTCGCCGCTCCCGACCGCGCTCCGCAGGGAGCGCGGTTCGATAACCGAGCGAAGCCGAGTCGGGGAGCTGGCTCACCAGCGAGGCAGCGACGGTTGCTCCCAAAGGGAGCAGAGTTCAAAATGCAAAAAGCCTTTGTCATGGGCACGGTCAAGGTTGCGGCTACACCTATGAGACAAAAGAAGAAAGCCGCCAGAGGCGGGCTTTCTTCTTTTTTTGAAAACGGTTAGCGTCCGTGAGAGCAGCTGCAGCCCGTGTCCTTATCTCCCGTGCCGCCTCTACCGTCGGCAAGATCGGAGAGGGCAGGCGGGCAGAATTCCCCGATGGGGAACGCCATTTTACGGAAAAGACTGCAGGGATCGTCCTCATCGGTCATGCGGCATTCCTTGTCGGGCACGCAATAATCTGTGGCGCTGATGAGATACTGCGCGGGGCGCTCAATACGGACCACGGAGAAAATGCCGATCGTGACAAGGAGGCGGTTGCCGTCATCGTTGTCAACCAGAGCTCCGGAGACCGACGCCGTAATCGCCTCGGGAATGTCGCCGCAGCAGCAGACACAGCAGCCGCAGGGCGAGCAGGGCTCAACGACCTTGGCCGAGAGAAGAACGGGATCCACGACCTCCACCACCGCCACGGGCATGTTGGTGGAATGATTATCGAGGTTGCCAAGGTCACACGGGCCAATGGCGGGATCGCTGCGATAGATCGAAACGTTTCCGACGCTGCCGTAAAGAATGACCTTCTTTTCAGCAACGGCAATGCCGCAAAACTCCTGATTGCGGCCGATGCCCATGCACGCTTCCAGCTCTACCTTGATATAGAAGCGGACGGTCACCTGATAAAAGCCGCAGTTGAAACGGACGGGATCAACGCCGACAAAGGTCCAAAGGATTTTGGCGTTCTTTGTGCGGACGGATGTGGTGTGATCGATGATCTCCTGGCCGAATTCCGAGAGATAGACGCGGACGTCCTCGTAGCAATCTCTGTCTCGGCAGGAGTCAAGCACACGCAGGGTATCGATACAGACGGTTTCCCTCTCCCCCTGGCGTTGGCAGGAAGATGCGGGGAAGCCCCTATTATCAGACATGTGGTTATCCCCCTATCATACAAATTAAGAGATACACGGGTATCTCGCTATTAGGGTATGCGAAAGGGGGCCACTGTGACCTTGAAAAACGATCTGCTCAGCTACGGAATTTTGCCTGCGCTAAAAAAGTAAAAGCCCGCGAAAGCGGGCTTTTTTGATCAGATAAATTTGGTGAGCGAGGCGGGAATCTCCTCGGGGGCTGCCGAGACGGTAGCCGTGAAGTTGAACTTGCCGGCCTCAGCCAGCGCTTCCACCTTGGCAATAAGCTCCGGAAGGGCCTCAATGCCACCGCAGATGCGGAGGGTGGAGTCAAGGAACATATCGGTAATATCGTAGTTGCTGGCGGCGATGCCCGCAATGAAGCCGTAAAGCGCCGCAGCATCGGAAATCTTATAAGAATCGGTATCCATAAGGCGGACCTTATGCGTAATATCCTTATTCAGCGTAAGACCCTTTTCGATGCAGATGACGCATCCGTTCGATGCCTTCTCAGCAGCGTTGACCTGCTCAATCAGCATCTTGGTCTTGCCGGTACCTTTTTTTCCAACGATTAATTTAACCATATGAACATCCTCCTTTGAGTGTTGGGAGAAGCTCCCTTGTCTATATAATACACTATTTTGGGAAATAATGCAAGGGCTTTTTCTCAATTTGGGGAGAAAACGGATTAAATTTCAAGGCGCTTGGTAAGGGCCTCGCGGGCGGCCTCATAGCCGGGCTTTCCGAGCAAGGCAAACATGTTCTTCTTGTAGGCTTCAACTCCGGGCTGATCAAAGGGATTGACACCAAGCATATAGCCCGAAACGGCACACGCCATTTCAAAGAAGTAGATGAGATATCCAAGAGAACGCTCGCTTCTGTCAGAAAGCTCGAGGACAACGTTGGGCACGCCACCGTCGTTATGTGCAAGGAGCGTACCGAGCATCGCGCGACTATTGACGTATCCCATCGTTTTGCCGGCCAGGAAATTGAGACCGTCGATGTTGGCCTCATCCTCGGGGATCACAAACTCGGCACCGGGGTCCTTAACATCAAGCACCGTTTCAAACAGGGTGCGACGCCCCTCTTGGATATACTGACCAAGCGAATGGAGATCTGTGGAGAAGATCACGGAGTCGGGCAGAAGCCCCTTGTTCTCCTTCCCTTCACTCTCGCCAAACAGCTGCTTCCACCATTCGTTAAAGAGGAGAGCGTAGGGCTCATAGCCCACAAGGATCTCCACGGTCTTTCCCTGACGGTAAAGTGCTTGACGGATCGCGGCATAACGCAGGGCGGGGTTTTTGACAAAATCCTTGACGATGCAGGCTTCTCTTGCTGCTTGCGCTCCGGCCATAAGAGCGTCAATGTCCACACCGGCACATGCCACGGGAAGAAGGCCCACCGCTGTCAGGACCGAGTAACGGCCGCCGACATCATCGGGAATCACAAAGGTCTCAAATCCCGATTCATCAGCAAAATGCTTGAGAGTTCCTCTCTCACGGTCGGTTGTGACGAAGATGCGCTCACGCGCTCTCTCCTTGCCGTACTTCTTGTAAAGCAGATCGCGGAAAACACGGAAGGCAACGGCAGTCTCGGTAGTGGTGCCCGACTTGGAGATGACGTTCAGGCAGATGTCCTTCCCCTCGCAAATCGAAAGCAGCTCACAGAGGGCCGTTGTGCTGATATTGTTCCCCGAGAAATAAACGTCGGGAGTGTCCTTTCTCATGTTGTTGTAAAGCGGAGACTTTACAAACTCGATCACAGCGCGCGCACCGAGGTAAGAGCCTCCAATGCCGAGGACGACCAGGACATCACAGCTTTTCTTTATTTTCTCGGCCGCTGCTTTGATACGGGAAAACTCCTCCCTGTCATAGGCTACGGGGAGATCCACCCAGCCGAGGAAATCAGCGCCCGCACCGTTTTTTTTCACAACACGGGCAAGGGCCGCCTCGGCCTCCGTGCCAAGACGCTCCAGCTCATGCTCGGCAACAAAGCCGCGCAAAAACTTTTCATTGATGGTTAAAGACATAGCATACGCTCCTCTTGCTTATTCTATCCAAAAATATTATATACCAAAATGCCGACATCTGCAAGAGAATAAATTAAAAAAGCATAATTCACTCAGAAAAACCGTCGGCCCCCAGCGCGGCTCTGACAAGACGCAGGAAAATATGAACGTAGGAGATGCGTTCCACATCCTCGGCGGCCCGAATATCGGCTTTGCCCACAAGTCGGTCGCCGACGCGGTATTCCACCTCGCCAACAACATCTCCCTTTTTAATAGGGGCACTAACACTATCGGGAAGAACATAAGCCTTTTCTACCCTCTTTTCCTCCCCCTTTCCTAAGAGTGCGGCAAACGGCTCGCATTTTAAGGGAAGCATGTCAAGTACACCGCCGCGTACGGCAATGTCCGCGACCTCACTGTCTTTGTCGCTGTACGAGGAATAGTTGGAAAAGCCGTAATCCAAAAGCTTTTTTGCCTCAGCATTGCGCACGTCGCGTGTCGGTGAGCCCATAATAACGGCAATCAGATGTAAGTCTCCCCGTTTAGCGGTAGCGCTGATACAAAACAGCGCCTTGGAGGTGGAGCCTGTCTTAAGGCCGGTGGCTCCCGGGTAAAAACGCACCAAGCGGTTGGTATTGGAAAGCGTGAAAGCGCCGTCACGTATGGTGTCCTGCCAGATCGTTGTGTACTCCAAAATCTTTTCATGAGAGATAAGCTCGCGTGACATAATGGCGATATCTCGTGCGCTCGTCAGATGCTCGGTCACGGTGTCGTCAAGGCCGTTGGTGTTTTCAAATTTTGTGTTCTCCATGCCGAGGGCCTGTGCGCGCTCATTCATCATGCGGACAAACGCCTCCTCGCTCCCCGCGATATGCTCCGCAAGCGCGTAGGCCGCATCGTTGGCGCTGGCAATAACAACGCACTTCAAAAGCTCCTCCACACTCATACATTCCCCGGGCTCCAGATAGACCTGAGAGCCGCCCATTTTTGACGCAGCCTCACTGACCGTTACGGTATCCCCAAGTGCGATCCGCCCGCTGTCAACAGCCTCCATTACGAGAAGAAGCGTCATGACTTTTGTGACGGAAGCGGGAGGGAGCGCCGCGTCTGCATTCTGTTCATAAAGCACGGTTCCTGTTGCCGCATCCATTAATATTGCCGATTTAGCATCCAAATCAAGGGAATATTCCTCGGCAGAAGACGAAGGGGGAGGGCACAAGAAAACAAGGGCTACAAAAACGGCGGCGAGAAAAACCGAGAGTGTTTTTTTCATGACGGACTCCTTTTTTAAGTTCTATCATCACTATATGTGAAGACGATAACGAAAATGAGCCCTTCTTCTTTTTTCGCCCGTCGCGTATTGCTTTTTCTTAGGAAATGTGTTATACTATCAATATGAAAAACGGAGGTATGACCATGGCGGATCAAGAGCATTACCTTGATGAAATAGAGGAAGAAGCGCCTCGCAAGAGGAAGCGCTTCCGTTTGTTTGATTCACAGCGCGAGGGTCGGGGCGTTGAAAAGGATGAGGAGCCGATCACGCCCGATCTCCGCGGCTTTTTCCGTAGCTTCAAGCGCAATTTTACCAAGCTTGTCCGCGTCAATCTTTTTACCCTCATCGGTAACTTCCCCGTCCTGTTTGCCCTCCTTGGCATTTCGGGCCTTTTCAAAGTGGAATATATGACCGCGGTTTCCGGATATTTTGCCGACCTGCGTACGCAGGTCCTCTTGGGGGCAGAGGTCGATCCCGCCACAATGGCGCTTGTGGGAGCCCTCGGTGCCCAAATTCCCAACAGCGCCATGACAACGGCAGCGTACGTGTTTTTGGGGCTTTCCCTTCTCACCTTCCTGACCTTTGGCTTTGTTAAGGTGGGGACCACGTATATTTTGCGCGCGCTTGTCCGCGGCGAGCCAACCTTTATGATGACCGATTTCCGTTACGCCGTCAAAAGAAACACGAGGCAGGGCTTTGTCTTCGGGATCGTCGATCTTCTCTTGCTGCTCCTTGTACCCATCAACATGGTCATTCTCCTGCAATCCACGGGGACGTTCTTCAACAGTGTTATCTTCTGGATGAACGTGGTCATCGCGTTCTTCTATCTCCTGATGCGCCCCTACATCTATTTGCAGATGATCACCTTTGAACTTAAGCTTTCAAAAATCGTAAAGAACGCCCTTCTCTTCTCTCTCCTTGGCTTCAAGCGCAACATTCTCGCTCTCCTCGGCGTGGCTTTCCTGTACTTCCTTACGTTCATTCTCATCTTCGGACTTGGCGGCGCGCTTCTCCCTCTTGGTGTTGCCATGTTCTTCATTATTTTTGCTGCGGGCTCCTATATGCACGCCTTTGCCGCTTGGCATAAGATTGAGACCATTATGGTCGCACCGCCCGAGGCCGAGGAGGATCACTCCATATCCGAAGCCGAAGCCGAGTAAGATAACAACTCCGAAACGGTAACAAAACGGTATCCTGCCGCGCTGAGGCGCGGCAGGATTTCTTTTAGCGCCGCCACCGTATGGCATTCCCTCCCCACGTAGTCATGGAAGAGGACGATCGACCCCTCCCTTGCGTTTTTGATCACGTTTTTGGTGATCGCTTCGGCAGACACACCCGACCAATCGCGGGTGTCAACGTCCCAAAGGACGGTGGAGTAGCCGTTTTTTTCAACCACAGACAGCATCTCCGTTTTGCAGCTTCCCTCAGGTGGTCGGAACAAAACGCTCGACACGCCCAAAAGACGCTCGATCAGTGCCGCATTTTTTTGCAATTCTCCCTCCACAGCCCCCGCACCGAGCCCCGAAAGATGCGGGTGGGTATAGGTGTGGTTGCCGAGCTCATGCCCTTCGGCAACGGCGCGGCGCGCCGTGTCGCTGTAAAGCTCAAGATTTTTCCCTATAACAAAGAATGTGGCCTTGGCATCGTATTCCGCGAGGAGATCCAGAATCTCGTTCGTAACGCGAGGATGAGGGCCGTCATCAAAGGTGAGTGCTATGACCTTTTCCTCGGTCGATACCCGCCGATAGACGGCATTTTGCGCACAGAATCCGGAAATCCCCGTACAGAACGACGAAAGCAGCACAAGGAGAAGAAGGACAGCCACTGCACGGTAGAGACACCGCATTGGCTTATTTCCCCGCCGTTTGGCCAAGCTCATCCAACGTGCCAAAGCGATAGCCCTGCTCTCGCCATGCCCGGATAAGGGTGGGGAGAATGGTGGCGTTGGTCTTTGAGGTGGGGTGCAGTAGAACGATAGCGCCGTTGTGGGTATTGTCTAAAAGCTTTTTGATCGCCGCCTCGGGAGACGGTTGGCGGTTGTTGTCCCAGTCGGCATAGGCGATGCTCCAAAAAACGGTTTTATAGCCGTTCTTTTGCGCCATTTTCAAATTCTCCTCGCTGAAGCGCCCTTCGGGCGGTCGGTAAAACTTGGCCATATCCCTGCCGATCCTCTCGTGGTAGAGTTCTTCAAGCGCGGTAAGCTCACGGAGAAAGGCGGCTTCATCCGTTATCTTGCTCATATCGTGGTGGCGGAGCGTATGGTTGCATACAAGGTGCCCTTCGTCCGCCATTCGGCGCACCAGCGGCTCGTTTTGCAGGATCAGGTTATCTAGTATAAAGAAGGCGCCCGGCACCCCCTCTTTCTTCAAAACGTCCAGTATTTTTTCAATGTTTCCATTCTCATATCCCGCGTCAAAGGTGAGGTATATCACTTTATCCTCGGAATCATCACCGTGGGCTTTGTCCACGTAATACGCATCGTACCCTTCAACGTATGAAAACTGCGGATCGAGGGACGGTTGACGGTGCTCAGTGTTCCTTTTAACATACCAACCGGCCGGTGCCGCAGCGGCAAGCGCGGTGCCGCCCGTAAAGCTTGTGAGCAGCATCGCAAGTAGTAAAATGACGGTCATAATATCATCTCCTTTTGCTTTTATTCTGCAAAAAAACCGAGGCATACACACCTGTCAAACTACGGAAGAAAAATAAAAAAGCGGATAGTTGACTATCCGCTTTTTTATTTCTTACTTGTACTTGCGCTTACGGGCCGCCTCAGCCTTCTTCTTACGCTTCACGCTGGGCTTCTCGTAGTGCTCTCTCTTACGAAGCTCGGTGAGAACACCGGACTTAACGCACTGTCTTTTGAAACGACGGAGCGCGCTATCGAGAGATTCGTTTTCCTTCACTCTGACTTCAGCCATTCTTTATCCCTCCCCTCGCTGTCAGCAAGAGACAAAATTCAAACAAAAGTATTATACTGCTTTTTCCTCCCTTTGTCAATAGATAATTCCATTTCCGGGAGAAAAAGTTTTTAGTGCATTGACCTATTCGCCTCCGCACTTAGTCCTGTTTTTTGGATACAGCCTCTTCCGCCGCGCGCAGGGTGTTGCAAAGCAGCATGGTGATCGTCATGGGGCCTACACCGCCGGGAACAGGAGTGATGTGCGAGGCCAAAGGGAAAACACTGTCAAAATCCACGTCGCCGCACAGCTTTCCGTCCTCGGTGCGGTTCATACCGACATCAATGACTACAGCCCCCTCCTTGACCATGTCCCCCGTGATCATTTTCGCTCTACCCACGGCGACCACAAGAATATCGGCGGTACGGGTCACGGCGGCAAGGTCCTTTGTCCTGGAATGACACACCGTCACCGTGGCGTTCTTTTCCAGGAGAAGGAGGGCCTGCGGCTTACCGACAATGTTGCTTCGCCCCACCACAACCGCGCTCTTGCCGCTGGGATCGATGCCGTAGTAGGAGAGCAGCTCCATAACGCCCGCAGGCGTGCAAGGAACAAAGCTGTAATCCCCCGTCATAATACCGCCAACGTTTTGAGGGTGGAAAGCGTCCACGTCCTTTTTGGGATCGATCGCCAGGATCACGCGGCTCTCGGAGATGTGCTTCGGGAGCGGAAGCTGAACCAAAATGCCATGGATCGCATCATCGGAATTTAACTCGGCGATCAAGGCTAAAAGCTCGTCCTCGCTGGTGGTTGCGGGAAGTGTATAAACGCGGGAAAGAAAACCGACCTCACCGCAAGCGCGGTGCTTGTTGCGGACATAGACCTGTGATGCGGGATCCTCGCCCACAAGCACAACGGCAAGTCCGGGAGTTACCCCGGTACGGTTAACAAACTCTTCCGTGGTTTTACGAATGCGCTCACGCACCGAGGCGGCGACAGCGCGACCGTCAATAATCTTGGTTTCCATAATGGGCTCCTTATTCAGCATCGGCTTTGTCGGTGACAAAGGCTGTTTCGGTTTTTGTCTTTTTGATGAGGTGATAAAGAAGAAGTCCTCCAAAAACGAGGAAGCAGGCAAGACCGACGAGCGAGGATATCTTAAGATACCAGCGCTCGGCAAAGATATAGAGACTGTCGGTCCTCAGCTGCTCGATGAACATACGGCCAAAGCCGTACCAAGCCAGGTACATATAGGCGATCTGGCCGTTGTATCGCTTTTTCTTGTAAAAAATATTGATGAGAATAAACCCTATGAGGTTCCAGAGTGCCTCATAAATGAAGGTGGGGTGATAATACTGCACCGTTCCGTATTGAGAAAAGCGCAACCCCATACGGCAAAAGATGTCTGTGACGCCACCGTGGGCCTCACCGTTCATAAAATTCCCCCAGCGACCGACCATTTGACCAAGCATCACCGCGGGTGCTACCATGTCAAAGAACTGACCGCAGTTTCTCTTTTTGATACGGCAGAAAAGAAAGACGGTCAAAGCGCCTGCAATAACACCGCCGTAAATAGCGAGACCGCCCTCCCAGATTTTGAAGATATCCCAAAAGCTGTCAAAAAGCGAAAGCGACGTGAGAACGAAGTAAAGCCGCGCCCCCAGAACACCGAAGAGGATCACGTAGATGCCAAGGTCAAGCACATCATCGACACTGATGCCCTCTTGCTTTGCGCGGTGCAAAACGTACAGCGTTGCCAGCACGATGCCCATGGTGATAATGATGCCATACCAAGCGATCGGATGGCCAAATACGGTAAAGGCCACGCTATTAAGCGCAAATTCGTCGATCCCGAGGCCGGGGAAGGACACATAGGAGATTCTTAACATACTTATTTTCTCCCTTTCGTAGGATGGATGACAACAGAAGAGAGCGCTTCCCTGTCAAAGAAGGCGCGGGCGGTAACTGCCAGCTCCTCAAGGGTGATTGACGAAAGCACATCGCCGGTCTTAAAAAGATCCACACCGTCAATGACGGCATCAAGGAGTGAGGTGGCGATCGCCTCGGTGTTATCAAAGCTTTTGATATACTCGGCGTAATGCACACGCAAGAGGCGCTCAAAATCCTCCTTTGGGGGTGTTTTTCCGGCCGCGATGGCCTCCACTTCTCCGAGGATCTCGGAAAGGAGACGAGCAGTATCGTCTGTGGCCGCGCTGAAAAGCATGTGGCCGCAGCCACGGGCCGACTCATAGCCCACATCAAAATCGCGCGAGATCAGGCCATCACGGTAAAGACGGTCAAAGAAGGGCGAGGATTCTCCAAAATATAGGTCTGCGGCAAGGTTGAGGACGAGCGCTCGGCGCTCACGCGCCTCGGGTGTCTTGGGAATTGCCGTATCCTTGATGCCGACCGATAGCTTGGGGCGCGCGATGTCCATAGAGAATTCTGCGTGCTTTTTGTGGATCTCACGGCGCTCCTCGGTCTCTCTCCGCACGATCGGCAAGCGGGGGGGCCTCTTGGGGAGAGAGGAGTCTACGACAGACAGAACATCCTCGTAAAGCACGTCGCCGCACACGATCAGAACCATATTATCGGGGCGATAAAAGGTACGATAGCACTGCATAAGGAGGGCGGGAGTGATCTCGGCAATGGATTCGCAGGAGCCGCAGATGTTGGTACGGATCCCATGGGATTCATACAGCAGCTCCATGAGCGCATAATAGAGACGGTTGGCAGGAGAATCGTCATACATCTTGATCTCCTGCGCGATGATCCCCTGCTCCTTTTCCACGTTTTTCTCGGTAAAATACGGGTGAAAAACGCTGTCAAAAAGGATCGTGAGCGCTTCCTTGAAATTCTGCGATGCCGAAAACAGGTAGGAGGTCACATCGGTTGACGTATAGGCATTGGCGGAGGCGCCAATGGCAGAAAACTTGTCAAAGGTGTCGACGTGATCCTCGTTCTCAAACATTTTATGTTCAAGAAAATGTGCGATTCCGTCGGGGAGCGCCAAAGGCTCCTGATCTCCCTCGGGGCAAAAGGCATTATCTAAGGATCCGAAGCGTACCGTAAGAGCGGCGTACGTCGTCGAAAGCTTCTTGGGGAACACATAGATCTCAAGGCCGCTGTCGTGCCGATAACGGTAATATTCCTCGCGAAGGAGGTCACTTTTTATAAGAACGGGTTCACTCATCGTCCGCCTCCTCTCCCGTAGCCTCGGTGCCACGGAGAAAATACACCGTATCCAGCGAGAGGCGCTTGGCCACACGCACCACATCACGCGCACTTACGCGCTGTAGTGCCTCCCAAAGCTCCTCGGGAGACTGGCTGATGCCGAGCAAGGAACGGCCCAGGTACCAACGGCGGACAGCCGCTGGCTCATCCTCGATAGAACGGATGTGGAAGGCAAGCATCTGCTTTGCCAGAAGGACCTCCTCCTCGGTAAACTTCCCTGCCCGCATTTTGCGGAGCTGGCGCAGGATCTCGCGTACAGCCTTGCGCTTGTTTTTGTTATCGATCCCAGCCTTCACAAGGAGGATCCCCTTTGTCAGCTCGGCAGTAGAACCGCAGGTATAGCAAAGGCTCAGCCGCTCACGGACGTTCATAAACAGCTTGGAGCTGGGGAATTGGCTGTAGATCGCATGGAAGAGATAAAAGGCCGCGGCATCCTCGTCGGTCATGGTGATGCCGGTCCGAAAGCCCATGCAGAGCTTCCCTTGTACGGTCATCGCCTTTTCGGTGACCTTGCGGCTTCTTTTAGCTGTGCGCGGGACAGCCGTTGCGGGAAGCGTGAGGGGGTGCCGTCTGACAGCAGCCATTTCCCTTACGATTGCCTCCTTGATCGGTGTAGGATCGGCGGTGCCTGCGTAATAGAACTCAACTCTCGCCTCGGAAAGCACGCGACGGTAGGTATCAAACAAGGACGCCGGGGTGATCTTCACCGTTTCGCTCTCCGTGCCCCACTCATGGACGGCATACGCCTCTCCGTGGCACATCAGAGACAAGCAGCGGAGCGTTGCGTAGGTGGATTTGTTGTTCTGGAGCGAGGCAATAGCGCGGCAGGCGTTCACCTTTTCTCCCTCCACGTACGCATCCGAAAAAACACCCGTCGTGCCATCAATGTAAGGAGAAAACACAATAGAAAGAAGAAGGCGCACAACCTCGGGGAGAAGGGGCTCCTTGCTCGGGAGAAAATCCTCACGCAAGGAATTCACCGAGAAAAAGAGGACGTGGCGCTCACCGATCTTAAAGGAGCCGGTGGATAGGTCGGTGGAATATAGCTCCTCAAGACGACGGAGCAGCATTGATGTCTCGGGATACTCTCGGCAGCCGCGCCGCAAAACGCGCGGCAAAAGGGCAAGCCGTGAGGCTTCCGCCTCATTTTCGAGAGGCATTACAAGGTAGAGCGCGAGCTGCTCGGTTTTGAATTTGTCGGTAAAAACCGTGTTAAAACGGACGTTATTATCAAGCAGAAAACTTTCGGGCTTCATTATTGATCCTTTAATGGAATTTTAGGTTGCGGCAATCGTTACAAACAATTGTGAGGCATCCCCCTGATCTTTGGTCTCACAACATTACTTATACAAAGTCATTATACACCACATAGGAAAATTTTGCAAGGGCTTTTCAGTCTAATGGTGTGTGAAAAAGAAAAGGAGCGCGCGGGTGCCCCCCGGCGCTCCTTTTTAAGGCGTTTCCTTCTCAGGATTCCATTTGTCTTGCCAAAAATCCTGCGGCCGTTTGTATCAGCTTTGTCTCGATCTCGGGGGAAATTCGCGGTTCCTCTCCCTCATTGTGGAGGACAGAGCAGACAGCTCCGATGATATCACCGTCCGAAAGGATCGGCATGGCGCAGCTGATATAGTGAGAGCCGCCGTCCTCGATCACGCGGAGTTTTTCCTGTCCCGCGCGGTGAGCGTAAAGCGTGCGCGACTCGATGATGTCCTCAAGCGCTTCTGAGATCCCGCGCTCCAGGTATTCCTTTTTGGAAACGCCGGCGGCGGCGATCACGGCATCACGGTCGGTAATGATGACCGACATGGAGCAGGTCTTTTGCAGAGTCTCCGCATATTGAGAGGAGAACGACGCCAGCTCTCCGATCGGGGAATATTTCTTAAAAATGACCTCTCCCTCGCGGTCGGTATAAATTTCAAGGGGATCCCCCTCGCGAATACGCATGGTGCGACGGATCTCTTTGGGAATGACCACCCGTCCAAGGTCGTCAATGCGCCGCACAATTCCTGTTGCTTTCATATATCTAAATCTCCTTAATTTTGCAAACGGTGATGTTAGTATTTGTTCTTTGTGCCAAGTTATACTGAGGGGATCGGTTTTTTGGAGGATACGGATACTATAAAGCAAGCGCCTGAAGAAAAAGAAAGCGGAGTGAAATTCACTCCGCTTTTTACGTATCATTCCTCGTATTCTTCGGGAAGCTCTTCTTCGTCTGCCTCGGCAATGTCAGCGCCATCAAGCTCCTCGTCAAGATCACCGTCGAGGCTGTCATCCTCAGGAAGCTCCTCGTCCTCGTCTCCGTAAAGGGTTTCGTCTTCCTCAGGTTCGTCATCGGAAAGCTCCATGCCGAAGGCGACGCGGATATCCTCACGCACCTCGTCGATCGCATCCCACACGAGGAGGAAGGCGGAAGCCAGCATTTCACCGTCCGAAAGGAAGACCATAGGCAACGAGTAACCGAAGCAAAGTCGGTCGTCCTCGATACTCACTGTGAGCGAGGAGGTCTTGTTAAGGTCGTTCACAAAACGGTAAAGCTCCAGCTCGTCAACGTCGGGAATGTCGCAGTAATCCACATAGAAGAAGGCGTTCTCCTCCTCGAAGGTAGCAATGATGTCAAAGGGGCGGTAGCCTCCGTCCTTGGGGATCGGAAAGGTCACGGCGGTAATGTTTTCGGCAGCACCGAGGCCGTCGCTGACCTCCACACCGTCAATATCACGCTCAGTAAGCCACTCGCCGAATTCCTCTAAAAGCTTTTGAAGTTCCATATCGTTTCCTCTTTTCTCGGCCGCGGAGCTATGGCGCCGCGCCTTTTTTATTTTAGCACCTTTCGGCGCGGTTGTCAAACGGTTTATTCACGCGGGAGAACGCCGGCCGAGGGCACCTTAGTCTTTCGGCACTTTTCAAAGGCTGTGACGGGCTTGATGTCAAAATTGAACTCCACTTCAACCACCTTTTGCTTGGGCTTCAGAGTCATCAGTGCCACACCCGTGGAGGTCCTTGTGGACTTAATGGGAATGAGAGACGACTTAATGAGCAGCTTCCGCTTTTGGCTATCGATGAGAAGGAGATCGCGCGGGGAGTCCTCGTAAACGGCAGCCACCACGGGAGAGGCCCCCGAAAACACCGCCGTCTGACGGCGGCGCGTGGTCTTGACCTGATAGCGGTCCGCGGGGATGCGCACACCCTTACCGTTCTCAAAGATAAAGACGAAATTATGGGAAGGATCGTAGCTATACAACGCCTTCATTAGGATCGGATGCTCGTTTTCCTCCATATTGAGCTTCGTCGGGAGATAATCGCCGAGGGCGGAGGCCTTTACGGGATCAAAATCCGCCGCACGGGCGCGGTAAAGCTGGGCCTTATCGGTGAAGAAGATCAACTCGCACTTGTTGTCATGGTCCTCGGAGAACAGGATCCTGTCGCCCTCCTTCAGCTTCTGTTCATCGTTTCCGCGCAGGGACTGAACGGTGATCTTCTTGAAGTAGCCCTCCTTGGTCATAATGAATCGGGCCGCATAATTCTCCTCAAACAGCTCATCGTCGTCCACCTTAACGATGTCGCCCTCGTCAACCAGAAGCGTCTTTCTTGGCTTCCCGTACTTCTTTTTGATCTCGCGCAGCTGTTCGGCGATGGCGCCCTTCAGCTTGATCTCATCGGCAAGGAGCGCCTCCAGCTCGGCAATCTCACGCTGGATCGTTTCAATCTCAGTGACGCGGTTGGTGATATACTCGCGGTTCAGGTTTCGCAGCTTAATATCGGCGATGTATTCCGCCTGAGTCTTGGAGAGAGAAAAACCCGTCATAAGGTTGGGGATGACGTCGGCGTCGTGCTCCGTGGTGCGAATGATGCGAATAGCCTTGTCAATGTCAAGGAGGATCGCTGCAAGGCCGAGGAGAAGGTGGAGCTTATCGCGCTTTTTGCCAAGGTCGAACTGGAGCTCACGTCGATAGCAGGTCACACGGAAGCGGATCCATTCTTTGAGCAGCTCAAGAACCCCCAGCTGACGAGGCATGCCGTCGATCAACACGTTAAAGTTGCAGTCGAAATTATCCTCAAGATCGGTGAGACGGTAGAGCTTTTGCATCAGCTTATCGGGATCCACGCCGCGGCGCAGATCGAGGGTGAGCTTAAAGCCGTTGAGGTCAATGGCATCACGGAGATCCGCTACCTCCTTCAGGCGACCGCCCTTAACAAGATCCGTGATCTTGTCCATGATCGACTCAATGCTGGCCGAATATGGAATCTCCAGAATATCGATGCTGTTGTTCTGTTTGTCATAAGCGTATTTTGCGCGAAGCTTTACAGCGCCGACGCCCGTCTCGTAGATCTTACGCATCTTCTCTCTGTCGTAGATCAAAAGGCCGCCGCCGGAAAAATCAGGGGCGCGGACAATGTCGAGAAGGCGATCGACCGAGGTGTTGGGATTTTTGAGAAGTGCGATCGTTCCGTCACAGATCTCCGCAAGGTTAAAGGAGCAGATCGAGCTGGCCATACCGACGGCAATGCCGAGGTTTGGCGAGATGAGAATGTTCGGAAAGGTCGTGGGCAAAAGAGTCGGCTCCTGCATGGTGTTATCGTAGTTGGGCACAAGATCCACGGCATTTTTATCAATACCGCGGAACAGCTCGTTGCAGAAGGGATCCAGCTTGACCTCGGTATAACGCGAGGCAGCGTACGCCATGTTCTTGCTGTACTGCTTACCAAAGCTACCCTTGGAATCGACAAAGGGGTGAAGAAGCGCTTCGTTGCCGCGTGTCAAGCGCACCATGGTTTCGTAGATCGCCGCATCTCCGTGGGGATTGAGGCGCATAGTCTGCCCCACCACGTTGGCACTTTTTGTCCTCTGACCCGTCAGGAGCCCCATTTTGTACATCGTGTAAAGGAGCTTGCGGTGAGAGGGCTTAAAGCCGTCGATCTCGGGAATGGCGCGCGAAATAATTACCGTCATAACGTACGGCATATAGTTTTTCTCTATGGTCTCAGTAATCGGCTGATAGGTGATCTCCGCTTCCTCGAGGGGGTATTCGGTCACATCGTTTTTCTTCTTCGCCATGGTTAACTCCGATTATAAAGTGATAATTTGGTGCGCCGCGGCGCGGATCATACGGTTGTAAAGGGCAAGCCCCAGCCCACGCGGTGGCGGAAGAGGCGCGTATATCGCGGAAAAATTCCCCTTGTCGCAATTGCGTAAAAGGGTAAAAAGGCGGTTGGCAAAGCCAGAAAGATCCTTGCGCGATCCCACGGAAAAGAGGGAAAGCGCAGGATTTTTGTCGAAAATCGGCATATCCTCCTCATAGCAAAGCACAGCGATCGGCCCTTCCCTATCGGCGAGATAGGACATAGCCCTCGGCGCATCGCCGTCGAGCAGATAAAAGGGGATCCTTGGCGCGTAATGCTTATATTTCATTCCGGGCGACAGCACACGCTCCCCGGGGGCAAGCGCACGAAGAACGGCGCCGGCCAACCGCACACGGATCCCCATGGCTTCAAAATCCTCGGGGGTAATGGCGCCGGGGCGCAGAAGCGTAAGGGTGTCATCCTCCTCGATCTTAACGATCGTGGATTCAAGACCGATCACCGAGGCACCGCCGTCAAGGATCATATCCACACGCTCATCCATATCGTCACGGACATGCGCGGCATTGGTTGGTGACGGACTCCCCGAAAGATTGGCCGAGGGGGCGGCGATCGGCACTCCGGAGGCACGGATCAGCGCCGAGGCTATGGGGTGGCGGGGACAACGCAACGCCACGGTGGGAAGCCCTGCGGTCACGGTCCTTGGAATCGTATCCCGCACAGGCAGGACTACCGTTAAGGGGCCTGGCATAAAAGCCTCGGCAAGGCGGTAATACAGGGGTGAGGTGACGGCGTACGCCTCGGCCTCCCCCGCGCTCGCAATATGTATAATGAGGGGATTATCGGCGGGGCGATCCTTGGCAGAATAGATCTTTTCGGCTGCCTCCTGCCGCGTGGCATCGGCGCCAAGACCGTATACCGTCTCGGTCGGAAAGACCACAAGTCCTCCACCACGGATGATGGCGGCGGCTTTTTCGATGTTCACAAGATCCTCGGCGGTCATCGCCTCGGATATCTTCACAAATTCAGTCGTCATGATTGCTGCTTCATTTTCTCAGCGGTATCGGCGCGGGTGAGCGCATCGATCATCGCTCCGATGTCGCCGTTCATAAAGGAATCGAGGGAATAGAGGGAAAAGCCGATGCGGTGATCGGTAATGCGCCCCTGGGGATAATTGTAGGTTCGGATCTTCTCGCTGCGGTCACCGCTGCCCACCTGGCTCTTGCGCGAGGAGGCAATAGCCTCATCGCGCTCACGGCGCTTGATGTCATAAAGCTTTGTACGGAGCATGCGCAGCGCGGCCTCCTTGTTTTGGAGCTGACTGCGCTGGGTTTGGCTGTAAACTACGATTCCCGTGGGGATGTGAAGAATACGGACAGCAGACTCGGTCTTATTGATGTGCTGACCGCCCGCGCCACTGCTCTTCATTGATTCTATGGAGAGATCGGAAGGGAGAATGTCGATTTCAACATCCTCCGCCTCGGGAAGCACAGCGACCGTCACGGTGGAGGTTTGGATCCTTCCCTGCGACTCGGTCGCGGGAACGCGTTGCACGCGGTGTACTCCACTCTCGAATTTCAGGCGCGAGTAGGCACCCTCTCCCGTAACACGGAAGGTGATCTCACGGAAGCCGCCAAGCTCGGTCTCATTAACGCTGATAAGCTCAAGCGAAAGCCCACACCCATCGGCATACATCCGGTACATACGGTAAAGGTCGGAGGCAAAGAGCGCCGCCTCTTCCCCGCCGGCACCGGCACGGATCTCCATAATGACGTTGCGTTCGTCATCCTCATCCTTCGGCAGTAACAGCTCTCGCAGGCGCTCGTCCACAGCTTCAAGCCGAGCGTGGAGCGTTTTGGCCTCCTCAGCGGCAAAGGCACGTAGCTCGGCGTCGGCGGCCGCATCGCCCATAAGCGCCGCGGCCTCCTCATACTCGCTCATCAACCGCACTCTCTCACGGTAGGCCTCTACCAAGGGAGACAGGCGGTGATGCTCCTTCAAAAGCTCGCGGTATCGCTTAAGGTCGGAGGCAATATCGGGGAGCGCCAGCCGTGCCTCAATCTCCTCAAACCTTTGGGAGATCTCTTGCAGTTCACGGATCATAGGTCAACGGCAAAACGCCGAGAAAGCCTCATGGAGCGCGTAAAGGTCGGCTTTAGAGATAACCTCATAGGGGGCGTGCATCGAGATCACGGGAACACCGAGATCTACGGTATCGATGTTTTGCTCAGCGATGAACATAGCCACGGTTCCGCCGCCGCCGATGTCCACCTTACCAAGCTCCGCCGCCTGCCAGGCAACGTTCGCCTTGGTGAAAATGGAACGGACAAAGCCCACGTACTCGGCCGAGGCATCGTTGGAGCCGGACTTGCCGCGCGAGCCGGTAAACTTACTCATCGCAGGGCCGCAGGAGATCAGCGCGCTGTTGCGCTTTTCATATACCTCGGGGAAATTGGGGTCAAAGGCGGCATTCACGTCAGCGGACAGACAGTGCGAGGCATGACGGACGGCGCGAGGATTTTCCCCAAGAGCCTCGGAGATGGAATCTAAAAGATCCGAGAACAGGCGGCAACGCATACCGGTATTGCCGTTGCTGCCGATCTCTTCCTTGTCGGCAAGGATCACAAAGACCGTCTTTTCCTTGTCCTCACAGCCAAAGAGCGCCGTAAGGGCCGGATAAGCACAGCAACGGTCATCATGACCGTAGCCTGAGATGAAGGCGCGGTCAAAGCCCACGTCACGGCTACGCTCGGCCGGCACAGCCGACAGCTCGGCGCTGACAAAATCCGCCTCTGTCAGACCGTATTTCTCATTCAGAATGCGCAAAACATTCAGCTTGATCGCTTCGCCCTCCTTACCCTCGGCTACAGGAATGCCGCCGACAAGCAGGTTAAGCGACTCACCCGAGATTGCCTTGCCGAGGGGCTGTTGGGCCTGATCGGCTCCGAGATGAGGCAAAAGGTCGTTGATATAAAACACGGGGTCAGAGGGGTCCTCGCCAATAGCAACGGAAAGCGTGCTTCCGTCCGCACGGACAACAACACCGTGGAGCGAGAGGGGCATGGCTGTCCATTGATACTTCTTGATCCCGCCATAATAATGCGTCTTAAAAAAGCTCATGCCGCTATCCTCGTACAGAGGGTTCTGCTTAAGGTCGATCCTTGGCGAATCCACGTGGGCGGCAAGAATACGGAAGCCGTCCTCCGCCAGAGAGGCCGTACCGATGCGGAAAAGGTAGATCCCCTTTCCTTTGTTCACAAAATAGCGCTTGTCCCCCGCTTTCAGAGCATCGCCAAAGCAATAAGGGGAATAGCCGGCCCCCTCCGCCATATCCACAGCAAGGGCGATTGCCTCGCGTTCGGTCTTGGCGGTGTCCAAAAATTTTTTATATTCCTCGGCATAATCAAAGATCGCTTTCATGCGGTCGCTGTCGGCGGTCGCATAAATGTTCTTTCTCTCCACCGTAAGATGCTCATAATTTTCCATTTGACTGCTCCTTTGCAAGGTTAATAATGTATTCCTTCAGCAGAAGCACCTGTTCCCGCAGGGCTTCCTCGGTGCCGCTGTTTTTAATGACAAAGTCGGCATGCTCACACAAAAACGCATCGTCACACTGTCGTTCGATGCGCCGACACGCTTCCTCCTCAGTCAAACCGTCACGCGCGATGACACGGGAAAGCCTGACCGCCTCATCAGCAAGCACGGCCACGGTCATATCGCACTCGGTGTGAAAGCCCGATTCCCAAAGCAAGGGCGCGTTGACAACGGCCGCCACCGCTCCTTCCCTTTTCTGTTCGGAAAGCCATGCGCGGCATTCGGAAAGCACCTCCGCATGAGAGATGCGGTTGAGGTCGGTGAGGGCCTCCTTAGCCTCTTTCCCATCCGAAAACACGATGTCTCGCAATCGGCGGCGGTCAACCGAACCGTCAGGGGCGAGAATGGCCTTGCCAAAGCGGTGGGAGAGCGCCTCGGTCAACGGTGAGGGGGCGGCAATCAGGCGATGATACACAGCATCGGTGTCAATGCCGGGGATCCCCAGAGGCAAAAGCATGGCTTGAACCAGGTTTTTTCCTGTTCCGCTTCCGCCACAAAGTCCAACCGTAAGCATCTCGCCGCCTCCTTTGTTCATAAATATACATAATAAGTATACTACATTATTCCGCGATTGTCAAGGAATGGCACACCAAATTGCCTTCATTTCCAAATAGCGCCGTTTGCCGGGCCATACGAAAAAGAAATGCCCCTCCGAACCTTGACTTCGTCGGTAAAACGTGGTATAATTACTCAGTAGGTCAAAATTCCGCAAGGAGGGATTTTCTTTGAAGACAGTGGCTATTGTCAGCGAATTCAATCCCTTCCACAACGGTCACAAATACTGCATCGATGAGGTGCGGCGCCATTACGGCGAGGATACCTGTATCATTGCCCTCATGAGCGGAAACTATACCCAACGCGGTGACGTTGCCATTGCGGATAAATTCACCCGTGCGGCGGCCGCCGTGCGCGGCGGTGTTGACCTTGTCCTTGAGATTCCCTTCCCCTATTCGGTCTCCAGTGCCGAATACTATGCCGATGCCGGCGTTTCCATGGCGGCTTCGCTGGGGATCGTTGACGTTTTAGCCTTTGGCAGCGAATGCGGCGATGTCGCCCGTCTTTCGGCTGTGGCGGCGCGTATGTCCTTGCCGGAATATGAGGAAGCGCTCCGTTCCGTCTTACGGGACACCCCGTCATTGGGGTATGCACAGGCAGCGCAAGCGGCTTATGCCTCGCTGTATGCCGACGGCAATGACGCTCTTCTTTCCTCCCCCAACGACACTCTCGCCGTTCGTTATCTTATCGCCAACCAAAGGCAGGCGGCGCCCCTTGAGGTATTTGCCGTCAAGCGCCAAGGCGATTACCACGCGACATCTCTCCTTGGCGGGACCTCGGCAACCGCGATCCGTGCCGCTATAGATTCCGGCGACCTCGCCGCCGCCGAGAGCGCCATGCCGCCTCCCTCGGCCGCAGTCATCAAGGCCGCCGTCGATAATTACACCGCCCCCGCCAAGCTTTCGCGCCTTGGCAGCATCTTTCTATCGTTTCTAAGACTTGCGCCATACGGCGAGGCAGACGATCTTTTCGGTAGATTTTGTTCTGCCGCGCTTAACGCTGCGGATCTTGAAGAGTTCTTTACGCTTGTCGCTACCAAGCACTACACCCATGCCTATCTGCGCCGCGCTCTCTGGCACCGACTTTTCGGCGTTACCTCCGCTGATCTTCGTACGCCACCTGCATACGCGCAGGTTTTGGCACACAACGCTCAGGGGCGCGCGGCCCTTCGCCGCGCCTCTCGCCGCTCCTCATTGCAGCTTCTGACAAAGCCGGCCGACGGCCAGAGCCTGTCGGGAGAAGCAAGGCGGCAGGTTGTGCTCTCTCAGCGCGCTGACCTCCTCTATCCCTTGGCCATGCCAAGGCCCGTAGCCGGGAACTCCGCTATGAAGGCGGCGCCGTTTTGCGAAGGATAGCGAATTTTCCCGACCGAATCCCCACGTCTCTTTCTGTCGAATGAATTGACAATTTTTGGTAGGCGTGATAGGATAGTTGGTGAAAAGGACAGGCAGTCATTTTCAATACTTGAAAGGAGTTATCATGGAGGCAATTGGCATTCAGGGAAAATACTTGGAGTACAAGGGAAAACCCCTGGTTCGTCAGGGCAACGAGATCATTTACGGAGACATGTCGGAGAAATACCATCTCTTGCTTTTTATTATGTCCGAGATTGAGGATCCCGCCCTTAAGACCAAGCTTCCCGGCAAGGTCATGGTTCAGATCCTTCCCACTGACGGAGGAAGCCCTTATAAGCAGAAGGTCGTGGATGGGCTCTATGAGGCCTTTGATTTGGGTACTGCCTGGCTCGAAAGAGCAAACAAACAATAACGAGTTTTCCTTTTCAATTGCCGGCCGACCTGGCCGAGGAGGTAGCAATTGTGAAGAAAAATCCCGAAAAAAGTCCACTCCCCTACAAAACGGTATTCGCTTGTCTTCTGTTTTTTGTCATCGCCGTGCTGCTTGTCTCCTGTGAGGCACAGTCTCTTGTCGGCAATTGGCGCGGAGACGGAGCGGATACCGTTTATCATTCTCTTCCCATAACAACGCAAGCGATAACGCTCTCCACAACAGCGCCCCCCCTGACCACAAGCCCTATCGAGGCAACAACCACCGCGATAACAACGACATCACCAGTGACGACCGCGCCCGAGGTCCCCGTGTCACCGTATTACAACCCCCTTTCCGGCCTTCCCTGCTCGCCAACCGAGTCCTTGGCCCGCCCCATAGGGTTTTGCGTTAAGCAAGCAGAGGGGGGAGTGATCTCGCTGGCGGACACCGTCATTGAAGCACCGACAGAATCCGCCGCTACGCGGCTTATGCTCCTTAAGGCGGGCGGAGCCTCGCTTTGGTCTCGCCTCACTGTTGCGTCCACGCGACCGTATCTTGCGGCGCTCTCCCATGATTTTTTTGCCATTTCCGTGTATCGCGGCACCTCCGATCTTGAAAGAGAGAGTGCAAGTTTTCTTTACAACACCATAGATCTTTCCGAGAACTCCGTCAAGGAAAAAGACCCCGAAGCTCTTTTAGCCGCCATTAACGCGGCCTCCTATCAAACCTCGATCGCAGGCAGTATTGCATTGCCTTATAAAATTTGTGAGGTAGGAAAAAGCGCAACACCGAGCGAAGGGCGCTCCACCTACGTTTCAGTTCCCTACAACACAAGCGCTGTCACCACCTTTACTTACGATCCGCTAACAAAGAGCTACACCATGCGTTCCTCGGCGGCGCTTACATCTACCGAGGGGGGCTTCCCCACCTTTACCAACATTCTCGTCCTCTTTCATGATGCCACAAGGCGCGTGAGCAAGGACGGCGTTGAGCTTACTTTGGATACCACCCTTGGAGGCACGGGGTATTATGTTTCCGGCGGCGGCCACCAGCAGATCCTTTGGCGCCGTGATCCCGTTACTTCTCGCCTTTATATCACCGATAAAGACGGCGTTCCCTTGACGCTGAATCGAGGAAGGACCTACATCGGAATGACGACCTTTGAGTATCGCGATGCGCTGGTTCTTAATTGAAAAAAGCACACGGCAGCTTCTGCCGTGTGCTTTTTTATAGGTTAACCTTCGGGGTATCCGTCGGGATTTTTACTCTGCCAATGGGCGGCATCCTCGCACATCCTCTGCATATCGTAGGAGGCGCGCCAGCCAAGCACACGCTCGGCCTTTTCGGCGTTGGCGTAGCAGGCGGCAATATCGCCGGGGCGGCGGGGGGCAAATTCATACTTCACCGTACGGCCGGAGGCCTTTTCAAAAGCCTTGACGGCATCCAGGACCGAGTAGCCGTTCCCTGTGCCGATGTTGAAGTAGTCAATTCCCGTAAAGTCCTCTGTAAAATCCAGCGCAGAGAGGTGAGCCTTGGCAAGATCCACCACGTGAATGTAATCACGCACGCCCGTTCCGTCCGGCGTGTCATAATCGTTGCCAAACACCTTAAGGCATTCCAGCTTTCCGTAGGCAACCTTGGAAATGTACGGGAACAGGTTGTTGGGTATACCGCGAGGATCCTCACCGATAAGGCCGCTTTCGTGAGCGCCGATCGGATTAAAATACCGTAGCACCGCCACGGAAAACCGAGGCACGGCCACCGTTACATCCTTCAGAACACGCTCGATCATCAGCTTGGTCTCACCGTAAGGATTGGTGGTCGAAAGCGGAAAATCCTCCGAGATCGGAACACTTTTAGGCACGCCGTACACTGTGGCCGAGGATGAAAACACAATGCGCCAAACACCGTGAGCGATCATTTCCTCACAAAGATTGAAGGTTCCCGTAAGATTGTTGTGATAATAGCGCAGAGGAACGCTTACCGACTCCCCTACAGCCTTAAGACCCGCAAAATGAATAACGGAATCGATCTCGGGATGAGAATCAAAGACCTTGGCAAGGGCCAAGCGATCAAGCAGGTCAACCTTATAGAAGGCAGGCCGCTTACCCGTGATCTTTTCAACGCGATCAAGTACGCAGATCTTGCTATTGGAAAGGTTGTCAACAATAATGACGTCCTTTCCGATGTTCAAAAGCTCAACAACGGTGTGGGAACCAATAAAGCCGGTCCCGCCCGTAACTAAAACCGCCATAGTATACCTCCAAATTAACAAAAAAAGAGCGCAACGCTCTTTTTTTGTTATGAATTATTCCACACCGTAAACGCTGACGCGCTTCTTGTCCTTCGCGATGCGCTCGAACTTGACCTTGCCGTCGATGAGCGCAAAAAGCGTATCATCGGAGCCAAGACCAACGTTAGCACCGGGAGCGATCTTGGTGCCGCGCTGACGGACAAGGATGTTGCCCGCAGTCACAAGCTGACCGTCCGCGCGCTTCACGCCGAGGCGCTTGGACTCGCTGTCACGGCCGTTTTTGGTGGAACCAACGCCCTTCTTGTGGGCAAAAAACTGCAAACTGAGTTTCAGCATCTTTTCTTCCTCCATAGTGATGTTGGCGCTTACAACGGACGCTCAATTACGTCAACCGAAAGATACTCATAGTAATCCTCGATCAGATCGTTGAGCTGATAGTAGTAAGCCATGATAAGACCGGACACGGCAAAGCGCTTGCTTTCGTCCTCCTCATATTCGGGGAGCGCGCCCTTGGCGACAAGGCGAATGTCGGCGGTCTCCTCGTCTATCGTATAATCGACATTCGAGGCATAGGAAATCTCAATGGCATTGATAATGAACATGGTCATCGCCGAAAGCGCTGAGCAAAGGACGTCATCTCCCGACTCACCGTACCCGGTGTGCCCCTGCTCCTCAAAGCCATAAAAAACTCCGTCGGTCTTATAAAAGACGATCTTCGTCATACCTTACGCGTTGATCTTCTCGATCTGAACCTTGGTGTAGAACTGACGATGGCCGATCTTCTTCTTCTCGTTCTTCTTCGGCTTGTACTTCATGACGTAGATCTTCTTGCCCTTACCCGTCTTGATGACGTTAGCGGTAACGGTAGCGCCTTCCACGTAAGGAGCGCCCGCCTTGAAGTCGTCGCCGGAGATCGCCAGCACCTTGTCAAAGGTCACGGTCTCGCCGTCAGCAACATCGAGCTTCTCGATGAAGATAACGTCACCCTCATTGACCTTGTACTGCTTTCCACCCGTTTCAATAACTGCAAACACAGAAAAGCACCTCGCTTTCTTTCAAAAATCGCTACGCAAGGCGGCACGCGGCACTTGGAGCCCTGCTATATGCGTCATTTTATTATATAACTTCTTCCCATGCTTGTCAAGAGCTTTTTATAACTTTTTTATTATAATTATGAAAGCGTATCATTCGCCCTTGGCGATGCGGTCAAGCTCGGCAAGATGGTCCGTAATATCCACCTCGGTGCCCTCGTTCATCAGGCGCTCCAGCTTATAGTAATCTCTGTCCTCGCGAGAGAAAATATGTGCGATCACGCTACCAAAGTCAAGGAGGATCCAGGTGCCCGTATCATGCCCCTCCACGTGTGCGGCGTGAATGCCCCCCTCCTCCAACTGATAGCAAGCCTCGTCCGCCAGCGCCTTGATATGCGTTGTGGAGCGGCCCGTGCAGATCACGTAATAGTCGGTAATGATCGTCTGATCCTCTACATGGTACAGCTTAAGGTCAAAGCCCTGCTTGCCGTAAAGGGCGTCCACAGCTGCCAGCGCCAGCTCATAGGAACTGCACCCGGTAAGATCGATCTTTTCTTTCATTTCCATAGTGAAACCTCGTTTATTTCGTTTTGATATAGAGACCGTCTATCGTTTCCTCAGTATAGACGGTGTAGGAACAGTTTTTGTCATTGTAAATGTTATAGAAGTTCAGCCGGGTCTCGTCGCAAAGCGCCGTTTTTGGGTCGAAATCGGCACCGCGACCAAAATAGTGAGAAAGTGCCTCCAAGGAAGCGGCACGGTTGGCGACGTAATACCAGAGGCCGTCGGTATCCTTCGCAGCCTCGCCGGGAAGCGTCAGGAGCTTAACAGAAAAGGTGTCGCGATTGCGGTAAAAGGCATAGGCAGAGGCAAGCTGCTCAGAAAGCGGCATATCGGTCAACAGGCGGTCATAGACCTTGGGAAGAAGGGACAGCGCGGTGGACAGCGAAAGCTCATCCTTGGCCTTACGGTACACGGCCGCCAGCAAAAGCTTCTGGGCGTCCACACGTCCAAGATCCCCCTCCACATACGCCGAGCGGAAGCGGACAAAGCGTAGCGCCTCCTCTCCTGTAAGGTTGCGCTCCCCTGCGGGGATCTCGATATATTTCTCTCCCTCACGGTATCCCAAAGGGGTGGGCAAAGAGACAGTAACGCCGCCAAGCTCGTCCACAAGGAGAGAAACGGCGGCCGTATCCACCGCAACGTAATGATCGATGGGAACGCCAAAGCATGCCGAAATCTCCCGGCACAAAAGGGAAAGTGCTTCCCTTTTATCCTTTCCCCTGTAACGGTATGTGGGGTAAAGCCCGTTGATCTTTCCCTCGTACCCCTCGGTCGAAAAATACGTGTCTCTCGGGATCTGAAGAACGGATAGCACGTGGCCTACGGAGTCCAAACGGGCCAGCATAAGAACATCAGTGTTCTCGGCGGCATCATCCAGCCCCGCAACCAAAACCGAAAGTGGGCTTTCCTTGGCCATGCTGTCGTTGCTCTCGCCACGATCACATGAGGATACCAGCATCACTCCACTAAGGAGAAACAGTAAAAGAAACGTTACAATTTTTGTTTTTCGCATCAGACACACCTCGCTTTTTAGCTTAGTGTGCGGAATAAAGGCGCTCTTTACGCAGCGGCCATATCAATTCTCCAAAAGCTTTCTGTCAAGAAAGGCAATGGCTTCCATTGTGGCGGTACATACGCTACCACCCGCCTTATGAATGTCCTCTACCGTCATGAGAAGTGCCTTTTTTACGGTCATGTGCAAATGCCGTTCTTTGTTGGGAGCGACATCATATCCCTTGAAAAAGGAGCTTCGCAGCTCCAGGCAATCGGCGTAAGTCCTTGTCGGCTCGATATAATCGGCAAGATACAAGAGCTCATCAAACACCGTCATGTCGGCGCCGCCCGTTGTGTGAAGCACGATCGCATGCAGGATATCCTTGTCAACGTAAGGAGAAAATTCGCGTTCCGCAACCGCAGCGCCTGTTCTGGCGTGAAGAATCCTGGGAGTCCGGCGCTCCTCGGCCGAAAGCGCGATTCCGCGCTTTTCACAAAACGCGATCTGTCGGTCAGAGGGCCACTCTTTGGTTATATCATGCAAAAGGGCGGCCACGCGCAGGCGGGGGATATCACCGGGTAAATATAGCTCCCCCAGCTCTATGATCGCCGTCTCCACACCCAGCGTGTGAGAAAATCGGCGCGATCCGATCCTTTGTGAAACAGCAAAACGCAGCTTCAAAAAGCGTTCCTCTGTCATTCCCGATACAGTTGCCATGTTTTGATATACTCCTCCACTGCGGGTAAAAGATCGCCTCCGCAGCCCCGGCCCGCCCTCAAAGCTTCTCTGATCTCCGAGGAGGAAAGGGGCGTGGCAGGTGAATCGACAAAGCGGATACGCGCTCCGTAGCGCCTACGGTATTCCTCACATTTTTCGAGAAGGGCCGCCTTATTTTCTTGCTCATTTTCGCGCCGTATCACTGCGATCTCGGTCAAATTGAATATTTCTTCTGCCTGATACCAAGTATCCAGCGAGAGAAACATATCGGTACCCACAAGCATGCAAAGCTCCCACTCCGGAGATGCCAGCTCAGAAAGCGTCAGCACGGTGTAGCTTTTTCCCGTGCGGCGGATCTCCATATCCGAAACCTCCGCCACAGGGATGTGAGAAAAGGCTAAGCGGCACATTTCCAACCGATCCTTAGCCGAAGCTCCGCTGACAGGCGCCTTGTGCGGAGGAATGGCCGACGGCAGTATAAGAAGCTTATCCGGCTTCACGGCTGAAACAAAAGCCTCCGCCGCCTTCACGTGACCGATGTGCGGCGGAGAAAACGTACCACCGAAAATGGCCAGCATTCTCTTCATGGTAGCTCGATCTGCTTTTTCTCGGCAGATTCTCTGTAAAGAACCAGCTTGGAGCCAACCACGGCAACCACATCGGCGCCCGTGCGCTCAGCAAGCAGGTCGGCCGCCTCACGGGCGGTATGGGGGGAGTTTTCAAGAACGTGGACCTTGATCAGCTCTCTTGCGGTCAAGGCACTGTCGATCCCCACACAAAGCTCCTCGCCAACGCCGCCCTTCCCTATCTGAAAAATGGCGCTTTGTGCGTGCGAAAGTGCGCGCAAAATGGCACGTTGCTTACTTGTCAGCATCAGGCACCTCCACGATCCTATCGGAAAATTTTTCAAGGAAGGCGCGGATCGCCTTCCCACGGTGACTGACCGAATCCTTTTCTTCGGGAGTCACCTCGGCAAAGGTCTTTTGAAGCTCGGGAACATAGAAAAGCGGATCGTAGCCAAAGCCGCCGGTCCCCTGCGGAGACTCAAGGATCACACCCTCGCAGGTACCGCGCACAAAGAACTCGTTCCCCAAGGGATCGATGCAGGCAATGACCGAAACATAGCGCCCGGTGCGTGCCTCGGCCTCAACTCCCGAAAGCTCAGAGAGCAGACGGGCATTGTTTTTGGCATCATCGCACGGCTCACCCGCATAGCGGGCAGAATAGACCCCGGGGCGCCCATTAAGAGCATCCACCTCAAGACCCGAATCGTCGGCAAAGGAGTAGCGCCCGGGGGCCGCGCCGAAGCGCGCCTTCAAAAGGGCGTTTTCTTCAAAGGTGGTGCCGGTCTCCTCGGCCTCGCCGTCAATACCGACGTCATCCAAGGAAAAAAGCTCGATCGTGGGGATGCGCTCGCGCAAAAGGCGCTCCATTTCCACAATCTTCTTTTTATTGCGCGATGCAAGAACCGCCTTCATTCGTTATCCTCCGCAAAGATCGCGGCAGTAAATTCCTCACCGCGGAAGGGCTTCATATCCTCAATTCCCTCGCCAACGCCGATAAACTTGACGGGGATCCCAAGCTCACGTCGGATCGAAAAGACGATCCCGCCCTTGGCCGTGCCGTCAAGCTTGGTGAGCACAAGACCGGTGATTTCGGCCGCACCGAGGAATTCCTTGGCCTGGCTGACGGCATTTTGCCCCGTAGTGGCATCCAACACAAGGAGCGTCTCACGCGAGGCACCGGGCAGCTGACGATCGATCACTCGATTGATCTTGGCCAGCTCGTCCATAAGATTTTTCTTGTTGTGCAGTCGGCCGGCGGTATCGACAATCAAAACGTCAGCGTGGCGGCTGACGGCTGCTCCAATGGCATCGTACACCACGGCGGCAGGGTCGGCACCCGCCCCCTGGCGGATCATATCCACTCCCGCGCGGTCGCACCACACCTTCAGCTGCTCGGCCGCGGCGGCACGGAAGGTGTCTGCCGCAGCAACGACCACACGCTTTCCTTGACCTTTCAGCTCGGCGGCCATTTTGCCGATCGACGTGGTCTTGCCAACGCCATTCACCCCGATTACAAGAATGACAGAGGGCGCCGTGTCAAGATGCAACGCCTCATCCTCCCCGATCATCTCGGAAAGAATGGCATAAAGCTCCCCCTTAACAGCAGCGGGGTCGGTGATACGCTTTTCCTTTAGGCTATCACGCAGAGTATCTAAGATCGCCATGGTGGTATCCACCCCCACGTCCGCCATGATTAGCGCCTCCTCCAGCTCCTCAAAAAGATCCTCATCGATCTTCACAAAGGAACGGAGAACCTTCTCAACCGCGCCAAAAAGCGAGCTTTTCGTGCGGCGAAGTCCGGACTTTAATTTCTCAAAGAACCCCATCTTCCTGCAACTCCTTCTTCATCTGCTCCATTTCCGTCGGGCTCATGGGCAGAACACGGGAAACGCCGCGCTCCTGCATGGTAACGCCGTAAAGGCGCTCCGCGATCTCCATGGTACCGGGACGGTGGGAGATGAGGATAAACTGCGTTTCATCGCACATTTTCTTGATGTATTCGCCAAAGCGGAATACGTTGACCGCATCCAGCGCGGCCTCAATCTCATCAAAAATACAAAACGGCGTGGGATTGACCTTGAGGATAGCAAAGAAGAGGGCAATGGCCACAAAGGCCTGCTCACCGCCCGAAAGAAGGGCCA
Organism: Eubacteriales bacterium; assembly: GCA_045634705.1. Lineage (GTDB taxonomy): Bacteria > Bacillota > Clostridia > Oscillospirales > CAG-272 > UBA1740. Next base: position 223 of record JAZRAU010000024.1, on the reverse strand, counting down.
AGTTCTTGATGATCTTACCGGGGGGCGCGGCCTTGATGTCGATTCCGCACCCCAGAACGTCCTCGGGATCGGTCAGGATCAGCTCGGCCTGACCGCCGCCGAACAGTTCGGAGAACACCACGGCAAAATTGTCGTTGATCGCATTGAAGGCGGTCACAAACTGCGTTTTCATCTCGGTTTCAAGACCGTCGATGATCTAAGTCGGATCGTAGCCATGTCGTTC
>JAZRAU010000023.1:0-4059 GCA_045634705.1 Eubacteriales bacterium | reverse complement strand
CATGACGGGGATCGGACGCTCTACGGTTATAGTCTTGCCCGTCACGCTTTGCTGGATCTCCAGCGTAGTGACCTTGGTGGTTCCTTCCACCACGACCTCAAAGCCCGTACTGGGCACGGCGTCATTTCTCTCAAAAACCTTCATGACCATGTGCGCTCCGTCCTCGATGCCGCCGTTGGTCTTATCATACACTCCCGCGAATCTAAGCGCGTCTCCCTCCCGCAGTTCCGCGCGCAGGTTGAGTGCCTTGATCCATCCGAGCATGTCGTAATTCTGATCCAACGACAGCTTAACGTAGGCCTTGATCTTATACCATGAGCTCTCCTCCTCGCTGTATCGGTAGAGACCGTCTGCCTCTCCGATCTTTTGCCACAGGAACCCGTTCACGGTCTTGTGCGTCTCGTTGTTAACGTCCAAGTAGACCTTTGTCTCCTCGTTGTATATAAAAAGCGGCTCTGTGTTCTGCGCGTACCGCGGAGCGACTCCGTCAATATCGCACATGGTGATGGTGGCCTTTACATCGTAGACCTTGTCGCCATCACCACGAAAGCCTTCCTCAATCCTTCCTACGTCGGTAGGCGCGACCTCTCCCTCTGTCGTCTCTACGGCATTGACGTAGATCATGTCGGGAAACACGATGATGTACGCGCCCATGGCCACCAGCCGCCGCTCGGTGCCGTCGTCGGTCATGCCGTAGGGCGCAAGATCCAGAGTCCAGGAAAGGCCGTAGTGCAGGACGGTGCCGTCCAGCCATACCGCATTATCCACGCCGAGGCCTCCAGCTCCGCGCACCGCAATGGCCACGGGCTTGTCCTGCTTTGTGTGCGGGAATGGGATCCCTCGCTTTGGGCGCACCGAGAGCAGAGGCGCGTTGTCCGAGGTCAGATTCTGCATATCAAAAAACTCCCCGTCTGCGATGACAGGTCGGCGGTTCAGGCCGCCGAAGGAGGCGGTCATGGTTCGCGTTGACGGGATCGAGTACAGGGGAGACTGGTAGAGCGACATAGGCTCACCTCCTTATCGGGTTAGTAGTAGATTACGGACGGGTGTGGCAGAGACTGATGCTCGCGGGCGTAATGCTTGGCAAAGGCATCCATCAGCTCGTTGTAGCGGGTCAGGGCATTGGCCTGTCGGTCGATCTCCTGATTCTTGTAACAGATTTCCGCCTCCAGGCGGTAGACGTACAGCATATCATAAGGCGGAGGCACCAGCAGTACCCGCTCGCCGTTGTTGTCACTATAATCGGGCAGGGTCACGGCATCCGCGCCCTCTCTTCCCTTGATGATTTCATGGTATATCTGTTGATCTACCATCTGCAGCCACGCGGTCTTGATATTCGCAGGCATGGTGTTGTCGCGCAGGTCATCCACCCGCGCGATGGCTTCGTTAATGGTCATATCGTGCGACCTCCTTTGTATGTTGTTAGGGGCGGACATACGCCGCCCCTACGGACGAATCACATGAAGGAAACGCCTTCCTGATTCTGCTTGTCGCGCAGCTCCTGCGCCATTCTTTCGCGCTCGCGGATCTTGCGGCCGGCCATGGCCATGCGGTGCTTGTAGGCCTCCGCGAACCGCTCAGGCACCTTGTGCATTTGGCCTCGCTCCAGCATGATGGTCTCGCCGTTGTCAGAGATCATCAGGTACTTGTTGGCTGGGTTCTCCATGTCGTAGCCCATAGCGCCGATCTCGACCTTCTTTTCCATTTCGGCCTCGGTCTTTACTTCGTTGTTTTCCATGTTTTTCCTCCTTTCATGGTGGGGGAGGGTCACCCCTCCCCCGTGTTGTCATCTCATCACCAAGAGGTGGTGTTGAGATCAGTTGCGGCGATGGATCCGGAATTGAAGGAGCCGGTCATCACCTCGATTACGGCCAGAGGGTCCTTGACCTTTGCGCCGTAGGCCATCTTCCAGCCCACGGTGGCTCTCTGATCCAAAGGATCGGCGGTGCCGCCGGAGCCCAGACCCTTACCGATGGTCTTGATGCCGCCCTCGGCCAGCTTGATCTGGTCAACGGCATCTGCACCCATCATGATGGCGTGGTATACGCCTGCAGAGGACGCGCCGTCCTTGGTGACCAGCACAGTGGAGGTCTCCACGAAACGGCAGCCGGAGATGCGGCCGATCTCACCGGTCTGCAGAGGAGTGGGATCTGCGTACTGGTGCATAGCCTTGTACTCCTCGTCGTTGGTCAGATCATACCACTGGTCGGGATGAATGAACATGACGTAGTCGCCGCCGACGGCAGGGCGAATGTTGTTGCGCTTCATGGTGGCCACCAGCTTTTTGACCACGGCCACGGTGAGCTTGTGGTTTGCGGTAATGGACGATGCGGCCGTGGCAGCAGTTCCGCCGTTCTCACCGTAGGCGGTAGCTACCTCGGTGTCGGCCAGAATGTCGTCACGGAGCAGTGCGTTCTTGATCTCTGCGGACTGGTAGGCCTGTGCCTCGCGGGCAACGCCCATCAGATCGTAGATGGAGGTGCCCAAAGCCACGTCGGTGAACATGACGTAATCACCGTGCTGCTCTACCTGACCGGTGACGAACTGCAGGGAGATCTTGCTGGGATCGGGGGTCTTACCCTCGGTCAGCTTGGTGTTCTTGACGGCGATGCGCACCTTCTTGGGGAATCGTGCGGTGCTGCCGCTGTGGGCGGGGATGCTGGTAGAGCCGACGTACTGGTCGAATACCAGCGCCTCCTTGTGGATCTCCACGAACTTGGCGTCGTTTGCCTTCTGGAATGCGCCATTGATCTCGGAGCTGCCGGTGGTCATCATGTTGGTCTCGGCGTTGCTGGGCACAACAGTGGCCGCGAACAGCTGCAGGTCAATGGTGATAGCCTCGATCACGAGGCCGTTGTACTTGGTCTTCATATTTTTCTCCATTCTGCGGAGGGTGTTTGTGTTTTGTTTTCTTGGATTTTAGTGCGTCATGAAGGATTCGAGGAAGTCGTCCAGAGCCTTTCCCTTGAGCTTGGAGGGATCTACGGATGCGTGACCCGTGTAGCCTGCCGCTCCCTCTCGCGGTCTTCCTTCGTTGGCCTCGCGCTCAGCCAGAGCCGCAGCTCTTGCCTCCTGCTTGGCCGCCTCAATGGCCGCCGCGTTCAGCTCTCTGCCAAAGGCCATCTCATAGGCCTCTCTCATGGTGAACCTCCCGCTGTCGTACAGCGCCTTAAAAGCAGGATTTCCGCCGGCCTTGGACAGATCGAAGTCGGGGTAAGCCTCCTTGACCTCCTGCTCCTGCGCTTGTGCGCGGGTGTATGCATCCGCTCTGACTCTTTGAGCCATCTTGGCCTTGTTCATCGCCTCGGTGGTTTCCGCCGCGATGATCCCCTTGGCTACTTCCTCGGATACTCCCATCTCGCGTGCCTTGACCGACACGCGGGCAGGCTCATTGAGGATCGCCTTGGCGAAAGCCTCGGGATCGTCCAGCGATACGCCGTACCGCTCAGCCACAGCCTCCAGATTGGACGTGAGGGCATCGTACTTGCCCGCCTTGTCCACAGAGCCCTTGTACCGCGCAGACGCGGCCTGATGGTGCATGAGGCCGTGCTTCTTCAGAAAAGCGTTTCGGCTCTCGGTGTCCATCTGCTCGAAGAAATCCTTTTCGGCGGTACTGCCGCCCGTGCTTGTGGTGGTGTCGGTCCCCGTACCGCCCGCAGGCGCTCCGCTGTCACCGCTCCCGGACTGGCTACCGCCTCCTCCGTCTCCGCCGCTTCCCTCCGCGAAAAACTGGAGAGACAGTCTCAGCAGCTTGCCGTCCTGCCACGTAGTGTTGTTGAGTCGCATCATGTGCGCCTCCTTTCTCCCCGTATCGTGGGGGCTCCGTAAGTGTATTTGGTAGCCCTTGTCGCGGGCGAATCGTCAGAACCGCTCAACGCGGATAGAGTCGGGGAATGCCCCGACGTAAGCATCGATGGCAGCCTCGACAGGGGTCAAGTACCGCTCAACGCGCTTGTAGTCCTTTGCGGTGGCCAGCTTAACGTCTACGACGCCGTCTCCGTAGTCAACGCGGATGGTGCCGCCGAGGATCTTGTTCTTAAGTCGGAGGCCAAGCGGTCT
>JAZRAU010000022.1:0-16286 GCA_045634705.1 Eubacteriales bacterium | reverse complement strand
GGATCGGCGCCACAACGATCGAGTCGCCCGTGTGGATGCCGACGGGGTCGACGTTTTCCATGCCGCAGATCGTGATCGCGCGGTCGGACGAGTCGCGCATGACCTCAAACTCGATCTCCTTGTAGCCGCGCACGCTCTTTTCGACCAGCACCTGGCCGACGGGCGAGAGGGCAAGGCCCTGCGAGACGATCTCGACAAGCTCCTCCTCGTTGTAGGCAAAGCCGCCGCCCGTGCCGCCGAGCGTAAAGGCGGGGCGCAGAACCACAGGATAGCCGATGTGACCTGCCGCGGCCTTCGCCTCATCGACCGAGTAGATGATCTCGGAGGGAATGGTCGGCTCGCCGATCGAACGGCAAAGCTCCTTGAACATCTCGCGGTCCTCGGCGCGCTCAATGCTGTCGCTGGGCGTACCGAGAAGCTCCACGTGGCACTCCTTGAGGACGCCGCGCTTTTCCAGCTGAATGGCCAGGTTCAGGCCGGTCTGTCCGCCGATGCCCGGCACAATGGCGTCGGGGCGCTCGTGACGGAGGATCTTTGCGATGTATTCCAGCGTCAGGGGCTCCATATAGACCTTATCGGCGATCGTCGTGTCGGTCATAATGGTGGCAGGGTTCGAGTTGCAGAGAATGACCTCGTAGCCCTCCTCCTTGAGGGCGAGGCAGGCCTGGGTGCCTGCGTAGTCAAACTCGGCCGCCTGACCGATGACGATCGGGCCGGATCCGATGATGAGGATCTTTTTGAGATCTTGGCGTTTTGGCATGGGGGTTTCCTCCGTGTTTTATGTCAATTTTTTATTTTTTGTAAACCGTGCGGCCGCCCGCCACCGTGAGGTGGTTGACGCCGAAAAGGCGGCGACCGAGAAAGGGAGTGGCACGTCCCTTGGAGAGAAAGTCCTTGGCATCGACCGTGAATTCCTCGTCAAGGGCAAAGAGAGAAAAGCCGTCAAGCGGCAGGGCAAAGCGGCGGCGCGGCGCCGTCACCAGCGCGTCCAGCACGCGCTCCATGGGCATGGTGCCCGTCTTCACAAGGTAGGTATAGACCGTCGCGAAGGCCGTTTCCAGACCCACGATGCCAAAGGCGCTCCCCGCAAGGCCGCGGCTCTTTTCCTCCTCGGAGTGGGGCGCATGGTCGGTGGCGATCATATCCACCGTGCCGTCAATGAGGCCCTCGACCAGCGCCTCCCGGTCGGCGGCGGCGCGCAGGGGCGGGTTCATCTTGTAGCGCCCGTCCTCGCAAAGGTCAGAGTCGTCCATAACGAGGTAATGCGGCCCCGTCTCACACGTCACGTCGGCGCCGCGGGCCTTGGCCGCGCGGATGAGGGCCACGCTCTCCTTGGTGGAGATGTGGCAGAGGTGCAGGGGACAGCCGGTCTTTTCGGAGAGGTAGATGTCGCGCTCGACCTCGGCGTACTCGCTTTCGGAGGAGATGCCTCTGTGGCCGTGGGCGCGGGCGTACTCGCCGTCGTGAATGTAGCCGCCGCGGAGCAGGGCATTGACCTCACAATGCGCGACGATCGGGCGGCCGAGCGCCTTAGAGCGCTCCATGGCCGCCTTCATCAGCTCCTCGCTCTGCACGCCGCGGCCGTCATCGGAAAAGCCCGCAACATCGGGCGCCATGGCCGCAAGGTCGGAAAGCTCCTCGCCGCGCTCGCCACGCGTGATCGCGCCGAGCGGACGCACGTCGATCAACGCGTCCCGCCGGATGATGTCCAGCTGGAGGTCAAGCGATGCGCGGCTGTCGGGCACGGGGGAGAGGTTCGGCATGGTGAGGACCGAGGTGTAGCCGCCGCGGGCCGCGGCGCGCGAGCCCGAGGCCACCGTTTCCTTATAAGAAAAGCCCGGCTCGCGAAAATGCACGTGCACGTCGCAAAAGCCGGGAAAAACGGTATAAGAGGAAGAAGGAAAAGACAGCCCGCATTCGGAGAGAAAACGGGTAGCCTGGGTGCTTGCGGCGGTGAGCGCTTCCTTGATCGTCATGGGCTTCATCCTTTAACTCCTTTTCCTTCTTTAATAGTCTTAAAGCTCGCAGATGTAGGCGCCGTCCTCGCCGTCACACTCGGCAAGGAGGACCGAGATCTTCTCGGTCTTGGAGGTCGGCACGTTCTTGCCGACGTAATCGGGGCGGATCGGCAGCTCGCGGTGGCCGCGGTCAACAAGCACGGCAAGGCGAATGGCCCCCGCGCGACCGGCGGCAAACACTGCCTCCATGGCGGCGCGCGCCGTTCTCCCCGTGTAAAGCACGTCATCAACGATGATGACGGTGCGCCCCGTTACGTCACAGGGGAAGAGGCATTCGGCAACCACGCTCTCGCGCTCCTTCTCGGTCAGGTCGTCGCGGTGGTGCGTAACGTCAAGGAGGCCGACGGGCACCTCGATGCCCTCAAAGCGAAAAAGGTTGTCCGCCAGGCGCCGGGCCAGCGGCACGCCGCGCGTTTTAACACCCAGAAGGCAAATGTCCTCGGCGCCGCGGCTCCTCTCAATGATCTCGTGCGTGATGCGGGCCAGCGCACGGGAGATGCCCGCCGCATCGAGGATCTGTGTTTTCTTTTGCATTCCGTCCTCCGAAAAAACAAAAAAGTCCTGTCACCGACAAGACTCGCAAAAAGGCAGACCCCACCCAAAGGGTGACGCCGCGGTATTGGAACCTTGTCGGCCTCTCGGTGCCGACTTAAAGATCAATGTTGAACCTATTATAGCACCGCCCCCGCCCTTTGTCAAGAGATGCGCGCCCCCAATGCTAAAAATATTTTAATATTTTTGGGAGCCGCCTTGGATAACGGCTGCGGCACCGACGCCGTTGTCCGCTCCTTTCCCGCCGCCTTTTTCGCACTGTGAAAAAAATCAACTTTTTTTCCCGATGTTCTTGAAACACGGCGGCGGGCGTGCTATAATCAAAGACAGTAGATCTGAAAAACAACAAAAAAGGAGAATATTCTACGATGATCCGCATGTTTGACATTGGCAGAAAGAGCGTTACGGAGCTGAACTCCTGGCGCATGACGCCCGATTTTGACGGTGTTGGCAAGGAACGGGAGTGGTACAAAAATCCCCCCGCCGATCTCCGCCTCACCACGGTTCCCTCGTGCTGGAACCTCGAGATCGACCTCTTTAACTATACGGGGGATGTCTGGTACTTCACCGAGTTTTTGACCGACAGCGATAACGCCCGCCTCGTCTTCGGCGCCGTCAACAATGAGTGTGACGTGTGGGTGGACGGCCGCCTTGTCACCTCGCACTACGGAGCCTTTATGGAGTTTGCGGTGGAGCTTCCCCACATCGGCGTTGGCAAGCACACCCTCACCGTCCGCGCGAGCGCCTACCACAACCTTGAGGATACCATTCCCCTTGAGCGTGTGGACTGGTACAACTGGGGTGGCATCATCCGCGCGGTGGAGCTTCACGGCTTCGGTGAGGCCGCCGTCGTCCGTTACCGCGTGTATTACGATCTGGACGTTGCGGCCCGTGCGGCGGATGTCCGCGCCGAGATCACGCTCTCGTCCTTTGGGGATACCGTTACCGACACCCTCACCTTCTCGCTTGGCGGCAAGAGCGTCTCGAAGACCGTCACCGTCAAGGGCGAGGAGAAGTTCACGCTGGAGCTTGGCCGCCTTGAGGACCTTAAGCTCTGGGACATCTTCCGGGGCAACCTCTATATGGCCGAGGTCACATTTGCGGGCGACTGCCTCCGTGAGCGCATTGGCTTCCGTGAGTTCCGCACCGAGGGCCGCGACCTCATCCTCAATGGCCGCAAGGTGGAGCTGCGCGGCGTCAACCGTCACGAGGATCACCCCACCACGGGCTTTGCCATGCCCCCCGCCGTCATCAAGCGCGACCTGGATATCATCCGTGAGACGGGCTGCAACATGCTGCGCGGCTCGCACTACCCGAACTCCAAGCTCACGCTTGACCTGATTGACGAAATGGGCTTCCTTTTCTGGGAGGAGATCCCGATGTGGGGCTTCGATCCTGCCGCCTTCTCCCGTCCGCTGGTGCATCAGCGCGCCGTGACCATGCACCATGAGATGATCGCGCGTGACTTCAACCACCCCTCGATCGTCATCTGGGGTCTCGAAAACGAGGCCAACACGGGCAGCGATGCCGCCCCCGAGCTTTTGAAGCTTCTCTTTACCACGGTCCGCAGCATCGACCCCACCCGCGTGCTTACCTACGCCTGCAACCGTCCTCAGGACGATATCTGCATGCAATACTGCGACATGATCTCGATCAACGTTTACCCCGTCTGGTACGGCAACGTCTTTGAAGGGGGCGCGGAGAGCGAGCCCGAGATCTGGCCCCAGTTCCTTGAAAGGGTGGAGGCGCGCCTTGAGTCGCGCGGTCTCAACCACAAGCCCCTCGTCGTCTCGGAGTTCGGCGTGGGCGCCATTCCCGGCAACAACGATCCCTTTGCGGTCGTCCGCTGGACCGAGGAATTCCAGGAGGACTACTACCGCCGCGCCCTGCCCCTCATCATGAAGAACCGCCGCACGGCGGGCACGATCATCTGGCAGTACTGTGATACGCGCTCCGCCAAGCTCCGCCTTATGGCCAACCAGCGCCCCCGCAGCTTCAACAACAAGGGACTTCTCAGCGAATACCGCGTGCCGAAGCGTGCCTGGTACGTCGTTAAGGATCTCTACAAGGCCGCGCTTCCCGACGGCATTCCCGCCGATAAGGAGGTTTAATATGAAGTTTTCTTTACAGTTTGACGGTGTCATCGCCCCGAAGGCACCCGTAAGAAGCATCACCCCCGCCGAAGGCGAGTGGTTCTTCGGCTACTACGATCTTCTCTCGTATTCGCCCGACAACCGCCGCCACCTCTGCAACCGCCTGCCGTTCGGCGATCACATCAATGGGCCGGACGATGTCCTCGGCCTCGGCGAGATCGACCTTGAGAGCGGCGAGTACCGTGAGTTTGCCACCACCAAGTCCTGGTGCTTCCAGCAGGGGGCCATGCTCCAGTACGCGGGCAACGGCACGAACACCGTGTTCTACAACGTCTATGACGAGGAGGCGCGCGCCCACCGTATGGTGCGCCATGACCTCGACACGGGCAAAAAGGACGTGGCGGACAGGGCCTGTGCCACTGTGGCCTCGGGCGCAAAGCACGGCCTTGCCGTGAGCTTTGCCCGCATCTGGGATTTCCGCAAGGGCTACGGCTACTGCAACTTTGCCGATCCCTTTGCCGACGTGCCCCAGCCCGCCGAGGACGGCATCTTTCTCTGCGATTTTGACAACGGCACCTCGAGGCTCCTTGCCGATTACCGGCGTATGGCCAAGGATTTCCCGATCCCCGGCCGCGAGAACGGCAAGTTCGTTGTCAACCACATCACCTTCAACCCCTCGGGCACCAAGTACCTGTTCCTTCTCCGCAATTTCCCGACGCCCACCGACAAGACCTGGTCTACCTCGCTCATCGTCGGTGATCTTGGCGGCAACCTCTGGCCCACGATGATGGACACCATGGTGTCGCACTACTATTGGAAGGACGACGATCACATCATCGCCTTCTGCCGCCCGATCGGCGGTGTGAACGGCCACTATCTCATTGACGCGCGTGACGGCTCGGTCGAGCCTGTGGGCAGCGAGCTCTACAACAAAAACGGCTACGAGCAGTCCACCGACACGCATTGCAGCTACTCGCCCGACGGCCGCTTCCTTGTGGGAGACGATTACCCCTCGGGTGACGGCGTGCGCCGCATCCGCATTGATGACCTTAAGACGGGGCGCTCGGGCATTCTCCTCTCGACCTACTCGCCGTGGGGCGAGGACCGCGAGATCCGCACCGATCTCCACGCCCGCTTCAGCCGTGACAGCAAGCGCCTCTCGTTTGACGCGATGTCGCGCGGCCGCCGCGAGATCTTTGAGGTCGATATGACAAAATTAGAGCTGTAAACGCAAAAAAAGAACCGTGCCGCGGCACGGTTCTTTTTGTTTTTCGCTTACCTTCTCCGCAAAAAATGCGAGAGCCAGACGAGAAGCTCGCCGGGCGCGGCGAGAAGAAAGAGCATCCAGAGGTTTTTCGGCAAAAAGGCGATATACACGGCAAGCAGCAACGTGGCAAGCAAAAGGCCCGCCAAAAGGAAGTTGCGGCCGCGCACGCCCCACAGCGAATTGAAGACGAGAAGCACGATCACCGAGGCGGGAATGGCATAGACGAACAGCTGCCAGAAGAAAATTCCCAGCGCGGCTAAGACCACAAAGGCAACGGTCACGGCGGCGTAAAGGCCGAAAAAGGAAAGCATTGCGATCGCCACGCGGCGGCGGGGGCGGCTGTCCGAGGGGGGCGGCGGTGCCTCTCCCTCACCGTGGGGAGTGAGGATCCAATCGACGCTCACGTCAAAAATGCGGGCGAGGGTACAAAGCACGTAGGCATCGGGGATCGCCTCTCCGCGCTCCCATTTGGAGATCGCCTTGTCGGAATAGCTGAGGGCCTCGCCAAGCTCCAACTGCGTCATTTTGTGCGCTGTACGCAGGGAGGCGATATTTTTCGCCGTTACCGCGGACAGGTCAGCGGTGTCGGGATAGCGGCGTTCATCACTCATGGGCGGTCTCCTTTCTCTCGGTTTTGGCTAAAGTATAGCACAACCGGGCGGAAAAGTCAAGTTTTTTGCCGTACGGGCGGTGCGTTTTTCGGCGCCCTCTTGACAAGCGGGCGTTTGTATACTATAATCTTTTAGTAAATAATGTCGCATTCGCGCTCACTCGCGCGAAACGGAGGTAGACTTATGAAATGGACATCGCTCAACGACCTGCGTGAGGCCTTCCTCTCCTTCTTTGAGGAGCACGGCCACCTGCGCCTGCCCAGCTACTCGCTGGTGCCGAACGGAGATCGCTCGCTTCTGCTCATCAACTCGGGCATGGCCCCAATGAAAAAGTTCTTCACGGGGGAGGTCACGCCCCCCTCGCGCCGCGTGGCCACGTGCCAGAAGTGCATCCGCACGCCCGACCTTGACCGCGTGGGCCACACCGCCCGCCACGGCACCTTCTTTGAGATGCTCGGCAACTTCTCGTTCGGCGATTACTTCAAGGAGGAGGCCATCAGCCTTGCGTGGGAGTTTCTGACCGTGCGTCTGGAGATCCCCGGTGAGCTTCTTTGGCCCTCGATCTATGAGGCGGATGAGGAGGCGTACACCATTTGGACCGAGAAGATCGGCGTTCCCGCCGAGCGCGTGGTGCGCCTCGGCAAGGCCGACAATTTCTGGGAGCACGGCCAGGGCCCCTGCGGCCCCTGCTCGGAGATCTACTTTGACCGCGGCGAGAAATACGGCTGCGGCTCTCCCGACTGCCGCCCGGGCTGCGACTGCGACCGCTACATGGAGATCTGGAACAACGTGTTCTCGCAGTTCTCGAACGACGGCGCCGGCAACTACACCGAGCTTTCGCAGAAGAACATCGACACGGGCATGGGCCTTGAGCGCCTTGCCTGCGTGCTTCAGGGCGTCGACAACCTCTTTGAGGTCGACACCGTTCGCCGTGTGCTTCTTTCTGTGTGCGCGATCGCGGGCAAGACCTACGGCGAAAATGCCAAGGACGATATCTCGATCCGCGTTGTGACCGACCATGTGCGCTCGGCCACCTTTATGATCGCGGACGGTGTGATCCCCTCGAACGAGGGCCGCGGCTACGTTCTCCGCCGCATTCTCCGCCGCGCCTCGCGCCACGGCAAGCTCCTTGGCATTGACCGCCTGTTCCTCACCGAGCTTTGTGAGCTGGCGATCGGCGAGAGCGAGGGGGCCTACCCTGAGCTCCGCGAAAAGCACGACTACATCCTGCGCGTGGTTCTCCGTGAGGAGGAGCGCTTCCACGCAACGCTTGACGGCGGCCTCGGGCTGCTTAGCGAGGTGGTGGAGAAAACGCTCGCCGAGGGAGGCAAGACGCTTGCGGGCGCCGATGCCTTCAAGCTTTACGATACCTACGGCTTCCCCGTAGACCTCACGCGTGAGATCGCCGCCGAGCGCGGCCTTCTCCTTGACGAGGAGGGCTTTACCGCGCTTATGAACGAGCAGCGCTCCCGCGCCCGCGCCGCCCGCGGTGCCACCGAGGGCTGGAGCGATACCACCGCCCTGCCCGCAGGGATCGAGCCGACCGTTTTTGTCGGCTACACGGCCCTTGAGGCTGCCGTGCGCGTTGTCGCCATTCTCGCCGACGGCGAGACGGTGGACACCCTCAGCGAGGGGGAGGGCACCTTGGTTTTGGACGTCACTCCCTTTTACGGTGAGGGCGGCGGCCAGGTCGGCGACGTGGGCACCCTCACGGCCGACGGCGTCCGTCTTGCTGTGCGTGATACCAAAAAGGCCGAGGGTGTGTATCTCCACGAGGTCACGGTGGAGGAGGGGAGCGTCCGCGTGGGCGATGCCCTCGCCGCCTCGGTCGATGCCGCACGCCGCGCCGCCACCGCGCGCAACCACTCGGCCTGCCACCTGCTTCAGGCGGCGCTCCGCACCGTGCTGGGTAAGCACGTGGAGCAGGCTGGCTCGTACGTCGATGAGCGTGAGCTGCGCTTTGACTTCGCTCACTTTGCCGCCCTCTCCGAGGAGGAGCGCCGCCGGGTAGAGGCGCTTGTCAACCGCGCCATTCTTGTTGCCGAGCGCACCGCCACGGTCGAGACCGATAAGGAAAGCGCCGAGAAAATGGGCGCCATGGCCCTCTTCTCCGAGAAGTACGGCAAAAAGGTGCGCGTTGTCCGCATCGGTGAGACGTCCACCGAGCTGTGCGGCGGTACCCACGTGGCCAACACGGGCGAGATCGGCCTTTTCCGCATCACGTCGGAAAGCTCGGTCGCCGCGGGTGTGCGCCGCATCACCGCTGTCACGGGCGAGAACGTTCTGGCTCTGCTTGATGAGCGCGAGGCTCTGCTCGGCACCGCCGCCGACCGCCTGAAGGCTCCGTCGTTTGCCGATCTTCCTCACCGCGCCGAGCAGATGGTGGCAGAGCTGCGCGAGGTGCGCCGTAAGCTGGAAAGCGCCGAGGCCCGCCTTTCCGAGGCCAAGCTGGCTACCCTCATCTCGTCGGCCGAAACGGTGGGCGCCGTCCGCCTTCTCACCGCGAGGCTCGACGCCACGCCCGATGCCGCCCGCACGATGTGCGATGCGGTCAAGGAAAAGCACCCCGATATGGTGGCCGTGTTTGCCGCCGTCATGGGTGAGAAGCTCACATTTGTCACCTGCTGCGGTGCCGAGGCCGACAAGGCGGGCGCCCACGCGGGCAAGCTTGCCTCTGCCGTTGCCGCCGTTACGGGCGGTAAGGGTGGCGGCCGTCCCGACAGCGCCATGGCCGGCGGCAAGGATCTTTCCAAGATTGAGGAGGCCCTCGCCACGGCAAAGACAGTTCTCGGCGGCTGATTTCGGCATAACCGCAAAAGAGGGGGGAGCAAATGCTCCCCCTCTTTTGCTATCGCGCTTCTCGAGCGCTCGACGTACGCGTTGTACGCCTTCGGCACGAGAAGCGCGATTTCTGCTTGAAATCCCCGCGGATATGGTCGTAATGCGCGCTCATTGTCATTCGCTTCATTTCTCCCTATCCTTGGGGTATCGCTTCACAAAAACGCCACACCATGGCGTTTTTGCTTGCTCACCCACGCCGAGGTCGGCTGATCTTGGCATAAAAGAAAAGGAGAGCCACGGCTCTCCTTTTTTCGGTTGGTTCTTGCCCCGATGCGACAACACTCCGCCCCCTTTTAAGCCAAAAGTAAAAGAAACTATACAAAAAAGACCGCAAAAGCGGTCATTTTTGCTTTTACCGTTGCCAATACTTGCGGTCGAGCGTGCGGTATTGGACAGCCTCGGCCACGTGGGCGGCGCCGATCGTCTCGCACCCCGCAAGATCGGCGATCGTCCGCGCGATCCTTAGGAGCTTATCGTGGCCGCGGGCCGAGAGGCCCAGCTTATCAAAGGCTGAGCGCATCATGGCGGCGGCCCCCTCGTCAAGCGCACAGTCGCGCGTCAGCTCCTCGGGCGTGAGGCGGGCGTTCGGGCGCGAAGAGCGCTCTGCCGAGAGGCGCCGCGCCGCCGCCACGCGAGCGCGGATCGCTTCGCTCGGCTCGCCCCGCTTTCTTGCCGCAAGCTCGTCAAACGAGAGCGAGGGCACCTCCACCTGAATGTCCAGGCGGTCAAGCAGCGGCCCCGAGATCCGCGAGAGATAGCGCCGCACGTCCTCGGGACGGCAGGAGCAGGTGCGGACGGGATCGCCGTAGTAGCCGCAGCGGCAGGGGTTCATCGCGCAGACCAGCATAAAATTGGCGGGGTAGTCGGCTCTGGCCGCCACACGCGTGACCGTCACGGTGCCGTCCTCCAGAGGTTGGCGCAGGGTTTCCAGAAGCGCGGGCGGGAATTCGGGTAGCTCGTCAAGGAACAAAATGCCGTGGTCGGCGAGTGAGATCTCGCCGGGGCGGGGGGTAGAGCCGCCGCCGATCATCCCCGCGGCCGACACGGTGTGGTGCGGAGAACGGAAGGGGCGCCGCGTGACAAGGCCGCCGATCGGCATGCCCGCCACCGAGTGAACGCGCGTCACCTCCACCGCCTCGGGAAAGGACATGGGCGGCAGGATCGAGGGGATGCGCTTGGCCAGCATGGATTTTCCCGAGCCGGGCGGTCCTATGAGCAGGAGGTTGTGACCGCCCGCCGCCGCGATCTCAATGGCGCGGCGCGCCTTGGCCTGGCCTGCCACCTCGGCAAAGTCGGCGGACGGGCGGTTGCCCTCGGCGGTGGCGGCGGGATCAAAGAGGGTAGGGGAGAGGCGCGCCTTTCCCGTAAGGTGAGAAAAGACCTCAGAGAAGGTGGCAACGCCAAAGACCTCAATGCCCTCGGCGATCGAGGCCTCCACGGCGTTTTGCCGAGGCACAAAGATGCAGCGGCACCCCGCCTCCCTCGCCGCAAGGGTCAGGGAAAGAACGCCCGACTGTGGCCGCACCTCGCCCGAGAGCGACAGCTCGCCGAGGAAGCACGCCCCCTCGGTGGCCTCGGGAGGGATCGCGCCAGAGGCGGTGAGCAGGCCCACAAGGATCGCAAGGTCAAACGCCGAGCCCTCCTTTTTGCGGTTGGCGGGTGCCAGGTTCACAAGGATATGGCGGTCGGGGAAGCGGAAGCCGGCGGATGTGCAGGCCGTTCGCACGCGCTCGCGCGCCTCGCGCACGGCGTTGTCGGGCAGTCCCACGACCTCAAACTTCTCCATGCCCGCCGTGACGCTGCACTCCACAGTCACAAGAAACCCGTCAATGCCCAAGAGCCCCGCGCTGTAAGTTTTGGAAACCATTTTTTTCGCTCCCACGGGCACACACCGCCCGATTTTCATAAAAATGTAAAGAAAACGCAACAAAATCAAAAATGGCGGCGCGGCGTTTGCCTTGGCCTCCGCTTCCATTATATCGCATTTTTCCGAAAAAAGCAAGCGATAACGGGCGTGCATGGAGATCCTACCCGCAGGGAGGGGGAGCAAGCACAGCAATGTCGGGGAAACGCGCGGTTTTTCCTCCCGCGGCGGGGAAAATGTAAATTTTCCGAAAACCCCTTGATTATTCCTTTTTCTGCGTGTATAATATGTTCTTGTCCGTTAATCCCTTTATCTTTAATTTGTAATTATACTATTAATTCATTAAATACGGAAGGAGCCGCTATGCTGAAACGCCTTCTCGGCTGTGTGCGCGAATACAAGCGCGCAACGCTCGTCTCGCTCATTTTCATCGTTCTTGAAGCGGTGGTGGAAACCGCCATTCCCTTCATCACGGCCGATCTTGTCAACCGCATCAAGGCGGGGGCGAACGTGACCGACATTCTGGTTACGGGCGCTCTGCTCATTGCGCTGGCCGCCGTCTCGCTCACCTCGGGAGGGGTGGCGGGGGTAGCCTCGGCCCGTGCCTCGTCGGGCTTTGCCAAGAACCTGCGTACCGACATCTTCAAGAAGATCGGCACCTACGGGTTTGAGAACATCGACAAGTTCTCCTCCTCCTCGCTCGTCACGCGTATGACGACCGACGTTGCCAACGTCCAGATGTCCTACATGGTCATCATCCGCACGGCGATCCGCGCACCGCTGATGCTTCTTTTCTCGATCGTTATGGCGTACGTTATGGGCGGTATTCTCGCCATGACCTTTGTCGTTGTGGTGCCCGTCCTTGCGTTTGGCCTTATCATGATCGCGCGGTTTGCGATGCCCGCCTTCCGCCGTGTGTTCCGTAAGTATGACCGCCTCAACGAGTCGATCGAGGAGAACGTGCGCGCCATGCGCGTGGTCAAGGGCTTCTCGCGTGAGGAGTACGAGAAGGAGAAGTTCGCGGCCGCCGCCGAGAACATCCGCGCCGACTTTACGAAGGCCGAGCGCATTGTGGCGCTGAACGGGCCCCTCATGCAGGTCTGCCTCTATTTCAACATGATCTTTGTGATGCTGGTCGGCTCGCGCCTCGCCGTGGCAAGCGGCGGCACGACGGTGGATGTCGGTCAGCTGTCCGCCATGCTCACCTACGGCATGCAGATCTTAATGTCGCTCATGATGCTCTCGATGATCTACGTCATCCTCACGATGTCGGGAGAGTCGATCAAGCGCATCGGAGAGCTTCTCGGTGAGACCCCGTCTCTCACCTCGCCCGAGGATCCTCTCACCGCGGTGGCTGACGGCTCGGTGGAGCTTTGCGGCGTCTCCTTTAAGTATTCAAAGACCGCGCGCCGTGAGGCCCTCTCGAACATCGACCTTTCCATTGCCCCCGGTATGACGGTCGGCATCCTCGGCGGTACCGGCTCGGGCAAATCGACGCTCGTGCAGCTCATTCCCCGCCTTTACGACGCCACCGAGGGGTGCGTCCGTGTCGGCGGTGAGGATGTCCGCCGCTACGATCTGGACGTTCTGCGCTCGTCGGTCGCTATGGTTCTGCAGAAGAACCAGCTCTTCTCGGGCACGATCCGTGACAACCTCCGCTGGGGCAACCCCGATGCCACCGAGGAGGAGATGCGTGAGGCCTGCCGCCTTGCCGCGGCGGATGAGTTCATCTCGGCCTTCCCCGACGGGTACGATACCCGCATTGAGCAGGGGGGCTCCAACGTTTCGGGAGGGCAGAAGCAGCGCCTTTGCATTGCGCGCGCGCTTCTTCGCCGTCCGTAGATCCTCATTCTTGACGACTCGACGAGTGCTGTCGATATGCGGACCGATGCCGCCATTCGCGCAGGGCTCCGTACCTACATTCCAAAAACCACCAAGATCATTATCGCCCAGCGAGTGGCCTCGGTCATGGAGGCCGATATGATCCTGCTTATGGAAAACGGCTCGATCGCCGCCCGCGGCACGCACGGGGAGCTTCTCGCCTCCTCGGAGCATTACCGCGAGCTTTGCGAGCAGCAGATGGGAGGTGCCGACCTTGAAGAATAAGCCAACCGCCAAGCCCTCGCTCATATTCCGCATTCTCGGCTTCCTGTTCCGTTCCTATCCCGTCCTTGTGCCCCTGACGCTCGTATGTATCGTCTTTACGGCGCTCGTCTCCTCGATCCCGGCGATCTTTATGCAGAAGGTCTTTGAGCTGATCGAAAAATGGCAGGCGATCGGGGACGTGGAGGGGGCCTTCCGCGAGATCCTTCCCGTTGTTCTCACGCTCGGGTGCTTTTACGTTGTCGGCACCGTCACCATTACGCTCTACAACCAGCTCATGGCCTACATCACGCAGGGCTTTCTCCACAAGATGCGCTGCCGTATGTTTGACGGGATGCAGAGCCTGCCGATCCGCTATTTCGATACCCACAAGCACGGCGACGTGATGAGCCACTACACGAACGACATCGATGCCATGCGTGAGCTTGTCTCGCGCTCGCTCCCCGCGCTCGTGCAGTCTCTGACGATCATCACGACCGTCCTTTTCCTGATGCTGTATTTCAGCGTCTATATGACGCTTGTCGTCCTTCTCGGCGTTTTTGCCATGCTTTTTGTCTCCAGAAAGGTGGGCGGCGGCTCGGCCCGCTTCTTTGTCCGCCAGCAGAAGGCCATGGGTGAGGCTGAGGGCTTCTTCCAGGAGATGATGAGCGGACAGAAGGTCATTAAGGTGTTCTGCCACGAGAGGGAGAGCGAGGCCGACTTTGAGGTGATCAACGAAAACCTCCGCGCGGCGGGCGCCAGCGCCCATGGCTATGCCAACATCCTCGGCCCGATCATCGGCAACATCGGCAACGTCCTTTACGTTGTCATCGCCACGGTTGGCGGCATCTTTCTCGCCACGGGGGTCACAAACCTTTCGATCTCGGGCATGGCCTTCGGCATCTCGATCGTGGTGCCCTTCCTCAACATGACCAAGCAGTTCACGGGCAACGTGAACCAGTTCTCCCAGCAGATCAGCTCGATCGTTATGGGCCTTGCGGGCGCCTCGCGCGTGTTCGCGCTCATTGACGAGGAGCCAGAGGCCGATGACGGCTACGTGACGCTTGTCAACGCCACGGTGGGGGAGGACGGCACAGTGACCGAAAGCGATACCCGCACGGGCACGTGGGCCTGGCGCCACCCCCACGGCGACGGAAGCGTGACCTACACGCCCGTCCGCGGTGACGTACGCCTCTTTGACGTTGACTTCGGCTACACCGAGGAAAAGACCGTGCTTCACGGCGTGTCGGTCTACGCCGCCCCCGGCCAGAAGGTTGCCTTTGTCGGTGCCACGGGCGCGGGCAAGACCACGATCACCAACCTCATCAACCGCTTCTACGACATTGCCGACGGCAAGATCCGTTACGACGGCATCAACGTGAGCAAGATCAAAAAGTCCGACCTGCGCCGTTCCCTCGGCATCGTGCTTCAGGAGACCAACCTCTTTACGGGCACGGTCATGGACAACATCCGTTACGGTAAGCTGGACGCGACCGATGAGGAGTGCATCGCCGCCGCGCGCCTTGCGGGCGCCGACGACTTCATCACCCGTCTGCCCGAGGGGTACGCCACCATGCTCCAGAACAACGGCGCCAACCTCTCGCAGGGGCAGCGCCAGCTCATCGCCATTGCGCGCGCCGCCGTGGCCGATCCGCCCGTCATGATCCTTGACGAGGCCACCTCGTCGATCGACACGCATACCGAGGCGATCGTCCAGCGCGGCATGGATAAATTAATGGAGGGGCGCACCGTGTTCGTCATCGCGCACCGCCTCTCGACCGTCAAAAACTCGGACGTCATTATGGTGCTGTCCGAGGGCCGCATCATCGAGCGCGGCAGCCACGAGGCGCTCCTTGCCGAGCGCGGCGTGTATTACCGCCTCTATACCGGCGCCTTTGAGCTGGAATAAAAAAAGAGCACCGCTTGGAGTGCGGGGCGCATTTTATGATCCCCCTCAGTTCGGGCCGGAGTAATAGTAGCGGCCAAAGCCGAGGATCAGCATAAAGATGGTGGGCAGGAAAAAGAGCCCAAGCCCAAACCCGAAGCCCGCGCCAAAGACATGTGCAAGGCGGAAGGGAAGGATCAGCAGCATCACGTAATTGACGACGGGGACAAGCAGTAAAAGAAAGAGCCAGCCGTTGCCAAAGAGGAGCTTAAAGAGACAGTAGATGTTATAAAAGGGCACCAGCACCGCCCAGCCGGGACAGCCGCCGCGCGAGAAGATGCGCCATTCGGCAACCAGGATCAGCACCGAAAGCACAAGGGCCACAAAAAGGACCGCGAGAAGATAGACGAGCATAATACCGAGGACGGTGTGGCCCGCGTCCAGCATCGGATCGGCGGGGGCAGAAGGAATGACGCTTCCCATAAGAATTCTCCTTTGAGCTTTAAGTTTTGTATCTTCTTTTACAGTATATCATCGAAAACCCCGCTTGTCAAGCGCCCTCTCTTGTGCGATTGTGATAAAAATTCAAAAAAATTGAAAGAAAAATCAAAAACCCCTTGACAAACCACAAAATGGGGTGTAAAATAAGCGCATATAAATACAAAAACACAGAATATTTATTCAAACGGAGGCATGCCATGAACAAGGAGAACATCAAAAAGGTCGTACTCGCGTACTCGGGAGGTCTTGATACCTCGATCATCATTCCGTGGCTGAAGGAGAACTACAACAACTGTGAGGTGGTTGCGGTCTCGGGCAACGTCGGCCAGGCGGACGAGCTGGAGGGCCTTGAGGAGAAGGCGCTGAAGACGGGGGCCTCGAAGCTTTACGTCCTCGACCTCACCGAGGAGTACGTTGACGAATACATCATTCCCACCATGAAGGCGGGCGCGGTCTACGAGGAGTATCTGCTCGGCACCAGCCACGCGCGTCCCTGCATCGCCAAGGGCCTTGTCGAGATCGCCCTGAAGGAGGGCGCCGACGCCATCTGCCACGGCTGCACGGGCAAGGGC
>JAZRAU010000021.1:0-13040 GCA_045634705.1 Eubacteriales bacterium | reverse complement strand
AGTCGCGCCCCTTGGCCTTCTCCATGCCGTGCAGGATCGAGATCGAGGAGCCCATGCACACCGTGGTATCAATGACCGAGAGGGGAGCCACGGCGCCCAGCGTGTAGCAGCCGATGTCGCCCGCCGCGTGGATCTTCAGCTTACTTAAGACCGAGAAAACGCTGCGGTGCGGGCACCCGGGGCAAAGGATCGGCGGGCGGGCCGGGGTCTCGGACGCCGCGAACACGGCAGTCTCCTTACCCGTCAGTACCTTTTTTAGCATATTGGCGCTGTATTCGCCCTGCTTTGTAAAGAGTTCTTTACCCTTGACCGAAAGGCCCCAGCTCTTGACCTGCTCCTCGATCACGGGTTCTAACTCCTCAAACACAATGACCTCGTCGCAGGTGGCCACAAATTCCTCAATGAGAGCTTTCGGCAGGGGATGCACAAGGCCCAGCTTCAGAACGCTGGCGGTGGGGGCCGCCTCCTTCACGTACTGGTAGGCAACGCCCGAGGTGATAAAGCCGAGCTTTTTGTCGCCCTTCTCCCAGCGGTTGAGGGGCAGGGTGGAGGCATCCGCCGCCAGGCGGTCCTCACGCGCCTCCACCACCCTGTGGCGGCCGATCGCGGAGGCGGGCATCATCACGTACTTTTTGACGTCGCGCTCGTAGGCCTTATCGGGAACGTCACACCGCTCGCCGAGGGTGACGATGCTCTGGGAGTGCGCCAGCTTCGTCGTCGTGCGGAGGATGACGGGGGTATCGTACTTCTCGGAGAGGTCATAGGCCGCCACCAAAAAGTCCTTGGCCTCCTGGCTGTCGGAGGGCTCAATGACGGGGATATGGGCGCTGCGGCCGATCATACGCGTGTCCTGCTCGTTCTGCGAGGAGGCGATGCCGGGGTCGTCCGCCACCACAATGACAAGGCCGCCGTTCACTCCCGTGTAGGCAATGCTGTAGAGGGGGTCGCTTGCCACGTTCAGGCCCACGTGCTTCATGCAGGCCAGGGCGCGCACACCGGAGAAGGAGGCACCCGCCGCCACCTCCAGCGCCACCTTTTCGTTCGGGGCCCATTCGGTGTAGACCTCGTTGTACGAGGCAAGAAATTCGCTGATCTCGGTCGAGGGCGTGCCGGGGTACGCACTCGAGACCTTCACGCCCGCCTCGTAAGCACCGCGGGCAATGGCATCGTTGCCAAGCATGATCTTCTTTTCGTTCATAGTCTTAATCCTTCTTTCTCAGATCCTTAACGCGCTTCGCCTTGCCCTCAAACCTCTGGAGGGTGTTGGGCGATTCTAACTTCACACGGACGGTAAGTCCCAAAACCGTCTTGAGACGTGCCTTGACCGTACGCTCGATCTCCTCCAGCACACGGAAGGAGTCGGTCACGGTGGCCAGCTCCACGCGGACGGTCATGCGGTCGCTGTAGCCCTCGCGCTCCAGCACGATCTCGTAATGCGGCCCAAGCTCAGGGATCGCCAGAACGATCTCCTCGATCTGGCTCGGGAAGAGGCGCACTCCGTTCACCTTCAGCATATCGTCGCTCCGCCCCTGCAGATTTTCCATGCGGCAGGTCGTACGTCCGCAACGGCAGGGGGCATACGAAAGGCGGGTGAGGTCGCCCGTGCGGTAGCGGACAAGGGGCATCGCCTCGCGCTTGATGCAGGTGATGACCAGCTCACCAAGCTCGCCCTCGGGAAGCACCTCGCCGGTCTTCGGGTCGATGATCTCGGGGATAAAGAAATCCTCGTTGATGTGCAGTCCGTCACCCTCCAGGCATTCGCCCGAGATGCCGGGACCCATCAGCTCGCTCATGCCGTAGTTGGTCGTGATCTTAACGTCATGTCCCCAGGCGCGGCGCATCTCCTCACGCATCGCATCGGTGAGGAGCTCGCTCCCCACAAGGAGCGTCCTGACCGCAAGGTCGCGCGCGGGGTCAAGGCCCATCTCACGCGCTACCTCGGAAAGGCGCATCGCATAGGAGGGTGTAGCCACCAGGAGCGTGGTGCCGAAGTCCTTCATGTAAAGCATCTGCTTTTCGGAGTTGCCCGCTGAGGACGGTACGATCGCCGCGCCCACCCGCTCAAGGCCGCGCTGCAGGCCCTCGGCTCCCGTGAACATACCAAAGCCAAAGCAGATCTGGGCCATATCCTCGGCCGTGGCACCACCCGCGCAGGCGATGCGCGCCACGCACTCGCTCCACACGGCAAGGTCGCTCTTGGCAAACACCGTGGGGGTGGGCTTGCCTGTCGTTCCGCTGCTCGAATGGACCCTCGCAAACTGCTCGCGCGGCACGGCACAGTAGCCAAAGGGATAATGGTCGCGCAGATCCTGCTTCGTGATGAAGGGGAGCTTTTTGAGGTCGTCAAGCGACGCAATGTCCGCAGGGGTGAGCCCTGCCTCCTCCATTTTTTTGCGGTAGGGCATCACCTTCTCGTACACACGGCCGACCGTCTCCAGAAGACGCTCCTCCTGGATCGCCCGGATCTTTGCTCTCGATAGGGTTTCTTCCTTGGAAAAGATCATAATGAACTACCTGTTTCTCTTTCTTTTTGGGCGGGCATGACCGCTCACCGCTACTTTTCTTCATAAAAGTATATAAAACATTATACACACGCGCGCGTAGTTTGTCAACAAAATTCGCGACATTTCCAAAGCTTTCAAGGGAAAAAGCGAGGGGCGGCGCGCAAAAGCCGCTTGCGCTTTCGGCCGGAGTTTGCTATAATGGCAGTATAAGGAGGTGGAGCACTATGAAGTCCATACTGGTTACGGGCGCCGGCGGCGGCATCGGCGGTGCGATCACGGCGGCCCTATCGGATGCGGGCTACCGCGTCTTTGCCATGGATGTTGCCCCCGTCGCCGCGCGGGAGGGGATCGTGCCCCTTGTGGCCGACCTCACCGATGCCGCAAGCGTTGAGAGGGCGTTTGCCACCGTCAGCGAGATGACCGAAAGCCTCGCGGCCATTGTCCACGTGGCAGGCATTTACAGCGCAGGCTCTCTGGTCGAGATGAGCGAGGAAAAATTCACACGTGCCTACGATATTAACCTGTTTGGCGCATTTCGTGTAAACAAAACTTTTCTTCCGCTTCTCGGTGAGGGCAGCCGCATTATCCTCACCTCCAGTGAGCTGGCCCCCCTCGATCCCTTGCCCTTTACGGGGCTTTACGGTATCACCAAAAGCGCCGTGGAGAAGTACGCCTGCGCCCTCCGCATGGAGCTTCAGCTCCTTGGCATCGGCGTGAGTGTTCTCCGTCCGGGCGCCGTCCGCACGGGGCTTCTTGTCCTTTCCACGCGGGAGCTGGACAGCTTTTGCGCCACCACCGCCCTTTACGCCTTTTCGGCGCGCCGCTTCCGTACGATCGTTGACCGCGTGGAGGCGAGGAACGTGTCCCCTGCGCGGGTGGCCCAAAGGGTCGTGCGCGCCCTCTCGCGCCGCCGCGCTCCGCTTGTGATCAAGATCAACCGCAACCCCCTCCTGCTCCTTCTCTCGGCGCTTCCCATGCGCCTGCAAAACTTCATTATAAGAAAGATACTGAAATAAAAAAGACCGCCCTCGGCGGTCTTTTTTATTACTTCAAGTCTCTCTTTTTGAAGAGATACGCCCCAAGCCCAAGGCAGAGGGCGCTCCCAAGGAGCGTGGGAACCAGCACCGTAAGGACGTCGGTCGCGGTGTAGGCCGTGCCCGCCCCGATGTGCGTTGTGGTAAAGAGGTTGGCCTTTTGCAAAATCTCCAAAAGCTTTGTCAGCGCCTTGTTTGTCGGCTCTATGAAAATGGCAGCCACCGCGGTCACGGTGCCGAGGATCGAGAAGAAGAAATTGACCGCCACGTAAAGGACCACCGTCAGCCCCGCGCTTTTCAGCGTGGCTGCAAGGAAGGAAATGAGCGCGGAGAGGAAGAGATACACAAGGAGCGAGAAAAGGAGAGATACAAATAGATATAGGAAGGAATTCCACGTAAACGGCAGTGCCGCGTACGGGAAGAAGAACAGTGAGACAAGAAGCGTCAGGAGCGCGTGGGCAAGGATCACGCCGCACGTCACGGTCGCCGTGGAAAGGAAGAGCGAGAAGAACACCGCGGTACGCGGCTTGCCCGCGATGATCTTGTTTCTCACCGTGCCGTAGCGGAAGTCCTTGCAGAGAACAATCGCCACGAGAATGGGCAGAATGAGGCCAAAGTTGCCGCCGGGCAGAAACGCCGAGAAGAAGAGCGCCTTGGCCTCCACCAGCGGCCCCAGCATCTCCACCTCATCGCCAAGGGCCAGGACGATCCCCTCGTAAAGCAGGGGAGTAAACAGTGCAAACACGCCGCCGAGAATGCACGCCACAAGGAAGAGCTTATCCTTGATGATGCGGCGAAGATCGGTCAAAAGAAGCTCACGCATGGCGGCCACCTCCCACAAGAGACAGATAATAATCCTCGATTCCCGACTTGTAGCAGTTGACAGAAAGGATCTCGATCCCTGCGTCAAGCACCGCCCGCAAAACGGCCGAGAGTGCGACATCCCCCACAAGGCGCACGCCCCCCGCGATGGGATGCAGCTCGGCCTCGGGCAAAAGGCGTGAGAGCAGGGACAGGAGCGCCTCGCCGTCGGTCGCCTCAATGACGGTCGCGGGGCGGCACTCGCGCTCCAGCTCCTCGGCCGTGATCTCGCGGAGCAGCTTGCCGTGCGAGATGATGCCGTACTTGGTCGCCACCAGCGCAAGCTCGCTGAGAATGTGCGAGGAAATGAGGAACGTGATGCCCCTCTCGCGGTTGAGGCGCAGGATCAGCTCGCGCACCTCCACGATCCCCGTGGGGTCAAGGCCGTTCATCGGCTCGTCCAAAAGCAGGAACTCGGGCTCACCGAGAAGCGCCATGGCAATGCCGAGGCGCTGGCGCATGCCAAGCGAGAAGTTCGCCGCCTTTTTCTTGTCGTCGTAGAGGTCGGAAAGCCCCACCTCACCCAGCACCTCGCGGATCCTCTCCTCGCTCCTGATCCCCAGGATCGCGCTTTGCATCAGGAGATTTTCCCGCGCCGACAGATTGCGGTAGATCGAGGGCGCCTCCACAATGGCGCCGATCCTTCTCCGCGCCGATGTCGCCTCGGGCGAGTCTGCGGGATGCCCGAAGAGCGAGACGCTCCCCTCGTCGGCCGCGATCAGCCCCGTGATGAGGCGGATGACCGTCGTCTTGCCCGAGCCGTTTTCACCCACAAAGCCGTAGATGTCGCCGCGGGCCACGGTCATGGAAACGTCCTTCAGCACAAGCCGGCCGCGGTACCGCTTGGATACCCCCACCGTTTTCATAATGCAGTCCATACCGATCTCCTTTATTTTGGAATGGCGGCGCCCCCCGGAACCGAGGGGGACGCCGCTGTCTTTGTGTGCCGCCAAGGCCGCACCGGCCTCGTTGGCGGTTATTTTTCTGTTAAGGGAAGCACCTTGTCCTTGAAAAAAGCTCTGGCCTCGGTGGCATCGATGGAAAAACGCTCCTCACCGATCCTCACGGACACATCCTTTCTCGTGCAGGTGCCCATACAAAGGGAGGTGTAGACCGTGACCTTGTCGTGCAGGCCGTACTCCTCAATGAGATGCCGGAAGGTCATGACCACGTTGTCGGCGCCGTTCAAATGGCAAGCGGTGCCAACGCATACCGAAAGGGGGATCATAGCTTCTTCCCCTTCGTATAATCCACGTGAAGAAGGTCGTGGGCCTTGCCGCAGAGGATGTCGCGGTAAATGGTGGCCATGGCGGGATTTTCCTCGCTCCGGCGGATGCTTTGCAGCTGATCGGTCTCGTACAGCCCCTCGGCTCTTACCTCGGTGGCATCCTCGTCAATCGAGGGCTGGCCGCCGCCGTTCACACAGCCACCGGGGCAGGCCATGATCTCCACAAAGTCAAAATGCTCGCCCGCACGGATCCTCGCGAGAAGCGCATCGGCGTTACCAAGGCCACTGACGACCGCGATCCTCAGCTCGCCCTCGCCGTAAGGGACCGTGAACTCCTTGATGCCCTCGCGGCCTCGTTGGCCCGCATTGGCCAGCGAGAGGAGAGCCGCGCCGCTCTTGTTGGCGCTCACCCGTCTCAGGACGGCCTCGGTCACGCCGCCCGTTACACCAAAGAGGATCCCCGCCCCCGACACGGTGGCAAAGGGCATGTCCACGGCCTCGGCCTTGAGGCGGTGGAGCATCAGGCCCGACTCCTTGATCATCAGGACAAGCTCCTGCGTGGTGATGACGGCATCCACGTTCGGACCGCACTCGGTCTTGAACTCGGCGCGGTTGGCCTCAAATTTCTTGGCGGTGCAGGGCATGACAGCCACGTGGAACGTCTTGGTCGAGGATTTTTTGGCCTGATCCTTCAAAATGGCGGCCAGCATCTGCATGGGAGAGCGGCAGGTGGAAATGTTCGGCAAAAAGTCGGGATGCTTCTTCTCGCAGAACTGCACCCAGCCGGGACAGCATGAGGTGATCAGGGGAAGTCTTTCGTTCCTTTCTAAGCGCGAGAGGAATTCCTCGGTCTCCTCCAAAACCGTCAGGTCGGCGCCGAGCGTGGTGTCATACACCTCATCAAAGCCCATACGGCGGAGCGCGGCCACGATCTTACCGAACGCGTCCTTGCCCTCCGGAAGCCCCAGCTCCTTGCCCAGCGCCACGCGTACCGCGGGCGCGATCTGAACGGTGGTTCTGACGGTGGGATCGTCGATCGCGCGAAAGACCACTTCGGTATCGTTCTTCACTACGATAGCACCGGTGGGGCAAACGGCGGCACACTGGCCGCAGCCGACACAGGGAGATTCCGAAAGCGGGATCCCAAAGGCCGTGCTGATCTTCATATTGGAGCCGCGGTGGGCAAAATCAATGGCCCCCACGTGCTGGATCTCGTGGCAAACGCGAACGCAGTCGCCGCAAAGGATACATTTGCCAGAATCGAGCGAAATGCAGGAGGAAACGCCATCGTCCCTTGTGGAGATCGCGCGGTTGGGGAAGCGCACTCCCGTGATGTTGAATTGCATGGCCAGCTCCTGGAGCTTACAGCGGTTGTTCTTTTCACAGACCGTGCAGTCGCGGCAGTGGTTGGCAAGGAGCAGCTCCAGAATGTTCTTGCGGTAGCGGCGGAGCCGTTCGGTGTTGGTCTTGACCGCGGCCCCCTCCTTTGGGGGCGTTGAGCAGGCGGCGTCAAGGGCGCCGCGCTCGTTTTCCACCATACACATACGGCAGGCGCCGTACACGGAAAGCTCGGAGTGATAGCAGAAGGTGGGCATCTTGATGCCGATCTTGCGGCAAAGCTCCAAAATGTTCTTCTCCCCCTCGATCGCTACGGGGATCCCGTCAATGGTCATATATTTCTTATCGCTCATGTTCAAACCTCCTTGATGGCCTTGAAGGGACAGGCATCCAGGCAGCCTCCGCAACGGATACAGGTGTTAAGGTCAATCGTAAAGGGCTCCTTGATCTTACCGTGGATCGCGCCAACGGGGCAGGAGCGCGCGCATTTGCTGCATCCCTTGCAAAGGCCGGGATCGATGACGATCCGCTTCAGCTTCTGGCAGGCGCCCGCCGGGCAACGCTTGTCGTAGATGTGGGCCTCGTATTCCTCGCGGAAGTTCTTGATCGTGCTTACGACGGGGGAGGAGGCCGATTTGCCAAGACCGCAAAGGGCGGTGGCGGAGATGGTCTCGGAAAGCTCCAGCAAAAGCTCAATGTCGCCGTCACGGCCCTCGCCCGCCACGATCCGCTCAAGGATCTCCAGCATTCTTTTGGTGCCCTCACGGCAGGGAACGCACTTACCGCAGGACTCGTTCTGCGTGAAGTTCATAAAGAAGCGGGCCACCTCCACCATGCAGGTGGCGGAGTCCATAACGACAAGACCGCCCGAGCCGATCATGGCCCCCACCGTTTTCAGGGTGTCAAAATCTAAGGGGATGTCCAGATGCTCCTTGGTGAGGCAGGCCCCCGAGGGACCGCCGATCTGAACGGCCTTGAACTCTCCGTCACCGCGCATACCGCCGCCGATATCAAAGATGATCTTACGCAGGGTAGTGCCCATGGGGACCTCGATAAGGCCGGTGTTGTTGATGTTACCCGTGAGGGCAAAGGCCTTGGTGCCGGGGCTTTTTTCGGAGCCGTATTTGCGGAAGGCGGCTCCGCCGTTTTCGATGATAGAGGCCACGTTGGCGTAGGTTTCCACGTTATTGAGGCAGGTGGGCTTGTCAAACAGCCCCTGCTCCACCGTTCTTGGGGGCTTGACCCTCGGGAAGCCGCGCTTGCCCTCAATGGAGGCGGTGAGGGCTGAGCCTTCACCGCAGACAAAGGCGCCCGCACCGCAGTTGATGTGCATATGGAAGGAGAAGTCCGTGCCAAGGATGCGGTCGCCGAGGAGCCCCAGCTCCTCCGCCTGTGCGATCGCGTTACGCAGGCGCTTCACGGCCAGGGGGTACTCGGCACGCACGTAAATGTAGCCCTCGGTCGCGCCGCAGGCCAGGGCGGCAATGAGCATGCCCTCCAGCATCCGGTGGGGGTCGCCCTCCATAATGGAACGGTCCATAAAGGCTCCGGGGTCGCCCTCGTCACCGTTGCACACCACGTACTTGGGCGTTTCCTTCTGGCGCTTGACCTGCTCCCACTTTTTCCCGGCAGGGAAGCCACCGCCGCCGCGACCGCGCAGGCCGGACTCGGAGATCTCGGAAACGATCTTTTCGGCCGTCATATCGAAAAGCGCCTTGACAAGCGCGGAGTAGCCGCCAATGGCAATGTACTCGCGGATCGAGTCGGCATCGATCTTACCGCAATGCTCCAGCACCATACGGGTCTGCTGACGGTAGAAGGGAATCTCGGATTGCTCGCGGTACACCGTGCCGTCCTTTTTGTAGACAAGGCGGTCAATGCACTCCCCGTTTACGATCGTCTTTTCCACGATCTCGGCGCAGTCCTCGGCCTTGACCTTGGTGTAGAGCCAGCCCTGCGGCTCAATGCGGAGCAGGGGACCCATTTCGCAAAAGCCATGACAGCCGCTCTTTTTGAGACCGATGCCGGGGGAATGAGGCTCCTCCATAAGGCCAAGCTCAACAAAGAGGCCCCGCTCACGGATGAGGGCCTTCAGGGTGTCAAATATGTAGAGCGCGCCGCCCGCCACACAGCCGGTGCCCGCGCACACGATGATCTTCTTTTTCTGGGCGGCGTAATCCTTCGCCGCCGCCTGCTGATAGGCAACAAAGTCGGCTCGGTTATTCAGCATTCCGGATCTCCTCCTTCAGGGCATTCAAAAGCACGACCACCTTTTCGGGCGTCATCTCGGCATGAACCGCGTCATTCACGGTGATGACGGGCGCAAGACCGCAGGCGCCAAGGCAGGAAACCGTCTCCACGGTGAAGTTCAAGTCGTCCGTCGTCTTCTTGTCGGCAGACAGCCCAAGCTCACTCCGGAGCTTTTCGAGGATCGGGATCGATTTTCTCACGTGGCAGGCTGTGCCGTCGCAGATCTTGATAACGTATTTTCCCTTAGGCTCTAAGGAAAAGTTCTCGTAGAAGGTCGCGATGCTGTAAATGCGCGCCTCTCCAAGGCCCAGTCCGCGCGAAAGGATCGGGAAGACCTCGCGGGGGAGGTAGTGATAGACCTCCTGGATCTCCTGCAGAATCGCAATGATGTCCACAGGATTGTGGCCGTGCCGTTCGAGGATCTCGTCCACAGCACAAAGATCAAGCTTCACCGCCATTCGTCCGTTCCTCCTTTGCCGTTATCCGCAACGCCCTCAGCGTTCTTTTCCCAAACCGTAACTGTAAGCATAGCCTTTCCTTTCGTCTTGCCCGAATCCTGCGATCCAAGCATCGGTCATTGAGCACCGCCCCGAGCTTTGAATTTTTTGTTCCTTCTTCGTTTTCCACGTTAAAGAGAAAACATTCCCGCGGCGTTTACCTTGCATACTGAATAATATCACAAAAGCGCAGAAATTTCAATATGTTTGCACATATTGTATAATTAATATTATTTTCTAATATTGTTTTTTGCGTTTGGGAGACTTGTGTAAGCGGCGGCCTTGCAGGGAGCAACCCCTGGCGCGTGCGTGGAGCGCATCGGTAGAAAAAGAGAGTACCCGTGGAGGGTACTCTCTGTTTTGCGGTTGCCCAATGCGAATGCAAAATGAAAAAGTTATTTTTCAAAACGTGCCTCTTATTCGTTACCGATATCTTCTGCTTGGATATGTAAAATTCTAAGAATGAACAAGTAAAAAGCTTTTGCTTTTTTCTCGATCCACGTTGAGAATTGCTGGATTTTGCAAACTTTGAACAATAGAAACCGGATCCAATCCAGAAGCAAGCAAACGCTGAAAATAGAAAAGCTTATGCCAAGAACAGATAGCAATCCGAAAAAGGTTGGCTTTTGAAGGATCCAAGTGAAGCTTCCCTGCATTCGTGAAAAAACAATGGGGTGGCAATGAATTAAATATACCCCGAATGATAAGGGGGTCAAGACAGAAATGATCTTGTTTATTACTGCGTTGAATTTTGCTTTGCTGAAGCTGTAAACAAGGAAAAAAGCGGCAAGCGTGATCGTCGGCGATGTATAAGATACCAAAAGGTTCATTCCCTTGGGCGAGCCAAAGATAGGCCTCGTTACCAATCCTAAAGAAATCCTAACGGCTACGGTTAAGGCGATGAATGCGAGAAAGATCGAAAAACAAAGCGGAAAAGACCATTTTTTAAGCGGATCGTATCGAGAAATGTAGGCGCCAACAAGATATAAAACAGCAAGCCATAAAACCGAATACCCACCGTTCAAATTGGACACTTTGGTATATAATTGCGTCCAGCAGCAAAAGATCAGAAAGCAAAAAGCCGCAGCGGATCTCAAGTTTTTCCTTGGAACGCAATCTATGATTTTATCCAATATGGGCATAAAGAAGAACAAGCAAAAATATGCCGAAAAATACCAATAGCTGCGAATGGAAGGGAGAAAGTTCAAAACGGTGGATGCCAGAGAAATCGGCGAGCCATTTCTCAGTGCGATAAGTAAATCGGCTCCGGTAATAAGCATGGAGAAAAAGAGTACCTGTAAACACAAGGAAACCAAACTGCGGCCCCTGTGCTTTGATTTATATCCAACGTAGCCGGAAATGATCGCATAAACATTTACCGCGCAGTAACACAAAATTTCGAGGCTCCAGAAGCTCTCGCCCTTAAGCGTTAGATTGGAGATGTTTTTCAGGATGCCACCTTGACCTAAAACGTGCAAGATAACAACCATCAACATAGAGACCAATCTCAATAAATCGATCCCATAATTTCGTTCCTTTTTCAAAAGAATATCGTTTGGCGATATCGTTTGTTCCATAACATTCCCCTCGCTGTGCTTTTGAATGGATTGTTTTGACTATTATAGCATATCGCGTCGGGGTTTACAAGTCCCTGGGAACGGTCGGCCGCAGAAACGGTATAATAAGGATTAAATTAATGAACAAGAATATGCGCTCTCTCCGCCGTCGCTTCCCTGCAGGTGAAGCAAGCACGCAGTGCCGCCGCGCCTGCGGTGGGTTCGCAAGGAGCAACCCTAAAGCACGCGCACGGAGTGGGTTCGTGCGCGAAGCGCATCACCACAAAAAAGAGAGCACCGAAGTGCTCTCTTTTTTGTGGTGACCCGTACGGGAATCGAACCCATGTTTTCGCCGTGAAAGGGCGATGTCTTAGCCGCTTGACCAACGGGCCGTCGATAACAGAGGTATTATATCATAGCTTTGCAGAAAATGCAAGCCCTTTTTCAAAAAAGGGTCATTTTTCAAAAAAGGTCTGTTTTTATCGTTTTTCAAAAAAGGGTCTGTTTTTGTCTTGGCCGCGGTGCGAGGGTGGCGGAAAGCGACAAAAACTTGTCCGCTCGCAGGAAAAATAGGATAAGAATAACGAAATTTTGAAAAAATAAAAAATCCTCTTGTAAAATTCCATAAGTTGTGCTACAATAAGTTGGTGAAAATCTATAAAAAATATTTTTTTGAAGGAGAAACAAAAAATGTCCGTAAAAGTTGCTATTAACGGCTTTGGCCGTATCGGTCGTCTCGCCTTCCGTCAGATGTTCGGCGCTGAGGGCTACGAGGTGGTTGCCATCAACGACCTGACCGACCCCAAGATGCTGGCGCATCTTCTGAAGTATGACACCGCGCAGGGCCGTTACGCTCTCGGTGACACCGTTGTCGCCGGCGATGACAGCATCACCGTGAACGGCAAGACCATCAAGATCTACGCCTGCAAGGACGCCAACGATTGCCCTTGGGGTGAGCTGGGTGTCGACGTTGTTCTCGAGTGCACGGGCTTCTACACCTCCACCGAGAAGTCGATGGCTCATATCAATGCCGGTGCGAAGAAGGTCGTTATCTCGGCTCCTGCCGGCAAGGACCTCAAGACCATCGTTTACAGCGTTAACGAGAAGACCCTGACCGCCGATGACAAGATCATCTCGGCCGCCTCCTGCACCACCAACTGCCTGGCTCCCATGGCCAAGGCCCTCAATGACGTGTTCCCGATCCAGAGCGGTATCATGACCACCGTTCATGCCTACACCGGCGACCAGATGATCCTTGACGGCCCGCACCGCAAGGGTGATCTTCGCCGTGCTCGCGCCGGCGCGCAGAACATCGTTCCCAACTCCACCGGTGCCGCCAAGGCGATCGGCCTCGTTATCCCCGAGCTGAACGGCAAGCTCATTGGCTCGGCCCAGCGCGTTCCCACCTGCACCGGCTCGACCACCATTCTTGTTGCCGTTGTTAAGGGTAAGGACGTGACCGTTGATGCGATCAACGCCGCCATGAAGGCTCAGGCCTCCGCCTCCTTCGGCTACAACACCGATGAGATCGTCTCCTCCGACGTCATCGGCATGACCTACGGCTCTCTCTTCGATGCCACCCAGACCATGGTCGCCAAGATCGACGACGACACCTACCAGGTCCAGGTCGTTTCGTGGTACGACAACGAGAACTCCTACACCAGCCAGATGGTCAGAACCATCAAGTATTTCGCCGAGCTCTAATCCTCACGGGCAGAAATCGGCCAATCGTAAAAACGGCACCCTTCGGGGTGCCGTTTTTACTTACGTCG
>JAZRAU010000020.1:0-20606 GCA_045634705.1 Eubacteriales bacterium | reverse complement strand
TACGCGGCTTTTTCTTATGTTTTGTAAAGAAAACCTTGCGGTCAATAGGTAAAATACTTGTAGAAAATGGGGTAAGAGGCAAAGAAGTCGGCCAGCGTCTTTCGGGTGGAAACACCGGGGTCGTGGATGGTGAAGCCCGCGGCCGTGATGGCGTCTCCCCCTGTGAAGCCCGTGACCACCACCCAGTGCTGTCCGCCGGCGGCGGTCTTGGCGCCGATCAACACGGGGTGGCCCTTTTGCAGCTCCCGGTAAATGTCGCTAAGGTATCCCTCACGGTAGAAGTGGGGCGTGTAATCGGTCGGCCAAAAGACGTTGCCGCTCGCCGTATACGAGAGGCGCTTCACCATGACCGCGGGGGTCAGCGCGGTGCCCGTGCGGTAGGACTCGATCATCGAGATGCCCGACGTCGCACAGCCGATCGCCGTCAGCGTTTTGCCCGAGCCTCCGACCTTCATCCACCCCCAGCGGCTGTCCCATTGGCGGTAGCAGGGCACCGTCAGTGAGACGGCGGGGAAGGCGTCGGCCCCCTTGAGGTAGGCAAGGCTCACGTAGCCTGTGCGGTTGCCGGCAAACAGCACACGCGCAAAGCCACCGCTTGTTGAAAGCACGATAACGCCCGTGCCGTTTTTCAGCGAGGCAATGCGCGCGTACGCCGTGGAGGGGCCGCTCCGCACGTTCAGCGTGCTTTGGCCCGTGGTGACTGTGGCCGCAGCGGTCGAGATCACGGTGAGGTAATCGCCGTGACAGTAGCCGGTTTTTCCCTCGCGGTACAAAACGCGCCACCAGGCGCCTGTTTTTTCAAGCAGGGTGACGGTCTCGCCGTTTCCGAGAGAGGCCACCCATGCGCCGCCGGTCGAGGGGGATGAGCGCACGTTCAGCCGACCGCCGCCCGTGTTCACCACTCCTGCCGCCGCAGGCGTGGCCCCCGAGGCGGATATGGGAACGGCCAGCGCCCCCACCGATAGCAAGAGTGCTAAGATAAGACTGAAAGAGAAGATCCTTTTCATAGTCGTAGATATCCTCCTTTTCTGGGTATAAGCCGACACCCACGGGGGAGTGTCGGTATCTCCATTATACCACCCCCCTCCCGCATTGGGAAGAGGCCAAATACCGGCAAACTTCCACCGTTTTCCGCCCCTTACAAAAAGGGGTGGCCCTTACTTTTTGAGGGGTACGAAAAAACGGCAAGCCTTAGCTTGCCGTTTTTATGGTCGGAGCGAGGTGAAAATCCAGCGAGAACGTCTGCAAGCTTGCTTGCAAGCGACGAGCGCCGATTGCTCCGCGAGCGCTTCGGGGAAGGCGAAGCGAGCACGAAGTGCCACCGCGCAGGCGGTGGGTCGCAAGGAGTATTCGAACACTCGTAGCAAAGATCTCGCAAAGACGGAAAAACGGCAAGCCTTAGCTTGCCGTTTTTATGGTCGGAGCGAGGTGATTCGAACACCCGACCTCTTGGTCCCGAACCAAGCGCTCTACCAAACTGAGCCACGCCCCGATGCTTATAAGCTTTCCGCGCTTACTGCGCCACAATATTATAGCACACCGCCCCCGCCTTGTCAAGCACAAGGCAGAATTATTTTGAAAAACGCCTGTGGGAGCAGGATATACTTGGACAGACGGCGCACCTGCTGTATTGCAGGTGCGCCGTGCTGTGTTCTTTTCTTATTTCTATCAATCCTTGTAGATCGGGAACTTGGCGCAGAGATCCAGCACCTCGTCGGTGACGGTCTTGCGGGTGGCCTCGTCGCCACTCGCGGCGCGGTCGATGAAGGAAGCGATCTTCTTCATTTCCTCGGTGCCAAAGCCGCGGGTGGTGACGGCGGGCGTGCCGATGCGGACGCCGCTGGTCACAAACGGGCTGCGAGGCTCGCCGGGAACCGTGTTTTTGTTGGCGGTGATGTGCACCTCATCAAGGCGGGCCTCCAGGTCCTTACCCGTCAGCTCGCTGTTTCTGAGGTCAAGCAGCATGAGGTGGTTGTCCGTACCGCCCGAAACGAGCGAGAAGCCACGGGAGGTCAGCTCGTTTGCCAGGACGGCGGCGTTTTCCACCACACGGCGGCCATAGGCGCGGAAGTCCTCGGTCATCGCCTCGCCAAGCGCTACGGCCTTGGCCGAGATGATGTGCATGAGCGGCCCACCCTGCGTGCCAGGGAAGATCGCCTTGTCGATGGCCTTGGCGTACTGCTCACGGCAGAGGATCAAGCCGCCGCGCGGACCGCGCAGCGTCTTGTGCGTGGTGGTGGTGACAACGTCCGCATACGGCACGGGCGAGGGGTGAACGCCCGCGGCCACAAGGCCCGCGATGTGTGCCATATCGACAAGCAGGTAAGCGCCAACCTCATCGGCGATCTCGCGGAACTTCGCAAAATCGATGATGCGGGGATAGGCGCTGGCGCCGGCAAGAATGAGCTTCGGTCGGCATTCCTTGGCAAGGCGCAGGACCTCATCGTAATCGATGCGGTGGGACGTGGGATCCACGCCGTAGGGCACGATGTTGAAGTAGTTGCCCGAAATGTTGACAGGCGAGCCGTGCGAGAGGTGGCCGCCCTCGGAGAGGTTCATGGAAAGCACCGTGTCGCCCGGCTTCAGGAGGGCAAAGAACACGGCGAGGTTGGCGTTGGCGCCGCTGTGGGGCTGAACGTTGGCATGCTCGGCACCAAAGAGGGTGCAGGCGCGGCGACGGGCGATCTCCTCGACCTCATCCACGTACACGCAGCCGCCGTAATAGCGCTTGCCGGGATAGCCCTCGGCGTACTTGTTGGTGAGAACGCCACCCGCGGCCAAAAGCACGGCCTCGGAAACGATGTTCTCGGAGGCGATCAGCTCAATGTTCTCCTGCTGACGGCGGAGCTCACGCGCGGAGGCCGCAAAGACCTCCTCATCAAAGGAAGCAAGCTTAGAAAAAAACATGGGGATCTCCTTACGTTATTTTTATCCCTAATAGTATAACATAACTCGTGGGGCTTGTCAATCGCCAAGGGCGAAGAAAGACGATATTTCGCCGCGGCAGGAGCGAGACGGCGGGAGGAGGGGCGCTTCCTGCGGGGAGGCCACCACGCAAAAAGGGCAGAGAAGCGGTGCTTCTCTGCCCTATTCTCACTTAAAGATCTTTTTGAAGAAGGAGGTCTTTTTCTCGTTGTTCTTCTCGCCGCAGCTTTCGGCAAAGGCCGAGAGCAGCTCCTTCTGCTTCTGGGAAAGTCCCTTTGGCACCTCGACCGTGGCGGTAAAGACAAGGTTGCCGCGCCGCTGTGTTCGCAGCTCCTTCACGCCCTTGCCGCGCAGGGTAAAGGCGGTGCCCGTCTGCGTGCCCTCGGGGATCTCATACTTGGCGGTCGTGCCGTCGGGCAGGGGAACGTCGATCTCGGCACCGAGGGCGGCCTCGGCAAAGGTAACGGGGATCTCGCAAAAGAGGTCGCGGCCGTCACGCTTGAAGAAGGTGTGGGGCTTGACGCGCATCTCAATATAGAGGTCGCCGGGAAGTCCGCCGCGGCGGCCCGCATCACCCTCGCCCGTCAGGCGGATGCGCTCGCCGTTGTCGATGCCCTCGGGGATCGTGACCGTCTTTTTGCGCGTGACCTTGACGTAGGCGCGGCCGTTACACTCACGGCATGGCTCCTTGATGATCTTGCCCTTGCCTCCGCAGGCCGAGCAGGCGCGGGCCGAGCGGATCGCGCCAAAGGGGGTCTGCTGCTGGACTGTCACCTGGCCCGTGCCGTGACAGGTGGTGCAGGTCTCGGGATGGGTTCCCGCCGCCGCACCGGTTCCGCGACAGGCAGAGCAGGCCTCTATGTGGTTGTACGTAATGTCTTGTTTACATCCGAACACCGCTTCCTCAAAGGTAAGCGTGAGGCGGAGGAGAATGTCCTCGCCGTCCTCAGGGCCGTTCCGCATGGCGCTGCCTCCCCCACCGAAGAAGGAAGAGAAGATATCGCCAAAGCCCGAAAAGCCGCCGAAATCGGAAAAGCCGCCAAAGCCGCCTCCGCCGCCCGCGGCGGGGTCGAACGCGGCATGGCCGAAGCGGTCATACTGCTGGCGCTTCTCGGGGTCTGAGAGCACGGCATACGCCTCTCCGACCTCCTTGAACTTGGCCTCGGCCTCGGCGTCACCGGGGTGCATATCGGGGTGGTACTTCTTGGCCAGCGAGCGGTATGCCTTTTTGATCTCGGCATCGTCGGCGCTCTTGCCAACGCCCAGTACCTCGTAGTAGTCGCGTTTGTCTGCCATAGTAACTCCTTGGGGCCGGCGCCCCTAACGGCATTTTGCGGTCGGGCCGCAGCCCGACCGCAAAGCTTGATTATTTGTCGGTCTTATCCTCAAAGTCGGCGTCGTACACACCGTCACCCGCGGGAGCGCCCTCGGCCCCGGCGGCACCGGCCTGCTTGTAAAGCTGCTCGGCCAGAGGGTAGAAGGCCTTTTCAAGAGCCTCGGTGTCGGCCTTGATCGCCTCGGTGTCGTTCCCCTTGACGGTCTCCTTCAGGTTTTCGATCGCGGCGGTCACGGGGGCCTTCATGCCCTCATCGACCTTGTCGCCAAGCTCGGCAAGCGTTTTCTCACACTGGAAGATCATCGTCTCGGCGTGGTTCTTGACCTCAACGGCCTCCTTCAGCTTCTTATCCTCCTCGGCAAAGCGCTCGGCATCCTTCACGGCGCGGTCGATGTCCTCCTGGCTCATGTTGGTGGAGGAGGTGATCGTGATGTGCTGCTCCTTGCCCGTGCCCTTGTCGGTGGCGGAGACGTTCACAATGCCGTTGGCGTCGATGTCAAATGTGACCTCGATCTGCGGCACGCCGCGGGGCGCGGCGGGGATCCCGTCAAGGTTGAAGCGGCCAAGCGTGGTGTTGCCCGCGGCCATATCGCGCTCACCCTGCAGAACGTGGATCTCGACCGAGGTCTGACCGTCGGCGGCGGTGGAGTAGATCTGGCTCTTCTTTACGGGAATGGTGGTGTTTCTGTCAATGATGCGGTTGAAAACGCCGCCCAGCGTCTCAATACCGAGCGAGAGGGGCGTGACGTCGAGAAGGAGAAGATCCTTCACGTCGCCGCCGAGAACGCCGCCCTGGATCGCCGCACCGAGGGCCACGCACTCGTCGGGGTTGATGCCCTTGAAGGGCTCCTTGCCCGTGAAGCGCTTGACCGCCTCCTGAACGGCGGGGATACGCGTGGAGCCGCCGACAAGAAGCACCTTGTCGATCTCGGAGGCGGAGAGGCCTGCGTCCGCAAGAGCCTTCTTCGTGGGGATCATCGTGCGCTCAACAAGGTCGGCCGTGATCTTATCGAACTCGGCGCGCGTGAGGGTCGCCTCAAAGTGGAGGGGGCCCGCCGAGGTGGCAGTGATGAAGGGGAGGTTGATGTTGGCGCTCGTCATGCCCGAAAGCTCGATCTTCGCCTTTTCGGCGGCGTCCTTCAGGCGCTGCATGACCATTTTGTCCTTGCGGAGGTCCACGCCGTTCTCCTTCTGGAACTTGGCGGCCATCCACTCAATGACGCGCTCGTCAAAGTCGTCACCGCCAAGGCGGGTGTCGCCGCCCGTGGCCAGAACCTCAAACACGCCGTCGTCGATCTCAAGGAGCGAGACGTCAAACGTACCCCCGCCAAGGTCAAAGACCATGATCTTCTGGTTGGCTCCCTTATCCATACCGTAGGCGAGGGCCGCCGCCGTCGGCTCGTTGATGATGCGCTTGACCTCAAGGCCCGCGATCTTGCCCGCATCCTTGGTGGCCTGACGCTGCGCGTCCGAGAAGTAGGCGGGGACCGTGATGACCGCCTCTGTGACCGTCGTGCCGAGGAAGGCCTCGGCGTCGGCCTTCAGCTTCTGGAGCACCATGGCCGAGATCTCCTGGGGCGTGTACTTTTTGCCGTCGATCTCCACCTTGTAGTCGGTGCCCATTTCGCGCTTGATGCTCATGATGGTGCGGTCGGGGTTGGTGATCGCCTGACGCTTGGCCACCTGGCCGATCATGCGCTCACCCGTTTTGGAAAAGCCGACCACCGAGGGGGTGGTACGCGCACCCTCGGGATTGGGGATAACGCTGGGCTCTCCGCCCTCAAAAACCGCAACGCACGAGTTGGTCGTGCCAAGGTCAATACCAATGATCTTACCCATAATTCAATTTCCTCCGAATATTGTAAAGTTTTGTTTTTGTTTTCGTTTCTTAGTTGGCTACTGTGACCATGGCGTAGCGGAGAATGCGCTCGCCCTTTTTGTAGCCCTTTTGATGCACCTCGGCGATCTCGCCCTCACCCCTTGCCTCGTCCTCCACGTGCATCACGGCGTTGTGGAGATTGGGGTCAAAGGTCTCGCCCACCGCACCGAACTCCTCAACACCCAAGGCGGCAAACGCCTCGGCCGCGGCACGGGATGTGATCGCCAGGCCCTCGGCCACGCGCTCAGCATCGCGATAGAGGGCGGCGCGCTCAAGGTTATCGAGGATCGGCAACAGCTTTTCGAGCGCACCCTCAAGACCGTCGGTGTACGCGGCGGCGCGCTCAGCGGCGGCGCGGCGGCGGAAGTTGTCGTACTCCGCGGCCAGGCGCAGGTGCTTGTCGGCAAGCTCCAGCTTCTCCTTTTCGGCCTCACCCAGCTTCTTTTCGAGGGCGTTCAGCTCACGGAGCAGCTTGCGCTCTCCCTTTTTGTCAAGCGTCGGCTCGGTCGCCGTGTCGGGCGCTTCCTCGGCCGCCGCTTCCTCGGCGGCGGGAGTGATCTTTTCTTCTTCCATGATTTTATCCTTTCAAGAGATGTGAGGTGTCATCGTCCGAGCCCAGCATCTCGTCGATCCTGCCCGCGATCCCGTCGATCGTGGCGATGACGCGGGAGTAATCCATGCGGCGCGGGCCGATGACGCCGATGGCGCCCACAACGCGGCCGCCGCGGCGGATGCTGCGGAAGACGAGCGTGGAATGCTCCATCACCTTCACGCTGTTCTCGCTTCCGATAAAGACGTTGACGTCGCCCGTGTCGCCGTCATCCAGCGGCACAAGGTTTTGCAGCTCCTCCTTGTTTTCCAGAACGTCAAGGAGCGAGCGGAGCTTATCCACATCGGCGTATTCGGGGTAGCGGAGCAGGTGCCCGACGCCCTCAACTGCCGTGTGCGGCTGTACGGCCTCGGCCAGTGCCTCATAGACCGTATGAACAATGGGGGAAACGACAACGCCAAGGCGGCCCATGGCCCGTTCGATCTCCCCGATGAGGGGAAGGGTAAAGCCCTCGGCGGGGATGAGCGTGAGCTTCTCGTTAAAGAGCGAGAGCAGGCGCCCAAGGTCCTCAGGCGTGAGGGGCAGGGGCGTGCGGACCGAGCGCGTGATCGCGGTCCCGCCGCCCGTTGGCATCATCACAAGGACAAACTGGTTGGCATCCACCCGCACGCACTCAAAGCGGCGCACGGTGGCGGCCTTTGGCCGGCTTTTTACGGCAATGCCCGTGTAGTTGGTCACGGCGGCCGCAATGCGGGAGGCCTCCGAGAGCAGCTGATCCATTTCGGCCAGCTTGGTCTTCAGGGAGGAGTTGATCGCCTCGATCTCCCCCGATGTCATGCGGTACTGCTCAAGGAGCGAGTTGACGTAAAAGCGGTAGCCAAGCTCACTCGGCACGCGCCCCGCCGAGGTGTGGGGCTGTTCGAGAAAGCCCATGTCCTCAAGCTCCGCCATTTCGTTGCGAATGGTAGCAGAGGAGCAGGCCAACTGCTGATTTTCTGCCAGATATTTGGAGCCGACAGGCTCGCCGTACGTGATGTACGCATCGATGATCTCTTTGAGAATTTTCTTTTTTCTCTCGCTGAGACGGTAATTTTCCGGCAATCTCTCGTCCATGCTCTCCTCCCCTTTTTTCACTCACTCGCTTTAGCACTCAAACGCGGTGAGTGCTAACTGACTATAAGATACCACAAGGGCGCCACGATGTCAACCCCTTTGGGGGGTGATTTTGTGAATTTTTCGTAAACACGGCGCGCGCCCTGCGCCCTCTCCCGAAAAACGCGGGCGGCGGGTGGGAAAACAACTTGACATATATAAAAAAATAAGGTATAATACAGGGTGGTGTATAGTTTTCGCCCGCTGTGCCGACGCAGGGCATGGCGACAGGCCGTTTTGGCTACGGCAAAGATTGATATACGAAAAATTAACGAAAGAAAATTGAGAAAAGGAGGTGTACGGCAATGAACCCCATTGTTGTGGTTTTGATCGCCGTCGGCTGTGCGGCCCTGGGGCTTCTTTTCGGCTTTGTGCTTCGCATGAAGGTCTCGGAAAAGAAGATCGGCTCGGCACAGCTGCAAGCAAAAGAGATCCTGGCGGATGCCATGCATACCGCAGAAGCCAAGAAAAAAGAGATCCTGTTTGAAGCCAAGGAAAACGCTCTCGCCATTAAGGACGAGACCGAAAGAGACCTGAAGGAGCGCCGCAAGGAGGTGGCCCGTCAGGAGAACCGTCTGGCACAAAAGGAGGAAAACCTCGATCGAAAGATCGAAAATCTTGAAAAGAAGGAAAACCGTCTCCAGGAAAAGGAGAAGGAGGCCGAGGCGCTGAAGGAAAAGATCACGCTGGCCCTTGCCGAGCAGCGCGAGGTGCTGGAGCGCCTGTCGGGTACGACGGCCGAGGAGGCCAAGGCCGAGCTTCTTGTCCGTGTGGAGAGTGAGATCTCGCACGAGACCGCCGTCAAGATCGCGGAGTACGAGGCCCGCTTCAAGGAGGAAGCGAGCGAGCGCGCCCGTGACCTGCTGTCGCTGGCCATTCAGCGCTGTGCCGCCGACCACGTGGCGGAGATCGCCATTTCGGTGGTGCCCCTGCCCAACGAGGAGATGAAGGGGCGCATCATCGGCCGAGAGGGCCGTAACATCCGCGCGATCGAGGCTCTGACGGGCGTTGAGCTTATCATTGACGATACTCCCGAGGCGATCACCGTTTCGGGCTTTGATCCCGTCCGCCGTGAGGTGGCGCGTCTGGCCCTCGAAAAGCTGATTGCTGACGGTCGCATCCATCCCGCCCGCATTGAGGAGGTTGTGGAAAAGTCGCAGAAGGAAGTTGAGAACGCCATGAAGCAGGCGGGCGAAAAGGCCGTCTTTGAGACCGGTGTTCACGGCCTGAACCCCGAGGAGATCCGTCTCCTTGGCCGCCTGC
Source organism: Eubacteriales bacterium (assembly GCA_045634705.1). Lineage (GTDB taxonomy): Bacteria > Bacillota > Clostridia > Oscillospirales > CAG-272 > UBA1740. The sequence goes on along the minus strand of JAZRAU010000020.1, from coordinate 11,501 downwards.
GCTACCGTACGAGCTTTGGCCAGAATGTGCTGCGTCATTCGGTCGAGGTCTCGCTGCTTTCGGGCATCCTTGCCGAGGAGCTGGGGGTCGACAGCATGACCGCCAAGCGCGCGGGCCTTCTCCACGATATCGGTAAGGCCATGACGCACGAGGCCGAGGGCACGCACATTCAGCTGGGCGTTGAGGTCGCGAAGAAGTACCGCGAGAGCCGTGAGGTCATCCACGCCATTGAGGCCCACCACGGAGACGTGGAGCCCACCACCACCATCGCCTTCATCGTGCAGGCGGCCGACGCCATTTCGGCGGCGCGCCCCGGTGCCCGCCGTGAGGACGTGGAGAATTACATCAAGCGCCTGCAAAAGCTTGAGGAGATCGCCAACGAGTTTACGGGCGTTGAAAAGACCTTTGCCATTCAGGCGGGCCGTGAGATCCGCGTTATGGTGAAGCCCGAGGCCGTGACCGATGACGGCATGACCATTCTTGCACGTGACATCGCGAAGAAGATCGAGGAGACCATGGAGTACCCCGGTCAGATCAAGGTCAACCTGATCCGCGAGAGCCGCGTGACCGATTACGCGAAGTAAGAAACGCCTAAAATAAAACCAATCACCAAAATGACAAAAAGGAGCTACACGGCAAAAGCGGTATAACTCCTTTTTGTTTGCGATCATGACGAAATGAGCGCCCCCTTCGGGACATAGAAAGATTACTGCTGTTATGACAAAGATCCTGATGCTGGGAGATGTTACCTCTCCCGCCGCCGCCGAGTACCTGGCCTCGGTGCTTCCCGCCTACCGTGCAGGGCACGGGGTGGACCTTGTCACCGTCAACGCCGAGAACGGCGGCTTTATCCTTGGCCCCACGCCCGACACCGCGAAGCTGTTGCTCGGCGCGGGGGCGGACGTTCTGACGGGGGGCAACCACACCCTGCAAAGCTACTCGCTCCTCGGCGCCATTGACGATCTGGCCGCCGTCCTGCGGCCGGCCAATTACCCTGCCGCCGCCCCCGGGTGCGGCTCGGTGATCGTGAAAACGGCAAGCGGCGTGCGCGTGCTTGTGATGAGTCTGCTTGGGCGCGTGCACATGGAGCCGCCCCTCGCCTCGCCCTTTGAAACGGCCGATGCGGTGCTTTCGCACCACCGCGGGCGCTACGACCTCGCCCTTGTCGATTTCCACGCCGAGGCCACGGGGGAAAAGCTGGCGCTCGGTCATTATCTTGACGGCCGCGTGACGGCCGTTGTCGGTACGCACACCCACGTACCGACCGCTGACCTTACGGTGCTGCCGAGGGGCACAGGCTACGTCACCGACCTCGGTATGTGCGGCCCCCGTGGCTCGATCCTCGGCATCGAACCTTCCGACGTCGTCACGCGCTACCTCACCGCCGTCAATCACAAGTTCCACCCCGCCGAAGGCAAAATGAAGGCGGAGGGGGTTTTGTTTACAACGGAAAGCGGGAAGGTTGTTGCCACCGAGCGCGTAGTCCTCTAAGGGCGGTAATTTTCGGCATAAATCACCGCTCTCTCCCCTTGACGTGCGTTTTGCACGCCTGCGGGGCGCGATCGGCAATTTCTGCTCGGAAATTCCTCGCCCTTGGGGGCATTGAGGACCGTAATTTTCGGCATAAATCACCGCTCTCTCCCCTTGACATGCGTTTTGCACGCCTGCGGGGCGCACGGAATTTCCCATAAAACAAAAAGGAGCTTTAGTGTGTTATCCTTAACGGAGAACACGCACTTCGCTCCTTTTTTATTTTTCAATTCCTTCGTGTCCACTCCTCGCCGTTGTAGGCGCCGATGAGCGCGCCGGCGGCGGCCGTGGGGGTCTCCACGTCCTCGGGCGCGAGGGGAGAACCGTCCACATACCAGCCCGTGGCTTTGCCAAAGGTGGCGCTCTCCAGAGCCGCACAGCCGAAGAAGGCCTCACGGCCAATGAACTCGACGGCCGAGGGCAGCGTGACCTCGGTGAGCGAGGCGCAGAGGGAGAAGGCGCCGCGACCGATGACGGTCAGTCCGTCGGGAAGGGTCATGGAGGTAATGGCGGTTCCCGCAAAGGCAAAGTCACCGAGCGTGACGACGGTTGCGGGCAGGGTGATTTCGGTGAGGGGAAGTCCGGAGAAGGCGTAGCTGCCGACGGCTGTCACTCCCTCGGGCAGGGAGAGCTCGGTGAGGGGCGTGCCGCCAAGCGAGAGGGCGCCCGCCACGGCGGCGGGGTTGGCCGTCTCATCGGCAAAGGCGATGCGGCAGAAGGCCGCAAGGTCGGAGATCTCCACCGCGGCGAGCGCGGGGCAACGGCCAAACGCCTCAGCCCCCACCGAGAGAAGTCCCGAGGGCAGGGTGACGGCGGTAAGGTAGGGGCAATCGTAAAACGCGCGGGAGGCGATGAACCTTGTTTCGGGCGCGATCGCGGCCGAGAGGGCGCTTCTGTCCTTGACCGCGGCGAGATAGAGGTGAGGGGTCTCGGCGTTGCCGAGGTAGTACGCGCCGTCCTTTTCGGTAAGGCTGAGCGATGTGCAGCCGTCAAAGACCGAGCTGCCGACGTAGGTGAGAGAGGAGGGAAGCGAGACGGCCGAGAGCGCGGTACAGCCCGCAAAGGCCGCATCCCCCACCGAGGTGATGCTCTCGGGGATCACAACCTCGGAAAGGCGGGTTGCCCCCTCAAAGGCGCGGGGTAGAATGGCCGTTACAGCCACCCCCTCATAGACCTCGGGGATCACGGCGGTGTCCATTTTTTGGGGACGCACAGCGCCCACGCCGTACGTGCCGTCGGAAAGGAGAGTGAAGGACAGCTCGTTGTTATCGCAGGAGGTAAGGAGCGCCGCACCGAGGGTAACGAGGGTGACGGCAAGAAAAAGCGAAAGCAAGCGTTTCATAAGGGCTCCTTTGGGATAGGTTGTGAATATTATAGCACAGAAGGGCGGCAAAATGCAAGAGAGGGCGCTGTGCCCACCGAATTTTCTTGACTTTTGGGGAGGTTTATTGTATAATAATCGGGCTGTATTACAATAAAAGGAAAGGAGAACGCCCGTGCAGATCTTTGAAAGCACAGGGGAGACTGCCGCGCACGTTGAGCGTGGGTGTGTGGTTGCCCTTGGATTTTTTGACGGTGTCCACCGCGCCCACAGCGCCGTTTTGGCGGCCGCCCGTGAGGAAGCCCGCAGCCGTGCGCTCCCCTTTCTTGTTCTGACCTTTCGGGGAGACGATGCGCCGAAGGGCGGCGCCCCCCTGCTTACGACGGATGACGAGAGGGCCGCGCTCTTTGCCGCTGCGGGGGCCGATGCCGCCGTGTTTGCGCCCTTTTCGGCGCTCTCTCACCTGTCTCCCGAGGCCTTCGTTGCCACCGTGCTTGGCGGCGACCTTCGCGCCCGTGTGGCGGTGACGGGGGAGAACTTCCGCTTTGGCCACCGCGCCGCGGGAGATGCCCGTCTGCTCTCTCGCCTTTTGCGTGCCGTGGGTGGCGAGGCGATCGCCCATCCGCCCGTTCTCCATGACGGTGAGCCGATCTCCTCAACGCGCGTGCGGCAGGCGCTCGCTGTGGGCGACTGCGCCCTTGCCGCGGCGCTTCTCGGCCGCCCTTACGCCCTCACGCTCCCCGTTGTACGGGGGGACGGGCGCGGCGCGGGGCTCGGCTTTCCCACCGCCAATCAGCGTCCGCCCGAGGGCCGTATGCTTCCTGCGGCGGGGGTCTATCGCACCCGCGTCATCCTGCCGGGCGGTGCGATTGCCTATGGCGTGACCGATGTTGGCACCCGACCGACCGTCGGCGGGGCAGAGGTGCGGTGTGAGACGCACATATTGGACGCTTCGGGCGATCTGTACGGCGCGCCCCTGACCGTTGAGTTTCTTGGCCGTTTGCGCGGCGAGGAAAGGTTTTCATCCCTCTCGGAGCTTTCCGAGAAAATACGTAAGGATTGCGAGGAGGTACGCGTATGGCTATCGCAGAATGGACCAAACTGACCTTGGAGGGAAAGAGCGCCGATGTGCCGATGATGGCCGCCGTGCTCTCAATGCTCGACGAGGGGCTTCTCATCGAGGACCTCTCCGACCTCTCGGCCGACAGCCCGTACGGTGAGGTGCTGTCCGAGGAGCTGGCCACCGCCGACCGCGAGAGTGCCCGTGTCTCGGTCTTTCTCCCCGCCGACCGCCCGCTTTCCGAGGCCACGGCCTTTGTCCGCGACCGCCTTGCTGAGTGCGGCCTTGCCGCCACCCTCACCGTGGACGACATCCGTGAGGAGGACTGGGCCGAGAACTGGAAGCGCTATTACCACCCCATTCCCTTCGGCCGCCTGACCGTGGTGCCTGCGTGGGAGGAGTACACGCCGAAGGAGGGGGAGCTTATTCTGCGTATGGACCCCGGCACCGCCTTTGGCACCGCCACGCACGAGACAACGCATATGATGATCGAGCTTCTCACCGAGGAGATCCGCGGCGGAGAGCACGTGCTGGACGTTGGCTGCGGCAGCGGCATTCTCGCCCTTGCCGCGCGGCTTCTCGGCGCCGAGCGCGCCGCCGCCTACGACCTTGACCCCGAGGCTGTGCGCGTGGCCAAAAAGAACATTGCCGATGCGGGGCTTTCCGGCGTCACGGCTGAGGTTTCGGATCTTCTCTCGTCGGTCCCCCACCGAGAGGGCGGCTACGACCTTATGGCCGCCAACATCGTTTCGGATATTCTGCTCCGCCTTGCCCCTGCGGCGCCCGCCTACCTGAAGCGCGGCGGCCTTCTCGCCGTTTCGGGCATTCTCTCGGAGCGCGCCGATGAGGTGCGCTGCGGTATCGCCGCCTGCGGCTTCACCTATCTTCGCGAGAAGCGCGAGGGTGACTGGGTAGCCATGCTCTTTGGGAGGGTGTGAGATGCCGAGATTTTTCATCACCGACGGCACCCTCGTGCCCGAGGCGGCCACTGCCGTGCTTTCGGGTGAGGATGCGCGCCATGTGGCCCTCTCGCTCCGTATGGCGGTGGGGGAGGAGCTGACCCTCTCGGACGGATGCGGCCGCGAGTACCGTTGCCGCCTGACCTCGCTCTCGCCCGAGCGTGTGAGTGCCGAGATCCTTTCCTCGGCAAGATCCGACACCGAGTATCCCTTTTCTCTCCGTCTTTTTATGGCCTATCCCAAGGGGGATAAGCTTGAGACCGTCATCGAAAAGGCCGTGGAGCTGGGCGCTACCGAGATCACGCCCTTTCTCTCCTCGCGCTGTGTGCGCCGCCCCGCGGAGGAGAAGGGCGCGCGCTTGCTTTCCCGCTACAGTAAGATCGCCCGCGCCGCCGCGGGGCAGTGCGGCAGGGCCACCCTTCCCACTGTGACCGCCACCCTTTCGTTCCGTGAGGCGGTGGCCGCGGCCGCCGATTGCGAGCTTGCGCTGTTTTGCTATGAGGGGGAGGGCACCCTGCCCATCGTTCGCGTGCTGGAGGCCTGCCCTGCGCCGCGCTCGGTAGCCGTGATCGTGGGGGCGGAGGGCGGCTTTTCGCCCGAGGAGGCCGCAGAGGCTCAGAGGGCGGGGCTGACCCCCGTGGGGCTTGGAGGGCGCATCCTTCGGTGTGAAACGGCGCCCCTTGTGGCCCTCTCCTGCATCGGGTACCGCTATGGCTTTGGGCAAAAGGAGTAAAAGTGAATAAAAAATGCGAGAAGGTTTTGTGAAATTTTTGAAAACCCTATTGCAAAGTGACGAAGAATGAGGTACAATATAGCACAGAATTAACAACCGAAAGGACCAAACAGTATGTCAAACCGTTTGTTTCAAAGCGTCATTCAGCAGATGAAGGGCGTTGTGAACAGGAACATCGGCGTGATCGACGGAAACGGGATCGTCACAGCCTCAAGCGAGCTTTCCCGTATCGGTGAGATCCGTTCGGATATCCGCGATGAGCTGGCCTTTTCCCAGGATGCGGCCGTGCTTGGCGGAGTGACCTACCGCTATATCAACGCCGCCGACAAGGCAGGCGCTATTGTTTTTGTGGAGGGCGGAGACGACGAGGCCGACAAATTCTCGCGCATGCTGGCGATCACCCTCGCAAACCTCAGTCACCTGTACGACGAGAAATACGACAAGGGCTCGTTCATTAAAAACATCATGCTCGACAACATCCTGCCGAGCGACATCTACATCAAGAGCAAGGAGCTGCACTTCACGTCCGAGGAGCACCACGCGGTGCTGGTCATCAAGTTCTCCGACAAGGTGGACATGATGCCCTACGACATCATTCAGGGCATGTTCCCCGACAAAACGCACGATTACGTCATTAACATCGGTGAGCAGGACATCGTCCTTGTCAAGGAGGTCGAGCCCACGGCTGACGCGCAGGAGTTGGAGCACCTTGCGGGCGCGATCGTGGAGACGCTCATGACCGAGTCCTATCCGAAGCGCGTGTATATCGGCATCTCGACGATCGTCGATAACCTCAAGGACCTCGCCCGTGCCTACAAGGAGGCGCGCATCGCGCTGGAGGTTGGCAAGGTGTTTGACACCGAGAAGAGCGTGATCAGCTATGAAAACCTCGGCATCGGCCGCCTCATCTATCAGCTTCCCACCTCGCTTTGTGAGGCGTTTTTGCAGGAGGTCTTCAAGCGCGGCTCGCTCGAATCGCTTGAATCGCGCGATGACGATACCCAGATGAAGACGGTCCGCGCCTTCTTTGAAAACAACCTCAATGTGTCGAAGACCGCCGAGAGCCTCTATGTGCACCGCAACACCCTTGTGTACCGCTTAGAGAAGATCCGCAAGCTGACGGGCCTTGATCTTCGCGAGTTTGACCACGCCGTTACCTTTAAGGTCGCCCTTATGGTGCGTAAGTATCTCTCGACAAAGCCCGCCAAGTTTTAAGCGGAGGGCCTGCCTTGAAGCATAAGTTTTTACGCGCCCTCGCGCTCTCGCTCTCGCTCCTTCTTCTCCTTTCGTTCTTCGCCTCGTGCGGGGCCTTTGAGGAGGAGCTCTCGACGCTCGTTTCGCGCGCGGCCGACAGCTATTTTTCGCAGTTGTCCTCGGATGCCGCATCGACCACAGCGGACGAGGCGGCCTTCCGTGCCTTCCTTGACCTTGTGAATTACAATAAGGTGGAGGCCACGGAGCAGATCTTTGAGCTTTACTACATCGGCACCTTCCGTGAGGTTTCCGACTGCCTTTCCGAGATCTTTGACCACATCATCGGAAATTACTACTACGACCGCGTGACCGAGGGGGAGATCGCCACCACGGTGTTCATCAACTCCTACCTTTCGGTGCTCGGCGACCGTTACGCCTACTACTACGATCCCTCGTCCTACGGTGACTACACCGAGGACATCAGCGGCGAGTACAGCGGCATCGGCGTTTCGGTCACGCTGAATGCCGACGGCTATGCCGACATCCTTGCCGTGTTTTCGGGCTCTCCCGCCGAGGAGGCGGGGCTTCTCCCCGGCGACCTCATTGTGGCCGTCGAGGGCGTGGACTTTGCCGAGATCGGCTATCAGGAGGCCATCAATCGCGTGCGCGGGGAGGTGGGCACCACCGTCACCCTGACGATCGAGCGCGCGGGCGTGCGTACCGACTATACCGTCACGCGCCGCAAGGTCACAGAGGAGACGGTCGACCATAAGATGATGGACGGGGGCATCGGCTATATCCGCATCACCTCGTTTGACGACAGCACCTACCTGCAATTCGTGGAGGCCTATGAGGCCCTCTCGTCGGGTGGCGCCGTCTCGTACGTCTTTGACGTCCGCAACAACCCCGGCGGCACGCTCACCTCGGTGGTGGCGATCCTTGAGTATATCCTGCCCGAGGGCAACATCGTCCACATGAATTACAAGGACCCGCGCAACGATAAGACCGTCACCACGATCTATGACGTCTCGCGCGTGTATATGGAAAGCCGCCCGTATTACGCAGGGCACGAGATCACAGCCCCGATCGTTGTTCTGGCCAACGGCAACACCGCCTCGGCGGGGGAGCTTTTCACCTCGTCGCTCATGGATTACGGCGTTGGCACCGTCATTGGTGACGTGACCTACGGCAAGGGCGTCGGTCAGTCGTCCTTTTACGTGGATAACGACGGCTCCGCCGTGACCGTGACCATTTTCAGCTACGATCCCCCCGTCTCCGCGAACTATGACGGCATCGGCATCACGCCCGATGTCACCGTCTCGCTTTCGGAGGAGGCGAGCCAGAAGAACATTTATAAACTCACGCTTGATGAGGACGATCAGCTGCGCGCAGCGCTCGCTCACCTCGCCCCCGCAGGCGCGCAATAAGTAAGGAGAGATTTGCCATGACGAAGGAAAGAACCTACACCAAAGCGGGCTATGAGGCCCTGCTCCTCGAGATGAAGGCCCTTGAGGAGGCCATTGAGAAGAATAAAAAGGACATCTCCACCGCGCGCTCGTTCGGTGACCTTTCGGAAAACAGCGAATACACCGAGGCCAAGGAGGAGCAGACCAAGCTCGCCTACCGCAAGGAAGAGCTGAAGGATATGATCAAAAACGCCGTGGTGGTGGAGGAGGGCGATCTGGATGACAGCGTTGTCGGCATCGGCTCCTTCGTTACGGTGTTCCATAAGGAAAGAAACAAGGAGACCGAGTACCACATCGTCGGCTCCTACGAGGCCGATCCCTTCTCGGGCAAGATCTCGGATCAGTCGCCGATCGGCGCCGCCCTTGTCGGCAAGCGCGCGGGTGACGTTGCCACCGCGGAGCTGCCGAACGGCAGCGAGGTGCACCTTGAGATCCGTGCCACAAGACGATAAAAGGAGACATCATGGACCAGAACATCAATGAGGCACAGGGCGAGCTTGCCGTCCGCCGTGCTAAGCTTGCCGCCCTACAGGAGGCGGGCAACGATCCCTTTCAGCTGACCAAGTATGCCGTCACGGCCACCTCGGCCGCGATCCTTGCCGATTTTGAGGGCTATGAGGGCAAGACCGTGTCGCTCGGCGGCCGTATGATGAGCCGCCGTGTGATGGGCAAGGCGTCCTTTTTGCACCTTGCCGACAGCGAGGGTAAGATCCAGTGCTACGTCACGCGGGATGACCTCGGCGAGGAAGCGTATGCCGCCTTCAAGAAGTACGATGTGGGCGATATCCTCGGGCTTTCGGGCTTTGTGTTCCGCACCCGCACAGGGGAGATCTCGGTGCACGTGCAGTCCTTAACGCTCCTTGCCAAGTCGCTCCTGCCCCTGCCTGAGAAATTCCATGGCCTTACGAATACCGATTTGCGCTACCGCCAGAGATACGTCGATCTCATCGTGAACCCTGAGGTGCGCGACACCTTCTTGAAGCGCTCGCAGATCCTGCGCCTCATCCGCGCGTACCTTGACGAGAGGGGCTTCCTTGAGGTCGACACCCCCATTCTCGTGCCGCTGGAGATCGGCGCCGCCGCGCGTCCGTTCAAGACGCACCACAACACGCTCGATATGGATATGTATCTCCGCATCGAGACCGAGCTGTATCTGAAGCGCCTCATCGTCGGCGGACTTCACCGCGTGTATGAGGTCGGCCGTATCTTCCGTAACGAGGGTATGGACCCGAAGCATAACCCCGAGTTCACCACGATCGAGCTGTACCAGGCCTTCACCGACTACAAGGGCATGATGGACCTTGTCGAGGAGCTTTACAAGCACCTCGCCCTCGAGGTGACGGGCGGCCTTGTCATCAGCTACCAGGGCCGTGAGATCGACATGGGCAACTGGGAGCGCCTCACCATGGTCGAGGCGGTCAAAAAGTACGCGGGTGTCGATTACAACGAGTGGGCGACCGATGAAGAGGCCCGTGCTGTGGCCAAGGCCCACCACGTGGAGGTCGCCGCCGATGCCACGCGCGGCCGCGTCCTTCTTGAGTTCTTCGATGCGTACGTCGAGGAAAAGCTCATTCAGCCCACCTTCATTTACGATTACCCCGTGGAGAACAGCCCGCTTGCCAAGCGCAAGCCCGAGAACCCCTTGTTCACCGAGCGCTTTGAGTACTTCATCAACGCCACCGAGTACGGCAACGCCTTCTCGGAGCTCAACGACCCGATCGACCAAAAGGGCCGCTTTGAGTACCAGGTCGCCGAGAAGCTCAAGGAGGAGCCCGAAAGCCGTGCCGAGGTCGATTACGATTATGTCACCGCCCTTGAGTACGGTATGCCCCCCACGGGCGGCCTCGGCTTTGGCATTGACCGCCTTGTCATGCTCCTGACCGATTCGGCCTCGATCCGTGATGTGCTTCTCTTTCCCACGATGAAGCCGATCGAATAAAAAACCAACCCAAGGTGCCGCGGTATCTTGGGTTGCTTCCTATTTATATTATAAGGAGCGCCCTATGCCTGAAAACAACGAAAAGCTGTCGGGTGACGTCAAGGTCACCTCACCCTTTTTCCGGTGGCTTGAAAACTTCTGGTACCACTACAAGTGGCCCTTTCTCATCGGCGTGTTTCTCCTGATCGTCCTCACGGTCTGCTTTACGCAATGCGCCAAAAACGGCAAGGGGAACGACGTCCACGTGATGTACGCGGGCGATTCCGCCCCCTCGGCGAACAAGCTCCGTGAGCTGGAAAATCTCCTTAAGGAGTACGCGCCCGACCGCAACGAGGACGGCAAAAAGGTCATCGCCATTCAGAATTACGCCATATACAGCGAGGCCGAGATCCGTGCCCTGCCCGAGGACGCGCAGGGCACCGCCGCCCAGCTGACGCACGACAATAAGCAGCAGTTTGAGCAGGACCTTTACGCCACGCTCTGCTTCCTCGCCCCTGAGCTTTACGAGGCTGAGGTCAAGGCGGGGGGGCTTGTGCCCCTTTCGGACATGGGGGCCACCGTCCCTCCGGGCGTCACCGCCATGACGCACGGCGGCACGGCTTACGCTGTCCGCCTCTTTGATCTTCCGATCTCGGCGCGCGCGGCCTTTTCCACCATGCCGAAGGACACCGTCCTTTGCGTGCGCCGCTCCTCCGAGGTCTTTGGAGATGCGCCCCTGCACGAGGCGAACATCGCCCTCTTTCTCACGCTTCTCTCCGCAGAATAAAAAAGAAAAAACGCCGCGCAGCGGCGTTTTTTCTTTTCCTTTTATATATCAGCCCCCCGCCCCTCGTGTCATCCTGAGCGAAGGGCGGAGCCCGCAGTCGAACCCGTAGGGCGATGCCGCGCTTTTTCCGCCGTGTGTCATCCTGAGCGCAGTCGAAATCCGAGCGAAGCGAGGATCAAATGCGGCGTAGCGGCATTTGGGATCTCGGCAGAAAAAGCCCCACGGCTCCCCCGCGCGGATATGGTCAAAATGCGCGCTCGGTATCACTCGCTTCATTTTTTCCTATCCTTGGGGCAACGCTTCAAGAAAAAGCAGCCTGCGGCGGGTTTTCCTTCATTTTAGGGCTTGACAAACGTGTAAAACCGTGATATACTGAAAATCCCACCGAAAAAGGGGGGTATATTTCCGCGGCCCGACAAGAATTTTTGAAAAAACCTGAAAAAAGTTAAAAAAAGCTCTTGACAAAAGGGAAAAGCGGGGGTATAATAGAAAAGCTGTCCGACGCAGGAGATGGGTTGGACGGGCATCGGTCT
>JAZRAU010000019.1:0-27296 GCA_045634705.1 Eubacteriales bacterium | reverse complement strand
CACAAAAAACGGTACCCCTACGCCTAAACCGGGCGCAGAGGTACCAAGAAAAAAGTGAAGAAAAGTTATAGTTACGAAAGGAAAATGTAAAGAATGCCTTACATTATTCCTCGTCTATCGTCATTTGGCTGCCTCCGGCACCGCCAAAGCGGATACCGAGGTGCTCATACGCAAGACGCGTGGCACAGCGGCCGCGCGGCGTGCGGCTCATAAAACCGATCTGCATGAGGTACGGCTCGTACACGTCCTCGATCGTCACCGCCTCCTCGCTGATCGTGGCGGCTAACGTTTCAAGACCGACGGGGCCGCCGTCATAATAACGGATGATGGCCTCCAACATACGGCGGTCGGCATTATCAAGCCCCAGGTCATCGATCTCCAGCATCTCAAGACCTGCCCGCGCCGTGTCGGCGGTGATGCGCCCGTCGCCGCGGACCAGAGCAAAGTCCCGAATTCGCTTTAAGAGGCGGTTGGCAATTCGCGGTGTGCCGCGCGAGCGCTTGGCAAGCTCGGCCGCTCCCTCCTCACTCATCTCCACACCGAGGATCGAGGCGCTCCTTCGTACGATCAGGGCCAACTCCTCGGGCGTGTAAAGCTCAAGCTTCATCGGGATACCGAAGCGGTCGCGCAAAGGAGTGGTCAGCTGGCCGGCGCGAGTTGTCGCACCGATGAGCGTGAAGTGGGGAAGCGGAATGCGGATGGATTGGGCCGAGGGGCCTTTACCGATGATGAGGTCAAGCGAGTAATCCTCCATGGCGGGGTAAAGGATCTCCTCAATCGAGCGCGAGAGGCGGTGGATCTCGTCAATAAAGAGGATATCGCCCTCTTGAAGTGAGGTGAGAATGGCCGCAAGGTCTCCCTGCTTTTCGATCGCGGGGCCGGAGGTCGTGCGGATATTTACGCCCATTTCGTTGGCGATGATGTAGGAAAGCGTAGTCTTACCGAGGCCGGGAGGGCCGTAAAGCAGAATGTGGTCAAGGGCCTCGCCGCGGCGCTTGGCAGCCTCAATATAAATATTGAGGTTTTCCTTCGCCTTTTCCTGTCCCACGTACTCGTCCAAGTGCTTCGGGCGCAGGGAAAGGTCGATCTCGGAGTCGTTTGGCGTGTATTCCGTGGCTAAAATGCGGTTTTCAAAGTCAAATTCCGTGGTTTCCATGGTGCCTCCTTAAAATTTGGCCTTACTTTTGAGGACGGCAGTCACAATGTCCTCACGCGTCATGCGGGTGGTGTCCAAGGAGCGAATGGCATCGGTGATCTCGGCACGGCTGTATCCAAGCCCCATAAGCGCCTCGGCCGCCTCGGAGAGCTTACCGCTGAGGCGGGGGGAAGCCGCAGTGCCCTTGCCGACGGCGGGAAGGGCCGAGAGCGCCGTACCCGTCAGCTTTTCCTTAAGCTCCAGCACGATGCGTGCCGCCGTCTTGGTGCCAACGCCGGGCGCCTTAGCGATCGAGCGCGCATCCTCGGCGCAGACGAGGGCGGTAAAATTCTCGGGTGTAAAGGCAGAAAGAACGCCAATGGCCAGCTTCGGACCGATACCCGAAACGCCGATGAGGAGACGGAATACCTCAAGCTCCTCCTGCGAATAGAAGCCGAAAAGCTCCATGGCATCCTCGCGCACCTGCAAATGGGCCAGAAGCTTCACCTCGCTCCCCAAATGGGCAGAGAGGGCATCGGCCGTCAGCAGCGACACCGTCAGCTGATAGCCGACACCGCCACAATCGATAACGGCTGTGGAGCCGTCCACAAGCATTAAGTCTCCTCGGAAGTAGTGATACATACCGCAAGGTCCTTTCCGGTGGCCGCGGCCACTCTTTGTTTTTTGCGTTTAACAAGGAATTCGGTGATAAGGATCAGGGAAAGCGCCGCTCCGCCCGAAAGCGAGATGATGAGGGCAGCCACGTATTCGCGCGGACGGTAACGGAGGGTGAGCGTATGCTCCCCCGCAGGGAGGTCAAAGGCCAAAAGGGCATCCAAAGTTTCGTAGGGGGTGATCTCCTCGCCGTCCACCGTCACGCGCCACCCTTTGTCATAGGGAATGGTGGTGAGGACGGTCGGGAAGTCCTCCTTTACCGTAATGCGGCCCGAGAAGGTATCCTCGGTGCATTTCTCCACCGTGTAGCCGCCCGCAGAAAGCGTGGCGATCAGGCGGCGGTACACCGCATCGTCAAGGGCACAGAAGTAGGGGGCTGTGCAATAAAAAGGCTTGTCTGCCAGGGTAAATGTCACCGTGCACCTCTCGCCCCTTCCATAGGAGCCGAGGGGGAGATAGCCGCTTTCCTCACCGTTAAAGAGTGTGCCGCGGGCGGTGCCGTTCAGGGAATATTCCACGCTCTTGGCGCATTCCGCTGTAGGGAAGTAAGCAGGAAAGTAGGCGTAGATCTCTTGCCCGTCCACACCCTCTGCCGTAAAGCTTACGCTTGCTGTTTTCAGATTGCTGATCGCGGCGTAGCGCCCCGGACGCATGTAGGTGACGTTATTATAGCTCGCGTGGTACGCAAGGGGAATAAACAGCGTGACCTCCTCACCAAGTATGGCGGAGGCAAGCGCATTCATACGGTCAAAGGGGGAGTCCTCCCTGTGGACGGTGCGGTCGTCATCGGGATCCACGCGGTTGCCGTCCTTGTCCTTTTCGTACTCGAAAAAGGTGATGCTGTTGACGGCGGAGGAGACCCCAAAGGCCACGGGCAGGGCATCGGGGTTTTTGTACATCACAACGTCGCCGTTATCGTAGATCTTTTCATAACGGTCGGGAAAAACGTCATTTGCCTCGCCCGCCACGTATTTGACCGACAAAAAGGAATCGGTAAACGGCGTCACACCGTTGTAGCACGAAAGGTGAGAGCGCGACTGATAGCCCATAGCATCAAGGAAGCGGATCGTGTCGCGGTTGAGGGTGGAGGTGGAGCCGGAAAGCCCCCGGTAGTCTAACATAAAGGGATCGTTGACCTTGCGGTAATTCAGCTTTTCCATACGGAAAAACTCATCACTCCCTCCCTCCTTGGCTGCAAGGAAGGCCTCTTCCCAGCGCTCCTTGTACCCAAGATAGGAGTCACGCGAGGAGATCACCACATCAAGGTGAAGCTGAACAAGGTTCAAAAGCCCGGCGAGAAACATCTCTACCGAGACCACGACAAGCAAGCACCGTGTGGCATAGCGGAAAAGAACATCACGCCGCACGATCACAAGGGAAAGAGCAACAACGTAAATCCCAAGGCAAAGGAGGTTGGCCCCAATGGGGAAAAAGATGCTCTCCATATGCCTTGTTCCCACTTCACTAAGGAGCGTTCCGTCAAGGCCCTCGTAATCAAAATGCTCAGCCAGCGTGAGGAAAAGAAAGAGGGGCGCTGCCGCAAAAACCACATAGCGGGCGCTGTGGTCGCGTATGCCGTGATAGGCCTTGCCCGCCATTTCAATGAGGAGAAAGGTGAGCATGTAGCTGTAACGGTAGTTCAGCCAGTTGGGGGCCTGTCCGCCGTGCCAAACCATATCGATCACCTGGATCGAGAAGGAGAAAAGGAGCAGAAGGCAAAGCGCGGCGCCCGCGGCTTTTTCGCGCAGCGAATACCGCTTGCTGATGAAATACAGGGGGACAAGAAGCAGGGTGGCCATGCCACAGTACACAAGGGGCATCCCTTCGGGGCGGACGGTATCGTAGGAGCCAAAGAAGAATTTGGTAAAGATGTCAAATAGGTCGATCTTCGATACAAATTCGTAGGTAGGAGTTGTAAAAGTGTTTTTTCCGAAGGTGAGGGAATACGCGGCGGGAATGACGATAAGGGCGCTGACGGCACCTGCGATCAGGGAAAACAGAGCAAATCTCGCTCCCGAGCGCACAAGGAAGAAGCGCTTTCCCGTCGGATTTTTGGTCTCTTTATCCAGCGCCGCGTGAACGTAGAAGAAGTAAAGGACGGAAAAAATGCAGGTCATATAGCCGATGTAGAAGTTGGACATCAGCGCAAGGATCAGGGAAAAGGTGTAAAGCTTGTACTTCCTTTCCGTGATCAGAGCGCGGATCCCCAGCGCGATCATCGGCAGAAGGATCACGTTGTCGGTCCACATCGTGTTGTGCTGCATCACAACGCCGTATGCCGTGAGGGAATAGACGGTGGAGAACAGCACGGCGGACGTCGGTGACAGGGCGGTGGTCTTTCGGAGATAGTACCCAAAGGAAAGGCCCGAAAGTCCCTGCTTCAGAAGAAGCATAAGACAAAGCGCATCCAAAATTCCGTCGCGCGGAAAAAGCGCCACGAGGTACGAGAGGGGAGAGGCCAGGTAGTAGGCATACATGCCGAGAAACTCTCCGCCAAGCGCCCGCGAGAAGGAGTAAAGAAGGGAGGAATCCCCCCACACGCAGTCGCGCAGGGCCTCAAAGAAGTAAACGTACTGACCGTTGAGATCAAGCACCAGCACAGACCCCCTGCCAAAGGGAAAAACTCCGATTACCGCATAGATCGCCGCCATAATGCAAAGAGGCAGGAGAAAGGTAAAGAGCAGATAGGAGGCCTCGTGCCGTCGGTATAGGGAAACAGCCGCCGAGAACAGGCGCTTCGGAGGCCGCCCAAGGCAAGCCGGGCGCTTCATTTCTTGCGCTTTCCCTTGGCGGTGTGCTTCGGCTTTGCACCTGAAATGCGCTTTCCGGGCACGTGGGGCTCGGCGGTCTCTGCGGGCGCTGCCGCGGTCGGTGCCTCGACCTCGGGGAGGAAAAAGGCGATAGCGCGGTGGAAGCGGTTGCTCTCCTTAAGGACAAGCACGCCTTTTTTGCGAAGCACGATCAGCGTGATGACCCCGGCAAGGAGAAGGGCTCCCCCGATCGAGGCCAAAAGACCCACGGTGTAGATCGCGGGGCGGTAGAGAAGCTCGATCTCATACGTGCCTGCCGAGGGAAGATCAAAGGCGAGGAGCGCATCGGCACTTACGTACCCCTCAATGCGCTCGCCGTCCACATAAATGCGCCAGCCCGCATCGTAGGGGATCGTGGTCTGTACCGAGGTAAAGCCCTCGGCGGCGGTCAGCGTACCGATGAAGTGGTCATCGTCCGCGCGCGTCATACTGAGGCCGCCGCGGCCGAGGAGCTCGGTGGCACGGGCGAGGTCTCCCTCGTCCACGGTATAGAAATACGGCGTGTCGGCCACAAGGTAGAATTCGTTTCCCTCGCCAAGGGAAAGCTCGACTGTGACAGTCTCGCCGATCTCAAAGCTGCCAAGACACACGATGGGGGCAATGTTGGCGTGGCCGGGATAGACCGTCACATCGCCAAAGCGCTCGCCGTTCAGATACAGCTGTGCCTCACGCGAGTACTTTGTGGGGAAGTAGCAATACACAGGGGAGCCGTCGGTAGGGGCATCAAAGGTGAAAACGATGCGCGCGGCCGCGTTGCCGGCCAGGCACTTGTAAACGGCGTGGCTCCACGTAATCCCCTCCTTATCCATACCCTCCTTGGTGCTTACCTTAGCGGCAATCGGATCGTATACCGAGAGGGTGTCATCGCCGCAAAGCTCGGCGTAAATGGCATTCATTCGGGTAAAGGGCGACCAGAGGGCATCGTTCCATTCCTCATTCAGCACCCACGTTTTTTTGGCATCGTCGTAGTGGTAATCCACCTGATCGCGCGGGAGAGCCAGGGAGAGCTCGCGGAGCCCGGCCGAGGCAAAAACAAGGGGGAGGGCATAGGGGTTTTTGTAGGTGACGGTGGCTGTATCCCCCTCGCCCGTTTTTTGGTATTCCGCGTACAGCGGATCCACCGCTTCGCCCTGCTTTGCCACCCAGTATTTTACTCCGAGGAAGGAGTTGGTGACGATCGTGGAGCCCGTCGCCTCGGTCCAGTGGGAGTTGGCCTTCATGCCCAGCTGATGCTGAAGCTTGACCACTGAGGCATTCAGCGTGGAGGTGGAGGAGGCCAGCCCGTTATAGCCAAGCACAAAGGAATCGCATACCGTACGCTGGAAGGTCTTGTCCATACGGAAGAACGGGGTCTCATCGGTCTCTTTGACATGGTCAAAGGCATCGTCGTACACGTCGTAAAAGCCGTGATAGGAGTCATAGCCTGAGATGACCACATCCTCGTGCTGGCGGCGCAGGTAAAAGACACCGTTCAGGAGGGTTTCAAGCGAGATCACGCCGACAAGCAGCATGGCAATCACCTCAAAGCGCGGCGCCTTTTCCTCGTGGCCGCTGAGCAACAGCAGGAGAAAGCCGTAGATAAGGAGGCAGCCGATCGTCAGCCAAACGCCGGAGAGATCGTCAAAGAACTCGCGCGTTTCGCCGTTGGTTGTATAAGTGAGGCCCAGCTTTTGGAGGACCACCGTGAGGAGAAAGAGAGTACCGCAAACAGCTAAGATCGCTGTGGGAGACACACTCCGAAGCGCGGTGGCGGCTCTTGCCGAGAGAAGCAGGACTACGAAAATAAAGAGAAAGCTGTAACGGTAGTTCAGCCAGTTGGGGGCCTGCCCGCCGTGCCAAAGCACATCAAGGGTATTGATGTACATAGAGGCAAACAAAAGGAAGAGCAGGGCGCCGGAGGCGATCTTTTCCCGCGCGGGGATCTTGCCCGCAATAAAGTAGAGGGGCAGGAGAATGAGAGCCAAGACGCCGGAATAGACCCACGGCAAACCTTCGGGACGGACGGTGTCGTACGCGCCGGGAAAGAGCTTGGCGAGAAAATCAATGATATCGAACTTGGTGCGGAACGAGAAATCACCCGTCGAAAAGTCGGTCTTTCCGAAGGTGAGCGAATAATACGCGGGGAGCAGGAGGAGCGCCGCAATCGCAAGGGCGATCGCCGTGAAAACGCCGACGCGGAGAAGCGAGGCGACGAAAGGGTGCTTTTCCCCACGGGGATTGATCTCCTCCTTGGTGTGGGCGAGGAAATAATAGAAGAAGTACATCGCGGTGAAGATGCAGATCATGTACCCGATGTAATAGTTGGCCAAAAGGATAACCGAGAGTGTTACCGTGTAAAGGATAGGTTTTTTGTGCTTGATGAGCCTTTCAAGGCCAAGTATAAGGAGGGGCACAAGCATCAGCCCGTCGATCCACATGGTGTTGTGCTGCATGACCACCACGTAGGACGAGAGGGCATAGAGCACGGAAAGCCCCACGGTCAGGGTCTTGGGAGGGCGCCGCGAGTAGTGAAGAAATACGCCAAAGTTCAGGCCGGCAAGGCCGCCCTTCAGCACAAACATCACAAGGAGGGCTTCCAGAATGTTCTTTTCGGGAAAAAGCGCAACGATAAAGGAGAGGGGCGAGGCCAGATAATAGGTATAAATTCCGAGGAACTCGCCGCCAAGCGAACGGGAGAAGGAGTAAAGGAGACTGCCGTCGCCGTGAAGGAGCGCCCGCAGACCGGCAAAAAACTGCACGTACTGGCCGTTCAGGTCAAGCACCAGCACCGAGCTTTCGCCAAAGGGATACACTCCTATGGCCACGTAGGTAAGGAGAAGCACAGCAGCGGAAAGAAAGAAGCTCCAGATGAGAAAGGAGCCGTCATATCTTGCCAGCACCGTGTCCAGGCGGTCAAAGACCCCCGGCTTTTTCGGCGGGGTGTCTTTGTCAGCCTTCTTTTTTTCGAACACCCGTCCAATGGCAGAAAATACCGAAGCAAAAAAGTCTTCTATCTTGGTAAGAAACGCGCGCATAGCGGTCTCCTTTCGGAAATGTACAATAATATAGATTAGTATACCATAATTATAGGGCGAAAGTAAAGATTTTAATGGATTTTTTTGCAAATTGAAGAAAATTATTTTGACTTTCGGGGAAAAAATGGTATAATGGGATCAGTATGTAGGAAGGAGTGCGAAAAAATGCGGATACTCGGCATCGATCCCGGCCTTGCCATTGTTGGTTGGGGCGTGATAGAAAAGCGCGGCTTCCGGTGCATTCCCGTGGCGTGCGGCGCCATACGCACCCCCGCGCATACCAAGGTCGAGGATCGCCTTCTTTCGATCCTTCACGACATGAATGCCCTCATCGATAAATATAAGCCCGATGAAATGGCCATTGAGGAGTTATTCTTTACCAACAACATCACCACGGGCATCGCGGTTGCCGAGGCGCGCGGCGTCATTCTGGCCGCGGCCGCGGGGCGCGGGCTTCCTATCAGTGAATATACGCCGCCCCAGGTCAAGCAGGCCGTTGTCGGATACGGCAAGGCGGACAAGCATCAGGTCATTGAAATGGTGACGGCGCTTTTGAAGCTTCCCGCGCCTCCCAAGCCGGATGACACCGCGGATGCCCTCGCCATTGCCTATTGTCACGCCCAGTGTCTTGGGTCGCGCATGGCCCCTTATTTTAATCATTAAGAGAGAGAAGCAGAGTATGTGGATCAGCGATCAATGGAAGGATTATGAACTTTTGGATACCTCGGACGGGGAGCGCCTTGAGCGCTGGGGCAAGTACGTTCTTATCCGCCCCGACCCCCAGGTCATCTGGCATACCGAGCGCCCCCGTGCTCTTTGGGGAAGGGCGGACGCCGGTTATAAGCGTTCGCGGAGTGGGGGCGGCGCTTGGAGCGAGAACTCGCTCCCCGAGAAATGGCGCATCACCTATGGCCCCCTCACCTTCCGCATTCAGCCCACGGGCTTTAAGCACACGGGCCTGTTTCCCGAGCAGGCGGCCAACTGGGACTTTATGATGCGCCTTATTCGCGGCGCGGGGCGTCCCATTAAGGTGCTGAATCTGTTTGCTTACACGGGCGGGGCTACCGTGGCCGCCGCGTATGCGGGGGCTTCTGTCTGCCATGTGGATGCTTCACGCGGGATGGTGGAGGCCGCCAAGGAAAATGCCGCGCTTTCCGGCCTTTCCCAGGCGCCGATCCGTTACATTGTTGACGATTGTAAAAAGTTTGTTGAGCGCGAGATCCGCCGTGGCAATCGTTACGATGCCGTGATCATGGATCCCCCCTCGTACGGGCGCGGTCCCGGCGGTGAGGTGTGGAAGATCGAGGAGAACATCGATTCCCTGATTTCTCTCGTTTCGGGAGTCCTCTCGGACACCCCACTCTTTTTTCTCTTGAATTCTTACACAACGGGACTTTCTGTCTCGGCTATGAAGTATATGACAGAGCTGCACATCGGCGCGCGCTTTGGCGGCACCTCGGAGGCGGAGGAGCTGGGGCTTCCCGTTACCAGCACGGGTGGCGTTTTGCCGTGCGGCGGTAGCGTCCGTCACGTGTTTTGAGGTGACTTATGAATGATTTTATAAGGACGGAGCACCTCTCCTTCAGCTACGATGATGGGGAGGGGACCACGCCTATACCGGCGCTTTCCGATGTAAACGTTACCATACAAAAAGGCGAATATGTAGCAATTTTAGGGCATAATGGGTCGGGAAAATCGACCTTTGCCAAGCTTTTGAACCTCATTCTCCTTCCCACGTCGGGTAAGCTCTTTGTTGACGGCATTGAGGTCGGCCCTGAGGGGGTCGCTGTTTCTCCCGAGGAGGAGGAGGCCGTGACCTTTGCCATACGCAAAAAGATCGGTATGGTTTTCCAAAATCCCGATAATCAGCTGGTGGCCACGATGGTCGAGGAGGACGTTGCCTTCGGCCCTGAAAACCTCGGGATCCCACAGGCCGAGATCCGCGCTCGCGTGGACGAGGCGCTCGCCGCTGTCGGTATGCAAGGGTATGAGCAGTGCGCCCCCCACCGCCTGTCGGGCGGTCAGAAGCAGCGTGTTGCCGTGGCGGGGGTCATTGCTATGAAGCCCGATTGCATTGTTTTTGATGAGTCCACGGCCATGCTGGACCCCTCGGGACGGCGGGAGGTGGTGGAGACCATGGAAAAGCTCAACCGCGAGGAGGGCATTACGGTTCTCCACATTACGCACTATATGGAGGAGGCGGCCAAGGCTGACCGCGTGATCGTCATCAATGACGGCTCCATTGTTCTTGA
The DNA here is from genome assembly GCA_045634705.1 of Eubacteriales bacterium. Classification (GTDB taxonomy): domain Bacteria; phylum Bacillota; class Clostridia; order Oscillospirales; family CAG-272; genus UBA1740. The sequence goes on along the minus strand of JAZRAU010000019.1, from coordinate 17,410 downwards.
CGGTGCGCCCCACGAGGTGTTTTCTCACATTGAGGAGCTTCGTGAGGTGGGGCTGGATGCTCCGCAAGGCACGGCCCTGCTTTACGAGCTGTCGCGCGCCGGCTTTCCGCTTCCTCTTGGTCTTACGGACCCATCCGATTGCACGAAGGCGATCCTTTCGCTGTTAGGGGGGGCGCGCAATGAATAACATTTTGGAGCTTTGCGGCGTTTCCTACGAATACAGTGCCAAGACGCCCTTTGCCACCGCCGCCCTCAAGGGGGTGGACCTTGCCTTTGGTGAGGGGCGCATTACCGGTGTCATCGGGCATACCGGCTCGGGAAAATCCACACTTGTAGAGATGCTGAACGGGCTTCTGCGCCCGACCGAGGGGCGCGTGCTTCTCTTGGGAAAGGATATCTGGGAAAAGCCCAAGGAGATCACCAAGATACGTTTCCGCGTGGGCCTTGTGATGCAGTATCCCGAGCATCAGCTTTTTGATGCCACCGTCCGTGCCGATATCGGCTTTGGACCGCGCAACATGGGGCTTTCTTCCGAGGAGATCGATCGACGCGTAGCCGAGGCGGCCGCGTTTGTGGGGATTGGCGAGGAGCTGCTTGACAAATCGCCCTTTGACCTTTCGGGCGGTCAGCGCCGCCGTGTGGCCATTGCCGGGGTGATCGCTATGCGCCCTGAGGTCCTGATCCTTGACGAGCCCGCCGCCGGTCTTGATCCCCGAGGTCGCCGTGAGATTTTGACAGGGCTTTGGGAATACGGAAAAACCAGCGGGACTACGGTCATTCTTGTCAGTCACAGTATGGAGGATATGGCTCACTACTGCGATGACGTTGTGGTTATGAACAACGGTGGCGTCTATATGACAGGCTCGGTGTCCGAGGTCTTTTCCCGCGCTGAGGAGCTGGATGCCATTGGGCTTGACGTGCCGGAGGTTGCCAAGATCGCTGCGGCGCTCCGGCGCCACGGGGTTCCTCTGGAAGGCGATCTCTATACCGTGGAGAGTGTAAAGACGGCGCTTCTTCGCGTCCTGCGAGGGGAGGCAGTGCTATGAGAGATATGACGCTTGGACAGTATTATCATAGAAGCTCGCTTCTGCACCGGCTTGACCCCCGCATCAAGATCCTCTCGGCGATCCTTCTGATCGTTGGGCTTTTTTCGGCAACCAGCCTTTGGTGTTATGCCTTCCTGACGGCGCTCGTCCTTCTTCTTGTGGTGCTTGGCGGTATTCCCCTCAGTATGATTCTCCGTAGTGTCCGTCCCTTGGCGTTCGTTCTTGTGTTCACATCTCTCATTGCGGCGTTCATGACGAAGGGAGACGGAGCCCCCCTCTTCTCGTTCTCGCTCTTTTCCCGCATTCGGATCGAGATGTATCCCGAGGGGCTGATCCGAGCGGCGCTTCTTTCTTTGCGAATTCTTCTTCTGGTCATTTCCACGGGGCTGTTCCTTACCTATACCACCACTCCCACCAATCTGACCGATGCACTTGAGCGCTTGCTTCATCCCCTGACCTATCTCAAAATTCCCGTTTATGATTTTGCCATGATGATGACGATCGCTCTCCGCTTTGTTCCCACGCTCATGGAGGAGACCGACCGCATCATGTGCGCGCAGAAGGCACGCGGAGCCGATTTTACGTCCGGCTCACTCTTCCGCCGTATCCGTGCCCTTGTTCCTATCATCATTCCTCTCTTTGTTTCCTCCTTCCGAAGGGCCGTGGAGCTTGCCACGGCTATGGAATGTCGCTGTTACCGCGGCGGCGTGGGAAGAACGCGCCTGCGCACCATGAAGTGCCACGGCAGGGATTGGCTCTTTCTCCTGATCGCTGCTGTGTGCCTTGCCGCCGTGTTTTTCGGTAATGCGTATCTGCCCGAGCCGACATTTATGCGAGGCGTCCTATGAAGTACCTTTTGCGTATCCGCTATGTGGGCACCGAGTTTTGCGGATTTCAGGTGCAGAAAAATGGGCGCACAGTGCAGGGGGAGCTTCATACCGCCAGTGAAAAGCTTTTTGGCTGTCCCTGTCTCATCACGGGGTGCAGCCGCACCGACAGCGGTGTCCATGCCGAGGAATTTTATCTCACATTAGAGCCTACGTTGCCGTCGGCGGCCATTCCCCCCAAGGCGCTTCCTGCTGCCATGCTTCAGTATCTGCCGCACGATCTTTCCATTACCTTTTCCGAGGAGGCGCCCCCCGGCTTTCACCCACGCTACGATGCTCTCGGCAAGGAGTATCGTTACCTCTTGCGCTTTGGCTATCCCCCCGATCCCTTTCTCACCTTCCGCGTTTGGCAAATGCCGTACCGCCTGACCGAGGAGGGCTTTGAGCGCATGCGCCACGCCGCAGGGGATTTTATCGGCACACACGATTTTACATCGTTTATGTGTACGGAATCCGATATTGAGGACCGTGTCCGCACCATTTCCGCCCTTGGCCTTACGCGTGAAGGCCCCCTGGTTACGCTTTCCGTTACGGGCAACGGCTTTCTTTATAACATGGTGCGTATCATCACGGGAACGCTTTTTGAGATCGGTGTTGGCCGCCGTGAGGCCGATTCTGTCCCTGCGATCCTTGCGGCGTGTGACCGCACGGCTGCGGGAATGACGGCTCCGCCCGATGGGCTGTATCTTCATCGCGTTTTTTATTCCAAAAAATTTGGTAACACCGAAAAGGAACAATGAAACCCTTGCGACCTGTGCATACTGTTTTTGATATCGTATGCGAGGTATGGGGGCGACCGCCATGCGGTCGCGCCTTTTTTGGTATGAAGAAAAAAGAGAAGAGAAGAGGAAGCCGCATTTTTCTTGCGCTCCTGATCACACTGCTGGCACTTGTCATAGCGGCGATAACGGCCGTGGCCGTTTATTTGTCTTTTACCGTGGATACCGAGGCGGATGCCGAGCTATTTCTCGCATCCCGTGGCTCACGGACGACACGCCTCTATTATAATGCCAATCGCGGCGCTGATGTGTATGCTGCCACCGAATGGGAAAGCGAGCGTCTCTATGGGGCGGAAAATGCTATTTGGACCGAGTATAAGGACATCCCCGAAAATCTAAAAAACGCCTTTCTTGCCGCCGAGGACCATCGCTTTTTTAAGCATGACGGCGTGGATTGGTTGCGGACGGTCAAGGCGGCCTTCAATCAGGTCCTTCACTTTGATGACCGCTTCGGTGGCTCCAGCATCACCCAGCAGCTCATCAAAAATCTGTCGGGTGACAGTGAAGTCAGTGCTGCGCGCAAGCTGCGTGAGATCTACCGTGCGGTGGCTCTTGAGCGCAGTTTTACCAAGGAGCAGATCTTAGAGCTTTACCTGAACATCGTTCCTATGGGGGAGAACGCGGTCGGTGTTGGAGCAGGAGCCGAGCGTTACTTTGGCAAGCGCCCCGATGAGCTGACGGATGCCGAGTGTGCCGCCCTTGCCGCTATCATCAACGCTCCCGCCCGCTACGACATTCTGAAGCACGGTGATGCCAACCGCGAGCGCAGGAACGTGATCCTTGGCAAGATGAGGGAATACGGTATGCTGAGCGAGGAAGCGCATCTCACGGCCCTCCGCGAGGAGATCGTGCCTCTCTCACACGGCGTTTCCGACCCCGGTACCGTCTATTCCTGGTACACCGAGGCGGTGATCGATGACGTGCTCACCGACCTTTGCGAAAGGGCGGGGTACAGCCGCGCGGCTGCTCTCCGCCTGCTTTACGGCGGTGGATTGAAGATCTATACCTTGGCCGATCTCCGTGTGCAGGCCGCCATGGAAAAGACCTTTCGCTCGCTTTCCGCAGCGGACGGAGTGCAGTATGCCGGTACGGTCATTGATCCCGGGACAGGAGACATTTTGGGTATTGTGGGCGGGGCAGGTGTAAAAGGTGGGAACCGCCTCCTTAACCATGCCACGGTACCTCATACCCCCGGCTCGGCCTTAAAGCCGCTTTCGGTCTACGCTCCCGCGCTTGACGCAGGGCTTATCACCTCAGGCACGGTCTTTGATGACGTTCCCTTAGAGTTTTTGGGAAAGGAGATGCGCGCCTGGCCCAAAAATTTCCCTGAGACCTATCAAGGGCTTGTTGATCTCGGTACGGCCATAGCCACCTCGAAAAACACAGTGTCCGTCCGTGCTTTGCGCCGTCTCGGAAAGGAACAATCCTATTCCTTTCTTACGCACACGCTGGGGATTTCCACCCTCGTTCGCCGTGGCACGGGAGAAGGGGGGGCAACGCTTACCGATCTTGCCGAGGCCCCTCTGGCGCTCGGACAGCTTTCCTACGGGGTATCGCTCCGCGAGCTGACCTCGGCCTATACGCCTCTGGCAAGCGACGGTACCTTCCGAAAGGGACGCACATACCTCGCGGTTTACGACAATCGGGGTAAACTTTTGCTTACAAACGAGCGCGAGGAGCATGTGGCGATCAAGAAAGAAACCGCCTCGATCATGACAAAGCTGTTGGAAGGGGTAGTCAGGGGCGGCACCGCCAACGGCATTCGCCTTGCGGGCGGCATTCCCGTGGCAGGAAAAACCGGAACCTCAAGCGAGGGGCGCGATAAGCTGTTCGTGGGGTATTCTCCCTACTACCTTTGCGGAATATGGTGCGGCTCCGAGAATGGAAGCACCTCAATCGCCGGAAGACCCCAGCTTGCCGTTTTTAATGCGGTTATGGGGGAGCTGCACCGTGAGATAGCCGCCGACAGCGATCGGTTTACCGAATTCCCTCTGGCAAGCGGCGTCTATGAATGCCGCTTCTGCCGTGACGGCGGTGGGCTTTTGACGGTCGATTGCCTTTGCGACCCACGCGGCAACCGAGCAACGGTGGGGTGGTTTACCGCCGAAACTATGCCAAAGGCCCCTTGCACCTGGCATGTGGGCGTGCTTTGCGGTGAGGACGGCGGTGTTGCCGCCGACATCGACGGAACCCCTCTAACCGATGCCCCCCTTGAGAACGCCAGGCTTGTGCGCCGCGGACTTATCCGAGTGAGCGACCGCCGTTTCCCTGTGCAGGTCACGGTGCGTGATGCTCAGTACGTGTATCGCCCCCTCGGTGAGGGAAGCCCCGCCACCGATGCCGACGTTCCGTTTTTTGCCTCTCTATTGCCGTACGGCGAGTATGTTGGCATCTCAGAGACCCACACGGGGCGGCAATACAACGCCGCCTATCGCTCGAGCGCTGCTTCTCCTTTTGGCTTTTACGGCTCCTTGCTTGGTGCGTCGTAGCCTTTTTCTTTGTGCAGTATAGCCATTTTTCAAAATATGTGCTATAATGAAAGAAAAAAGGAGACGGCCCATGGAGTATCGCGTTATACGCTCGGCACGCCGCACGCTTGCGCTGGAGCTGACCCCCAAGGGGGAGGTGCTGGTGCGCGCGCCGCTTTCGGTTCCCGAGAAGGATATCCGTGCCTTCTTTGAGGCGCATCGTGCCTGGGCCGAAAGCCGTCTTGCAAAGCTTCAGGCGCGCCGCCGACAGCCCCTTACGGAGGAAGAGAAGTCCGCCCTTCACCGAAGGGCCAAGGAGGACCTTCCTGCGCGTACTGCTCGCTGGGCCGAGCGTATGGGGATCAGCTACGAGAGTGTTGGGATCACCTCGGCCCGCCGCCGCTTGGGAAGCTGCTCGTCGCTCGGTAACATCTCTTATTCCTTCCGTCTTATGGCTCATCCCGAGGAGATCATCGATTACGTGGTGGTGCATGAGCTGGCTCATCGCAAGGAAATGAACCACTCGAAAGGATTTTATGAGATCGTTGCCCGCTATCTTCCCGATTACCGCCAAAGGGTCAAGCTGTTGCGCTCCTTGCCGATCATAGAATGAGAGGTCTATATGAATGAGTTTCTTCTTCCCACTGCCGTTTCCGAGGTCCTTGACCGCTTAGAGGCGGCGGGCCATGAGGCGTACCTTGTCGGTGGGTGTGTCCGTGATTTTCTCCGCGGTGTGCCCCCTCACGACTTTGATATTACCACTTCAGCTCACCCCGAGGAAACACTGGCTGTCTTTTCTGATTGCCGCACGATCGAGACGGGGGTGCGTCACGGAACCGTGACGGTGCTGTCGGGCGGTATGCCGCTGGAGATCACTACCTACCGTGTGGACGGGGACTACACCGATCACCGCCGCCCTGACAGCATTATGTTTACCCCCTCGCTTACCGAGGACCTGGCAAGGCGTGACTTTACAGTGAACGCTATGGCCTATTCGCCAACGCGCGGTCTTGCCGATCCTTACGGTGGCAGGGAGGATCTTGCCGCCCATTGCCTCAGAGCCGTTGGAGATGCACGCAAGCGCTTCGGTGAGGATGCCCTGCGTATTCTGCGCGCCTTGCGCTTTGCCTCAACCCTCGGCTTTTTGCTTGAAGCGGAAACCGCTGCCGCGGCCCGTGAGCTGGCGGCTACGATCCTTAGTGTGGCCGCCGAGCGCATCCCTGAGGAGCTTTCGCGCCTTGTCGTAGGCCCTGCGGCTGCATCGGTGCCTTCGGAGTATAAAGGCATCATCGCTCTCCTTCTCCCCGGCGCCCGCCTCAGCACCGCCTTTGGGGCATTGCCCGCGGATCCCGTGTTCCGGTTTGCCGACCTTTTGCTTTCCCTCGGTGAGAGCGGCGCCGCGACCGTATTAACGGGGCTTCGCGCCGATAATGCCACAGTCCGCGCTGTCGGCTCGCTTATCCGCCTTTTTTTCGCCCCACTTTCACCGAAAAGAGCCGATCTTTGTCGCCTTCTCCGTCGGGAGGGGAGGAAACCGCTGGAAGCCGCGCTTATTCTTCGCGCTTCACACGGCATTGCCGATCCTCTTGTCCGTGAGGAGCTTTCCGCGCTCCTTCGGGAGGGGGCGCCGTACCTTCTTTCGCATCTTGCCGTTTCGGGCAAGGACCTGTGCGAGGTTGGTATCCCTAAGGGCAAGGGACTGGGAGATCTCTTGGAGATTCTCTACACCCGCGTGATCGAGCAGGAGCTTCCCAATGAAAAGGAGGCGCTTCTCGCTTTTGCTCTCCGTACATATGCGTGAAAAAGCAAGTCATTGCAGAAGGATCATACCGAGAAGGGGAAAAAGTAAGGCATTTCTGCCATTTCCCCAAAATAGAGGAATGCATATCTTTCTTTACATAAAACCGCCTTTCCGTGACAGGGAGTGAGAAAAAAGAAAAAAATATTAATTTTTTCGCTCTCGACCTATTGAAATTGGAAAAAAGATATGTTATATTTTAATATAGTAGATGCGTGTGCGTGTTTTCAAAACAATTTATACGCCATGTTGGAAAGGGGTTGCTATGTTAGTAAAGACCTACGCAAAAAAACTGAAGGGCGGTAACGGATATCGCAGATGTATGCTGTTGTTCCACTTCCTGCTTTGGCTTGTTGCCACGGCGGCGCTCCTTCTTTGCTCGCTGGAGCTTCTCGGTACCCTCGGCATTGAGGCCGTGGATAGTGCCGTTGCCGAGATCAAGGATCTTGCTGCGCCCATTTCCGAGCCTGCCTTCGATTTTCTTCTGGGCGTCATTCCCTTTGCTGGTGCCATTCAGATCGCTGAGATTGCGGCGCTTGTTCTTTGGGTTCTCCTTCTTTGGGCCTGGACTCGCCTTCTCCGGAGAAGATACATATACTGCCAGACCAACGTCGGCACCGCGGTTTATTCCTGCAAGGTGTTCCAGAAGTTCTCGGTTGCGGCCCTTTCGGTGGACAACGGTACTGGGGACGTGACTCCTGAGGTTTGGTTTACCGATGAGGATATGATGCAGGTCTCCAAGGCTCGCCGCCGTATGAAGGCCAAAAGCCTTGTGCTGTTTGGCGTGATCGAAGTTCCCGAGGTCGTGGAGGAAGCCCCTGTGACCGAGGAGTGTGTGGAGGAAGCTCCTGCCGAGGTGCCTTGTGAAGAACCCTCCGAGCCCGAGATTCAGGTCATCATTCGTGAAGCGCTTGAGCGTGAGGCCGCAAGAGTTGTTGCTCCCGCTCCTGCCGAAGTGCCGGCTCCCATAACCGAGCGCGCTCCCATGGAGGCGCCGACTCCCGTTCCTGTGGTTGAGTCTGCTCCTGCCCCTGTCGAGGGGCCTGTTGCCGAGGATGAGGATGACGAGGAGGAGGAAGAAAGTGAGATCCGCGAGGTCACGGTGAATGGCCGCACCTTCCATATGATCATTCGTTACAGCCGCAGCTTTACGGCGCGTGTCATTCAGGCCCCTGAGGCTCTCAAGAATTACTATGCCGAGATCAAGAATGAGATCCTCTCGTATAACCTTGTGAAATCGCGCATCAGCTGGAAGCACGATGCCTTCAATCGCGGGCGTCTCCAGCTCGCCAAGATCGTTGTGCGCGGTAAGAGCCTTTGCGTTTACCTCGCCCTTGATCCGGGCGCCTACGAGTACGAGAAATATCATCAGACCGATAAGAGCGGCACGAATGCCTATGCCAAGGTTCCTATGATGATCCGCATCAAGAGCGATCTTGGCCTCCGCAAGGCCAAATTCCTCGTTTCCGAGATGATGGCGAATTATGACATCGAGAGAGGCGAAACGCAGGATCTTGATTTCCTCTCGTCCTACAGCTACCGTGATACCAAGACCCTTATCGGGGAAGGTCTTATCAAGGAGCTGGAGACTCCCGAGGAAGCCGAATAAAACAGTAAAGGACGGTGCCTTATTCGGCACCGTCCTTTTTCTTTTTGGTTAACGCTAAAAGCTCAGTTAAAATTCGGCGATTGGCATCGGGGATGCCAAAGCCGCCGGCCGCCTTCTCCATGGCGGCCCTTTTTTCTTCGTTTCCAAGGATAGAGGAAACCGCCGCCGACAGCGCATCTCCGGTCAATTTGTTCTCGGGCAGCAGGAGCGCCGCGCCAAGAGAGGACAGCGCCTCAGCATTTTTTGTCTGGTGATCGCCTGCCACATTTGGCGAGGGAATGAGGATCGAAGCACGGTGCGAGAGCGCGATCTCGGTCACTGTCATAGCGCCGGACCGGCAAATCAGAAGATCGGCCGCCGCCATGAGCATCGGCATTTCGTTAAGATATTCGCAAAGACGGATGCGCTCGGGTAGGCGACCGAAGCGGTGAGCTGCTTCTTTTATGACGTCGGAATAATATCGGTTGCCGCACCCGTGGATATGGTATTCCCCGGCGGAGCGTAACGTGTAGCGCTCAAAGTGATCAAGCACCGCTTGATTAAGCGCCATAGCACCGAGGCTTCCGCCAAAGGAAACGGTAAGATGTGCCGCCATGGGGATCCCCAGGCGCAGACGGGCCGCTTCTCTTGTTATAGAGGCGAAGCCGTGGCGCAGGGGATTGCCCACATGCACGATCCTTTTGGCGTCTCCGAGCGCATTTTCCGCCTCACGAAAATTCAGCATAAGGAGGTCTACGCGCCTCGCAAGGCGCTTTACAGTCAGCCCGGGGATGGCATTGGATTCGTGAAGTGCCGTGGGGAGTCCGAGCGAAGCTGCGGCCGAAAGCACGGGCCAGGAAACGTATCCCCCTGTTCCAACCACAAGGTCGGGGGAGAGCGTACGCAAAAGCCGTTTGGCCCTCTGTGGAGAGGCTATGGCAAGATACAGGGCGCGCAAATTTTTTAGCGATAGCGAGCGCGAAAGCCCCATGGCCTGAATGGGATAATAGGGATATCCCGCCTCCGCTACAAGACGGCGCTCCATACCGTGCTCTGTCCCACAGAAAAGGATCTCGGCGGCAGGGAGATTGGCTTTTACGGTCTCGGCAATGGCCAGCGCGGGGTTGACATGCCCCGCAGTTCCTCCGCCCGTCAGAAGAATTTTCATTTTGCCTCCTGGGTTAAGGTGGATTATCGGTAAGAGAGTACGCTTCTCCTTGAAACGGAAAGCAGGATCCCCATTTCAAGAAAAAGCACGAGAAGCGAGGTGCCGCCATAGCTGAAAAAGGGGAGTGAGATCCCCGTGTTGGGGATCGTGTTGGTGATGACGGCGATATTAAGTAGGACCTGAATGGCCACCTTGGTCGTGATTCCCAAGGCTACAATGCGGGAGAAGGTGTCATCGTTTCCCAGAGCCAAACGGCACCCGCGGCGGATAAATAGAAAAAAGAGCAGCAGAATGAGCGCGGCTCCGAGAAAGCCAAGCTCCTCGCAGGTGATCGTAAAGATAAAGTCGTTGGCCGGCTCGGAGACCCAGCTGTACTTCAGGCGGCTGTTACCAAGCCCAAGGCCGAAAAAGCCTCCGGAGCCTATGGCCATCATTCCCTGTAGGGTCTGCCAGCCGCCTTCCAGGGGATATGCGGCGGGGTCCAGCCATACGGTGATGCGCTCCCGCGCATATTCCAGAGTAAAGGCCAGCGCGCCCACCCCCAAAACACCTGCGCCGCAAAGAAGGCCCAGGACCTTTTTTGAGGATCCAGAAAGAAACATAACGCTGATCCCGATAGAGGCTATAATGATAAGGCCCGAAAGGTGGCGTTGGAGGACGACAAGCAGACAGAAAAGACCTGTGATCCCCAAGGGATACACGATGCCGTAAAGGAATCGCCCCCGCGCTTTCCCTGTGACCTTATCGCTAAAGGCGGTAAAATAGCGTGCCAGCATCAGAACAAGTGTCAGCTTGGCAAGCTCAGAGGGCTGGAAGGTCAGCGGGCCAAGAGCAATCCAACGCTGGGCGCCGTTGCCTGTCAGACCAAAGGCCAGGGTGCATAAAAGCAGAACTACAGTAACTCCGTAGGCGGCGGGGGTGATTTTCCACCAAAGCCGCGACGGAACCCGTGATGCAGCCAGCATAACCAAAATTCCGAGCGCCACAAAAAGAATCTGCTTTCTTGTGAAATACCCCGCATCGTTATAACGGGATTCGGCGTAAGCGTAGCTTGCTGAGGCCACCATGATAGAGCCAATGCTCACCAAAAGAAGAATGAGAGTGACCAAAACACCGTCAAGGCGGTGCCCCTCGGCATCCCGTCTCTTTAGGCGACGAACAAGCTCCTTCCCCCTCATCGCACCACCCCCAAAAGCGCCATAACGGCCGAAGCCAGCCCCGCAAGCACAAAGAGCAGGACGATCCTGTTTTCGCTGAAGCCGCATTTTTCAAGGTGATGGTGGAAGGGGGCCATACGGAAGAGGCGTTTTCCTGTCAGCTTGAAGACAGCGACCTGAAGAACCACGCTGATCCCCTCAAAGACAAAGACAAAGCCCGCAATGGGTAAGAGAAGCGGAATATCCAGCAAAAAGGCGCATCCGACCGCAAGACCGCCGAGGAAGAGAGAGCCCGTGTCTCCCATAAAGATCCGCGCGGGGTGGCGGTTAAAGAACAAAAAACCGAGCGCGGCGCCGATCATGGCGGTGGCGGTAAGCATGGCCGCCTCCTCGGCAAGACGGGTGGCGGCAATGGCGAAAAAGGCGCCAAGCACCAGAGAGACCGAGGCGCAAAGACCGTCAATTCCGTCGGAAAGGTTGACAAAGTTCACCATTCCAACGGCAAGCACAATTGCAAAGAAATAATAAAAGCCACCAAGCTCGATAACGGTATTAAAATAAGGAATATAGAGATCAGTATCCAGATGGCCGTAAAGGTGCAAAAGCGCAATATAAGCGGTGGCAAAGGTGATCTGGAGCGTGAGCTTCTGGAGGGGAGTAAGGCCTTCGTTTTGGCTCCTTTTGAATTTTGTCATATCGTCAACGATCCCCACCGCCGCGCACGAGAGCGCGTACAGCACCGTGAGAAGGATCGGGCGCCAGAAAAGAGAAGGGAGATTGGCGGCATACAAAAAACCGGACACAGTCAGGGAGAGCGTGGTGGATAGCAAAAAGGCCAGCCCGCCCATGGTCGGTGTCCCTTCCTTACTGCTGTGCCAGGCAGGGCCGATCTCTAATATCTTTTGACCAACGTGATGCCGTTTAAGGATGGGAAGCAGGACCCGTATCAGAGTGATCGTGAGTGTGAGAGTGAGAAAAAACGTCAGAAGAAAGAGGAGTACGAAAGACATACGGTGTCCTTTCTTTTATCGGGGAGTGCCCCTCCCGCGGTTTTTTATGGCTTCCACAATGCTGCCGCCGCCAAGGGCATGGGAGGCCTTGACGAGAACGGCATCTCCGTCCGAGAGCTCGGCAAGTAGTTCTTTTGTGCATTCCTCGGCGTTGTGAAAGAGACGGATCGCTTCGGGTACGGCTCCCGCCTCCAAGGCTCCCGCCGCGATCGCATCGGCGCTGGCGCCAAAGGCAAACAGCAGGTCGGTCCTTGATGCCATAGCCCCCACCGTGCGGTGTAGTGGCTCTGTGCATTCGCCGAGCTCCAGCATATCACCGAGGACGGCGATCCTGCGTCTACCACCCGCTGTGGCATTCAGGAGAGAGATCCCCTCGGATACCGCCTCGGGTGAGGAATTGTAAGCATCGTCTATAAGAAGCACACCGCCAACCTCGTAAACGCTTCCGCGCCCTTCGGCATGCGGCATACGCAGGAGCGCCTCGGCGGCGCGTGTTAAGGGAACGTCAAAGTGGACGGCGGAGGCCAAGGCAAACAGTGAGGCAAGGATCCGCGGTCGGCCGGCGCCGCGCAGAAAAACCCTCTGCCGCACTCCTTCGGCCTTAAGGGTGTAAGAGGTTCCAAATCGTGAGGAGTATACTCCTTCGGCACAAAAATCGGCCTTGGTATACATGCCGATCGTTCTTTTTTTGATAGGTAAGCAAAGCGAGGAAAGAAGGGGGTCATCGCCAAGGACCAAAAGCTTTCCGTCGCGCATGCCGTCGGTAATAGAGGCCTTTTCCGCAAGAATGGCCTCTTTTGTTCCAAAGGCGCCGATGTGGGCGGAGCCGATGGCGGTGATAATAGCAAGATCGGGGGACACACAGCGGGAGAGTGGCGAAATTTCCCCCGGGTGGTTGGTCCCCATTTCCAAAACAAGTAATGTCGTGTTTGCATTTCTCGAAAGAACGGTTTTGGCGATACCCAGCTCATTGTTTTCATTTTCCCTTGTTTTATGGACCTTGTATCGCGGAGAAAGCGCCGCAGCTACTGCATCCTTTGTTCCTGTTTTTCCTACGCTCCCCGTTATGGCGATCACGGGCACGCGGCGTTGCTCGAGAGACAGAGCGGCGATATCCAGAAGAGCGGAGTGGGTGTTTTTTACCTTAATTCCTCCCGTTGCCTCGATCTCGGATACCAGGGCCAGGGCTCCGGCTGCCCTGGCAGCCTCAAGATAGCGGTGTCCGTCATCTCTTGCGCCGTGCAAGGCCACGTAAAGGTCGTTTTTGCGTAGCTTGCGCGTGTCGGTAGTGATGACGGTAACAGGGGTGCCGTCATTTTTTTCGCTCTCAGCCCCCACGGCCAGACGGATATCCCCCAGAGTTAAGGGAAAGGGCAATTCAATTCTCATTATCAGTATCCCCGTTTTTCCTTTTTTCAAGCGCCGCCTTCACGATCTCTCGTTCATCAAAATGACGGACGCCGCCGGCCGTGATCTCGTAGGTCTCGTGACCCTTGCCGCAAAGCAGCACAATATCCCCTGCCTGTGCGGAAAGGATCGCCTCCAAAATGGCACGGCGGCGGCTTTTTATGACCCGTGCGCGCTCAGGATGCTTCATTCCCGAAAGAATGTCGTCAATGATGCTTTTTGGGTCCTCAGTGCGACAGTTATCCGATGTCACAATAACAAGATCGGCCAGCTCCTCGGCGATTTTTCCCATAGGAGCACGTTTTTCCTTGTCGCGGTCGCCGCCGCACCCGAAGACCAGCACGATCCTCTCACACTCTTTGCGGAAGGCGCGCACCGTAGTGAGGAGCGCCTTTAAGGCGGCCTCGGTATGTGCGTAATCTATGAAAACACAAAAGTCCTGTCCGGCCCCCAGGGGCACACGCTCCATACGGCCAGGCACATCGATCCTTTTGGCGAGGGCGCTTGCCGCCGTTAAGGGGGAGATATCCAGCTCTAAGGCCGCCATAAGCGCTAAGAGTGAGTTCTCGACCGAAAAGATACCGGGGAGCGTGGAGCGTATCCGCAAGCGGATCCCCGGGCCAGCGTAGGTGTAGGCGATGCCGGATGCCCCTTTCAGCTCAATGTCGGTGGCCCTGTGATCGCTCTTTTTTCGTATGCTGCCCCGCCGCACCTCGCACGTTGAGCGCGCGATCATCGGCTCGGCATAGTCGTTGTCACAGTTGAAGATGCCAACACGGCATTGGCGGAAGAGGATCGATTTTGCCTCCATATAGCTCTGCATATCGTTGTGAAAATCCATATGCTCGGGCGAAAGATTGGTGAATACCCCCACACGGTAGGAGATTGGTGCCACCTTTTCCAACATCAGCGCGTGCGAGGAGACCTCCATGACCACGTGCGTGACCCCCTCGTCCTTCATCAGGCGGAGAAGGGGATAGAGAATGTCAGGGTCGGGGGTCGTCATCGTGCGCAGGCGGCCGCCGTCCGCGCGTTCGGGGAGGGTATAGGTTTTTCCGTTATAAAGGCACTCTGCCGTTCCGATCAGCCCTACGCACATTCCCGCGTCACGAAGGATGGAATAAAGGACGGTCGCGGTGGAGGTCTTTCCGTTGGTTCCCGTCACCCCGATCATCACCATTTCCCGATGCGGGTCGCCGTAAAAGCGGCTAAAGGCGAACGCCATGGCCCGTCGCGTGCTTTCTACAAAGAAGAGGGGGAGCGACACTCCCTCGGGGATCATAGCGTCCTTTTCCACAATGGCCGCTGTAGCCCCTCCGTTCTCTACCAGGGAAAGCAGGGTGTGGGAGTCAAACCTTGCTCCGCGAAGGCAGATGAAAAGGCACCCGGGTGTGAGCGCGCGTGTGTCTGTAACGATGCGTTCCACCTCGATGCGCGCAGGATCGTATTCGCCTCTGTATTCTCCCTCGTAAAGGAGCTCCGATAGCTTCATAGGTCCACCTCGTCTTTCTTATTATTCCGTATCGTCATACAGAAATTCCACGGTAATGACGGTTCCCGCGGGAACCGGCGTGCCTTCGGCAATCGATTGACGGTAAGCCTTGGGGTAGGCAGTGGGATCTCTTTCCACATTCACGTTCCCCATAAGGCGAATATTAAGGCCCGAATCCAACAGCCTCTTTACGGCCTCCTCCAAGGGGAGTCCGATCAGCTTCGGCACGACAGCGGAGGTCGGCTTTTCCCCCTCCGTGTATAGGATCACCTTGCCAAGCGCGGTGTTCAGAGAGCCGCCCACCGCAGGCATTTGAGAGAGAATGACGGCATCCGTTGGGGCACCTCCCGCATCGGCCGTGATGCCCAGCTTTTTCAGCTCCTTTGTCGCTTCTCCCACGGTCATACCGACATAGCTGCCGATGGTCACTTCAAGGTACTGCGTCTCTTTTTCGGTATATACTGGCTCGTAACCGAAATAGGGAAGTGATACGCTCATCATGCGTGAGATGTACGGTGCGGCAACTGTGGCTCCGTAATGCGCCGTGGTGGGCTCGTCAACCACGATGATCATGGCGATCTCGGGGTCATCGTACGGCGCAAAGGCAACGCAGGAGCCGATGCGGAGCGAAAATCCGCCGTGCGCATCGGCCTTGTCAAGCTTCTCGCTCGTTCCCGTCTTGGCAGCGGTGCGATAGCCTGCGGCATACGCGTTTCTCGAAGCACCGGTGCCGGAAACGCCCTCCTCTAACATGGCGGCTACCGTCGTGGCCGCCTCGGTGGATACCGCCTGGCGGACCACCCTCGTCTCGTACTCATAGACCGTGTTCCCCTCATCGTCCACAAGACGGTCGATGAGGTGTGGCGTGACAAGATATCCGCCGTTGGCTACCGCCGCCACGGCAACAAGCTCTTGGAGGGGCGTTACCTTAAAGCGCTGGCCGAAGGAAGATGTGGCCAGCTCTACCGTGCCAAGTCCTCCTAACGTGTGGAAGATTGATCCTGCCTCGCTCGGGAGGTCGATCCCCGTCCGCTCGCGCAGGCCAAAGGCCGTAAAATAGTTGTAGAATTTCTCGCTGCCTATGCGGGACACGACCTGCATCATAGCACAGTTGCAGGATTGCTGAAGCCCATAGGAATACGTAAAGCCACGCCCATGCCCGATCTTTCTCCAACAGGAGATCGACACGCCCTTCACGGGGGAATAGCTCCCCCCACAGAAAAAGCTGGCATCGCCGGCGCTTGTAACGCCAAGGTCAAGCGCCATTGCCGAGGTCACGATCTTAAAGGTAGAGCCGGGCTCGTAGAGGGTGCTGACGGGCTTATTCTGCCACATTTCGAGCAAAAGCTCGTTCTTTTTCTTTTTGTATTCCTCACTTTCTTTTGAAAGGCCTGAGCCGGCCAGCACGGCCGCAGATAAGCTGTCAAGCTCATACGGCGCGTTCAGATCAAAGGTAGGGGCGGTAGCCATGGCAAGAATGGCTCCGGTTTTGACGTTCATGACGATTCCCGTGGCACGGTCGCGCACGTCAAACTCCTCTATGATCTCGGCAAGCGTAGCTTCAAGAGACTGCTGAATGTAAGTGTCAAGCGTTGTTACAAGGTGCAAGCCGTTTTTTGGCTCCTTCAGGGTGGTGTAACCGTAGCTTTTGTCGTTTCCGTGTGCATCGACGGCGGAGAGATACGCCCCGTCCACACCCGCAAGGTCATCGTTGTAATAATATTCAAGCCCGAAAAGCCCCTGATTATCGCTACCCGTGAAGCCAAGCACGTGGGCGGCCAGCGTTCCGCCGGGGTATTGCCGCGATACACTTGCCTCGGTTCCCACAAGCCCAAACAGCTGCTCCTCTTCAATAAAGGCCAGCACCTCGGACGCCGCTTCGGCGTCCACAGAGCGCGCTACCGTCTGGTCGAGATAGCGTGTTTTCTCAGCCTTTTTCAAGATGTCCTCGCGGTTGACCCCCAAGATGCCCGACAGTCCGTCTGCGATCCTTTCGGCTAAGGCTGTGCCCGTCTTTTTTGCGCTTCTTGCAATGTTTTTGGGGCTGATATAGATGCGGTATACGGTTTTTGTGGTTGCCAGGACATTGCCGTTTGTGTCATAGATATTCCCACGCTCAGCGCGCAGGGAGGAGGCTACGGTGATCTCGTCCATAACGCGCGCCTGATAGTCATCATAGCCAAATACCTGCAAGCAGAAAATACGTGCCGTGAGAAAAAGGAAAAACAGGGCAAAGCCCAAAAGGAGCGCCGTGGCACGGCGCGCGGCCATAAGGGCGCTTTTTCGATTGATGCTTATTGAATTTTGGTTCATACTGCCTCCGTGGGAAACAAAAAAGCGACAGACATTTGTCTATCGCTATTTTTATTCGTTGCAGAGAGAAAATATGAACGAAATCAAAGGGTGACGTCGGTGTCCAGCTCGCTCACGTAAAGATTTTCACCGCTGTCGCTCGCAGAAAGCAGACCCTCGGAGTGGGCAGAGTGGCGGACCCCCGAAACAAGGAGAAAGGCAAGCACAAAGGCGGCAAGCATAAGCGCAAGCACAGCCGAGGGGCTGAGGCGGCGGGGAAGCGCGGCAACAGCCGACGTGCGGTAAAGTCGGAGGCCA